>JAIUOM010000018.1 GCA_020161215.1 Pseudomonadota bacterium
CAGCAGCGGGCCGACGCTGCCGTCGGGGTTGATCTTGGTCAGCGTCTCGAACAGGTTGTACAGCACCACCTCGGCGATGGCCGACGCGGCGCCCGCCGTGGGGTCCAGGCCCGGGGGCTCCAGCGTGATGCCCAGCACCAGCGCGTCGCGGCGCGATTGGGCCAGCACCGCGCTGTGCGGCAGGGCGGCCAGGGCTGGCAGGGTCAGGGCGAAATCGCGGCGTTTCATCGTCACAAGGGTCTCCTGATCTTTGGGAGGGCTGAGAGAGTGCGCATGGTAGCGCAGGGGCTTGTCCTTGCTTGCTTGGGTTTTCGGGCTCTGGGCCGCTGGGGCCTTTTGCATTCGCCGTTCGGGCTGAGCTGGTCGAAGCTCTGGGTTGTTGGTGTTGGTGTTGGTGTTGGTGTTGTGTTGGATGCGCCTGCTGGCCGGGCGCACTTCCCGGCCAGCCGCACATCCAACACCTCAACGCCTGGGAACCCCCAAAAACCATAGCAGCTCAGGACGATTGGACACCGACATGCGCTCTAAAAGACCACTAAATTATGTCTTCCGCGAGCCCCCGGGCGCGCAGCGTCACATCCAACACTGCAAGAGCCTGGAAACCCCCAAAAACCATAGCACCCCAGGAAGATTAGACGCCGACATCCGCCCCAAAAGACCACTAACCAACGCCCGAATCCCCCACCAGCAGCTCCAACTCCCGCGCACCCAGCCAGCGCCACTGCCCCGGCGCCAGATCCGCCGGCAGCACCAGGCCGCCGATGCGCGCCCGGTGTAGCGTTTCGACCCGGTTGCCCACCGCCGCCACCATGCGCTTGACCTGGTGGTACTTGCCCTCGGTCAGGGTCAGGCTGAGCCGGTGGCTGTCCAGGGCCGCGCAATCGGCGGCGCGCACCGGCCGCGGGTCGTCGTTCAGCACCACGCCTTCGCGCAGGCGCGCCAACTGGCGCTCGTCCAGCGGGTGGCGGGTCTGCGCCTCGTACACCTTGGGCACGTGCCGCTTGGGCGAGCTCATGCGGTGCAAGAAGGCGCCGTCGTCCGACAACAGCAGCAGGCCGGTGGTGTCCTGGTCGAGCCGGCCCACCGGCTGCACCCCGGCCACCTTGCCCGACGTCGGGCGCTGGCGCAGCGGCGCCGGCAGCAGGCTCAGCACGCTGGGCCAGGCGCTGGGCCGCTGCGAGCATTCGTAACCCGCCGGCTTGTGCAGCATCAGGTAGGCGCGCGGCTGGTACGGCCACGGCGTGCCCTCGACGCTGAACGTCAGGCCCGGCGCGGTCACGTCGATGGGCGTGGCCGGATCGGTCCGCACCTTGCCGTCCACCGCCACGCGCCCGGCCGCGATCAGGCCCGCGCACAGGCGCCGCACCCCAAAACCCTGGGAAAAAATCAAATCATCAAGACGCATGGCTGCTGAACCTCCCGGCGCGACACGGGCCGGGCGGCCAACTTTACATTTCTTCAACGGCCGGTTGCCGGAGCCCTCGATCGGCGCGGCTACGATGCGCATTGTTACGTTGCGCCCAGCCTCGCCCTGCGTGGGGCCGGGCGCCACCCCAGTCGCCAAGCCCCAGCCCATGTCCGATTCCACCCCAGGTCCCGCTCTGCCCGAACCCTCTGCCGCGCCGCGCCGCCGCTGGCCGGCCTGGCTGTTGACCCTGCTGTTCATCGGCGGCTTGGTGGGTGGCGCCTGGTACCTGGTGCAGCGCGCCAAGACCCCGGTCGGCGCCGCCGCGGGCGGCCCCGGCGGTCCGGGCGGCGGCCGGTTTGGCGGCGCGGGCGGCGGCGTCACCGTGGGGCTGGCGCGCGTGCAGCAGGGCCAGTTGCCGGTGCTGATCGACGCCTTGGGCACCGTCACCCCCGCCGTCACCGCCACCCTGGTGCCGCAGGTCGGCGGCGTGCTGACCGAGCTGCTGTTCACCGAAGGCCAGGCCGTCAAGAAGGGCCAGGTGCTGGCCCGCATCGA
This sequence comes from Pseudomonadota bacterium, assembly GCA_020161215.1. Lineage (GTDB taxonomy): Bacteria > Pseudomonadota > Gammaproteobacteria > Burkholderiales > Burkholderiaceae_C > Ottowia. The sequence goes on from JAIUOM010000018.1 coordinate 1,964, forward strand.
CCCGCGCAGCTACGAGCAGGCCCTGAACCAGGCCAAGGGCCAGCGCGCCAAGGACGAGGCCCAACTGGCCGTGGCCCGCGTCACCCTGCAGCGCTACCAGACGCTGTGGAAGCAGGACTCCATCGCCCGGCAGGATGTCGACACCCAGGCCGCCCTGGTCAAGCAGCTGGAGGGCACGCTGGAGGCCGACCGCGCCGCCGAGCGCAACGCGCAGATCAACCTGGGCTACACCACCATCCGCTCGCCCATCGACGGCCGCATTGGCCTGCGCGCGGTCGACCCCGGCAACCTGGTCACCGCCAACAGCGCCACCGGCATCGCCACCGTCACCCAGATGGACCCCATCGACGTGGTGTTTGCCGTGCCGCAAGACCGCGTGCCCGACGTGCTGGCGGCGCAAAAGGGCGGCAAGCTGCCCGTGGCTGTCTGGAACCGCGAGCGCAGCCAGCAACTGGGCGAAGGCAGCTTTCTCACGCTGGACAACCAGATCAACACCGCCACCGGCACCGTCCGGGCCAAGGCCCGCTTTGCCAATGGCGAGGGGCGCCTGTTCCCCAACCAGTTCGTCAACGTGCGCCTGCAATTGGGCACCGCCAGCGGCGTGCTGGTGCCCGTCACCGCCGTGCGCACCGGCCCACAGGGCGACTACGTCTACGTGGTGGACGACGAGCGCGTGGCCCACATGCGCCCCGTTACCCGTGGCCTGGCCACCGTGGAGCAGGTGCTGATCGAAAAAGGCGTGCAAGCCGGCGAGCGCGTCGTCACCGAAGGCGGCGACCGGGTCAAGGACGGCGGCAAGGTGCAGACCGGCGGCGGCCCCCGGGGTGGCGCATCGGGACCGGCGGGCGCCAGCAGCCCGCCACGCGGCGGCGCCAGCGCGCCCGGTGCGGCGGCGGTGCCCGCACCCACCCCCGCAACCGCACCCGGCAGTGTCCCTGTGCGCGAAGCGGCCAGCGGCTCGGGCGCTGGTGCAGGCAGCCGCGCAGAAGATCAGCAAAAATTGCCAGATGTCGGCGTGAACAAACAGGATGTAGCTACAAATTCAGGAGTAACTGCGGGAGCATCCGGCGCCGCCGCCAGCGCTCCCCGTGCGGACCCGTTGGCCGACCCCGCCAGCCGCCCCGTCTGGTGGGACCGCCTGCCGCCTGAGGTGCAGCAAAAAGTGCTCGCCATGCCGCCTGAGGAGCGGGGCGCGTATTTGCGGGAGTTGAGGGAAAGGCGCAGGGCGCGGGAGGCGGGGCAGTGAGTTTGGAATTTGGAGGCAGCAGCGTAGTGCGCACTGACGCCAACAACGCGTCACGAGATTTCCTGGATTTCAGTGAATTCGGTCAAGCCGCTGGCGCTGCATTGATATCTGCGGAAGGCTGTGAACTTAAATGGCGATAAAGTGGAAAAATTCACAGCGCTTTCAGCCTGAATTGGTAATAAAAAAAATAGGTAGCAGTCGAAATATCGATGCGTCTGGCGGGGTTTCTTTTTCTGATTTTAATGTTCAAGCAGATGTGCTTGTTTTGTGTTCGATGTTGAATTTTCCAGCGGCAGCTGAAGATTTTGATACGTCTGCGCTCGTGTGGCGAGGTTTGTTTGGTGCGGGCGAAAATTTGACGTCCCCCGATTTTTTGGTGGCAATTAATAAAGAATTTGATAGGCTTTTGGCAAGTAAGGAGTCGATTTACTATTTGCTCACTTCAATGTCTATTGATTCGAGTGATGTTCCCAGGCGAGTGAAGATTTTGGATGCGGATATAAATTTTTTGAGAACGGGGTTTCGTCGAAAATTTTCATTGGCGCGTAATCAATTATTGTCTGAATATAGAGAGCAAATTTCGGTTGCGCCTCATGGTTATTGCAACATTACTATTAAAATCAAGTCAAAATCCGCTGACGGCGCGATTAGCAAAGCTTTTAAGGCATTGGATCTGCAGCGATCGCTTTGGTGTTTGATGGGTAATGTTTCGATGCAGTATAGCTTCGGGGGTGCGCAATTTAAGCCAATTAATGCCATTCGATTGGGCGCTGCGCATACGCTTCATACCGAAGAGGGAGATAGGGCAACTAATGGAATTTGGTTTGAGCCTGAATTCAAAGAGACGAAAGTTCATAAATTCAAAAATATGAAGGTGGTAAATAAAAATTGTCGTTGGGCTTATAAGAAAATCTCCCAATGCAGTTATGGTGAAAAAATAATATCTGCGCTTCTTCGTTATGTTCGTGCATTGGATGATTCCGATCAAAATGCGGCTTTTGTGCGTCTTTGGGGCGCCGTAGAATCACTGGCGTCCCCAGTGTATGCGGATTATGATAAAGTTGTTCAGAGATGCGCTGCTTTTTTTGTCGATGATAAATATCATAGACAAGTGCTTGAGCATCTCAGAGATTATAGAAATAAAAATATTCACGCTGGAGAAGATTCGGATCGCGCTCGGCTTTATTGTTTTCAATTGCAAACCTATGCTCGAGAGTTGATATGGTTTCATATCCATAATGCAGAATATTTTCATTCGTTGGATGAGGCTAATGTGTACAACGATCTTCTCGCTGGGAGGGATCGACTGTCGCGGCAGTTAGAGTTGCTTCGAAAAGCGTTTCGTTGGGCTAATCCGAAGTCGGTCAGTTGATTACGGCGAGCAGAGCAAGCCCATGAACCTCTCCCGCCTCTTCATCCAGCGCCCCGTCGCCACGGCGCTGTTCATGCTGGCCATCGTGCTGGCGGGGCTGCTGGGCTTGCGCATGCTGCCGGTGGCGGCGCTGCCGCAGGTGGATTACCCGACGATCCAGGTGCAGACGCTGTACCCGGGCGCCAGCCCGGATGTGATGAGCCGCACGGTCACAGCGCCGCTGGAGCGGCAGTTTGGCCAGATGTCGGGGCTGGAGCGCATGGGCAGCGTCAGCGGGGCGGGGGTGTCGGTGGTCACGCTGCAGTTCGCGCTGAATCTGGGCATGGACACGGCCGAGCAGGAGGTGCAGCAAAAGGTGCTCGCCATACTGGGCGCCTTGACCCGCGTTGGGCCCGGCAGGGCGGTGGGTCCCGGCCTGCGGTCAGTTCAGACCCCTCAAGGCTTCAACCGTGCCAGCGCTGTTTCGTACACCCAGTTTCGGTCGCGCTTGCCCACGGCGATGACCGTCACGACCAGGATGTGGTCTTCCACTTGATACACCAACCGATAACCAGACTGACGGAGCTTGATCTTGTATGCATCCTTCAATCCATGCAGGGCGGCGGAGGGCACCCGTGGCGTCTCAAGTCGCTCGCGCAGCTTGCTTTTGAACTGCTGGCGAACCGTGGCGTCCAGCTTGTGCCATTCCTTGAGCGCGGAGACCTTGAATTGAAGCTTATAGGTCATCCAGTTCGACCGCGACGGCTGCTTCGTGGGCACGCTGCTCGATCAGGCGGCGCAGTTGTTGGTCGTCGATCAGGTCCATCATGGCCTCGTAGGCGACGGCCGGCACACAATAAAACGCGGGGGCGTTGCGATTGAGCACGGCAATCGGCATGCCGCCACCGCTGGCAACGACTTTCATGGGATTGGCCTTGAGCTCCGAGATGCTCGCGGCTATGTTGGCGTGGATGGGGTGTGACATGTCAAGACCCTTTAAAAGACCTAAAAATAGGTCTTTTATTAGGTCCTGTCAAGAACCTGCCGCGTGGCGCTGCGACGTCCGGCGTGGTGAAGGATGGCGCGCGGACGGGCCAGCCCGCCGTTGGGGAGAGGCACGATGAACCTCTCCCGCCTCTTCATCCAGCGCCCCGTCGCCACGGCGCTGTTCATGCTGGCCATCGTGCTGGCGGGGTTGCTGGGCTTGCGCATGCTGCCTATTGCGGCGCTGCCGCAGGTGGATTACCCGACGATCCAGGTGCAGACGCTGTACCCGGGCGCCAGCCCGGACGTGATGAGCCGCACGGTGACGGCGCCGCTGGAGCGGCAGTTTGGCCAGATGTCGGGGCTGGAGCGCATGGGCAGCGTCAGCGGGGCGGGGGTGTCGGTGGTCACGCTGCAGTTCGCGCTGAACTTAGGCATGGACACGGCCGAGCAGGAGGTGCAGGCGGCCATCAACGCGGCCACGCCGCTGCTGCCGGCCGATTTGCCGGCGCCGCCGATCTACGCCAAGGTCAACCCGGCGGATGCGCCGGTGCTGCAACTGGCCATCACCTCCAACAGCCTGCCGCTGAACGAGGTGCAGAACATGGTCAACACCCGGCTGGCGCTGAAGATCAGCCAGATCAGCGGGGTGGGCCTGGTGACGCTGGCGGGCGGCCAGCGGCCTGCCGTGCGGGTGCAGAGCAATGCCGACGCGCTGGGCGCCATGGGCCTGGGGCTGGACGCGGTGAGCAGCGCCATCAGCGCGGGCAACGTCAGCAGCGCCAAGGGCAGTTTTGACGGGCCCAAGCGCCAGTACACGATCAACGCCAACGACCAGTTGCTGACGGCCGAGCAGTACCGCGAGCTGGTGGTGGGCTACCAAAACGGTGCGCCGATCCGCCTGAAGGACGTGGCGCGGGTGGTGCAGGGCGCCGAGAACGACCGCCTGGGCGCCTGGACGGGTATCAAAAATGATAGCGCACCACGCAATGTGGGCGCCGACATGTCGCCCAAAACATCTGAAAATAACGCCCAGCCGGCGTTGAACCCGGCCATCATCGTCAGCGTGCAGCGCCAGCCGGGCGCGAACGTGATTCAGACGGTGGACGCCATCCAGCGCGAGCTGCCGCGCCTGGGCGCCAGCCTGCCGCAAAGCGTGCGCATGGAGGTGTTGTCGGACCGCACGCTGGGCATCCGCTCGTCGGTGGAGCATGTGCAGATGGAGCTGCTGCTGGCCGTGGTGATGGTGGTGCTGGTGATCTTTTTCTTCTTGCACAGCCTGCGCGCCACGCTGATCGCCAGCATCGCGGTGCCGATTTCGCTGATCGGCACGGTGGCGGCGATGTATCTGCTGGGCTATTCGCTGAACAACCTGAGTTTGATGGCGCTGACGATTGCCACAGGCTTTGTGGTGGACGACGCGATCGTGATGATCGAGAACATCTCGCGCCACCGCGAAATGGGCAAGCCGCCGTTCAAGGCGGCGATGGAGGGGGCGGGCGAGATCGGCTTCACCATCATCTCGCTCACGGTGTCGCTGATTGCGGTGCTGATCCCGCTGCTCTTCATGCAGGAGGTGATTGGCCGCCTGTTCCGCGAGTTTGCGGTGACGCTGGCGATCACCATTTTGATCTCGGCCCTGGTGTCGCTGACCCTGGTGCCCATGATGTCGGCGCGTTGGCTGGAGCCGCTCAGCGAGGTGCACAGCCGCCTCGGCCGCTGGGTGCAGGCGCGGCTGGACGGCCTGGTCGCCCAGTACGACCGCGGCCTGCAATGGGTGCTGGCGCGCCAGACCTTCACCCTGCTGGTGGCGCTGGCCACCCTGGTGCTGACGGTGCTGCTGTACTGGGCCATCCCCAAGTCGCTGTTTCCCACGCAGAGCACGGGGCAGCTGCAGGGGCGGGTGCAGGCGGCGTCGGACGTGTCGTTCGAGCGCATGGCCGCCTTGCAGCAGGCGGCGGCGCGCACCGTGCTGGCCGATGCGGCGGTGCAGTCCGTCAGCGCCGTGGTGGGGGTGGACGCCAACAACAACAGCATGCTGTCGGCCGGCAAGCTGACGGTGAACCTGCGCCCGCGCGGCATGTTCGATGAGTCTGAGGCGGCCATCATGCAGCGCCTGCGCGATGCCGTGGCGCACCACGTGGCGGGCGTGCAGCTGTACCTGCAGCCCACGCAGGATTTGACGGTGGATTCGGCCAGCGGGCCAACCGAGTTCCGCTTTGACATCGAAGGCGTGGACACCACCCTGGTCAACGACTGGGCACAGCGCCTGGTCAAACGCCTGCAGCAGGTGCCCGAGGTGCGCAACCCCACGACCGACGCTGGTGCCACCGGCCTGGCGGCCATGGTCAAAATCGACCGCGACACGGCGGCCCGCCTGGGCGTGACGGCCAGCAGCCTGGACAACACGCTCTACAACGCCTTTGGCCAGCGCATTGTCTCGACCATCTTCACCGAGACCAACCACTACCGCGTGATTCTGGAGGCGCAGCGCGACGAGGCCGCCACGCTGCACACGCTGCGCGACTTGCAGGTCAAGACCAGCGGCGGCGGCACCACGCCGCTGTCGAGCTTTGCCGAGGTGGTGGAAGAGCCGGCGCCGCTGCAGGTGCTGCGCGTGGGGCAGTACCCGGCGGCGACGGTGGGCTTTGACACCGCGCCGGGCGTGAGCCTGGGCGCCGCAGTGCAGGCCGTGCTGGACGCCGCCCGCGCCGAAGGCCTGCCCGACACCCTGAGCCTGCGCATGACCGGCGCTGCCGGTGCCTACGAGAAGTCGCTGGCCAACCAGCTGTGGCTGATGCTGGCCGCGGTGGTGTGCGTGTACATCGTGCTGGGCGTGCTGTACGAGAGCTATGTGCACCCGCTGACGATTTTGTCCACGCTGCCCTCGGCCGGCATCGGCGCGCTGCTGGCGCTGATGGTCACGGGCCACGCGCTCGACGTGGTGGGCATCATCGGCCTGGTGCTGCTGATCGGCATCGTGAAGAAGAACGCGATCATGATGATTGACTTCGCGATCGAAGCCGAGCGCGGGCAGGGCAAGTCACCGCAGGAGGCCATCCACCAGGCGGCGCTGCTGCGCTTTCGCCCCATTCTGATGACCACGCTGGCGGCGCTGGCCGCGGCGATTCCGCTGATGCTGGCGTATGGCGACGGGGCCGAGCTGCGGCGGCCGCTGGGTCTGGCGATTTTTGGCGGCCTGGTGCTGAGCCAGTTGCTGACCTTGTTCACCACGCCGGTGATCTACCTGTGGTTTGACAGGTTGGGGCGCAGGTTTGGGGAGCAGGGGCCGGTGGCGGGTGTTTCAGAGGTGGAGCATGCACGCTGAGGGGGCTCTGGGCCGCTGGGGCCTTTTGCATTCGCCGTTCGGGCTGAGCTTGTCGAAGCCTTGGGTTGTTGGTGTTGGTGTTGTGTTGGATGCGCCTGCTGGCCGGGATGTGCGCCCGGCGGCGCACCTACTTTCTTTTGCGTCGCCAAAAGAAAGTAGGCAAAGAAAAGGCGACCCTGCTGTCAGCGACCCTGCGCTTCGCTGCGGGCAACCTGCGGTGCTCGCGGGCGGGGTGCGCCGCAGAACTCACTGCGCGCTTGCAGCGCTACGTTCAAACAGCTGCGGCGAGTCAGATCACGCAGCGTGCGCGTCCTGCGGCGCACCCGCTCACCCCGCCCACTGCGCGCCTCGGCGCAGACAGAAGGGTGTGGGGGAACGCACGGGTCATCGCTGCGCTCGGCCTTGGGCTGAAACCCGGATTTCGAGGCCGAGCGCAGCGATGGCCCGTGTTGTTCCCGAGATCCCCTCTGGCCGTGCCGAGAAGCGCAAGGGCTGGGGCGGGCCTGGGCAGCGCAGCATGCCCAGGCTTTGTGGACTGACTCGCTGCGGTTGTTTGAGCGAAGCGCCGCAGGCGCGCAGCGAGTTCCGCAGCGCCGCCCCAGGCCTGAGCATCGCAGGCTGCCCCGGAGCGCAGCGCAGGGGACACGGCCAGTGGGGTCGCCTTTCTTTGGTTCCTTTCTTTGGCGAAGCAAAGAAAGGGACTGCGCCGCCGGGCGCACTTCCCGGCATACCGCGCCACCTTGAGCGCGAACCGGTCTATTGGGACAGGGCTTCGACAAGCTCAACCCGAACGGTGGTGAGCTCGGCTCGAACGGTTCGTCGGGCAGGGCAGCGCGCGGCGCACCCAACAAGCCCAGCGAGAGGTGGCGCATGAACCTCTCACGCCCCTTCATCCAACGCCCCATCGCCACCGTCCTGCTCACGCTCGGCCTGGCGCTGTCGGGCATTGCCGCCTACCTGCTGCTGCCCGTGGCGCGGCTGCCTTCGGTCGACTTTCCGGTCATCTTTGTCAGTGCCAACCTGGCCGGGGCCAGCCCGGCCGATATGGCGCGCACCGTGGCCACGCCGCTGGAGCGCACGCTGGGCGTCATCTCGGGCGTCAACGAGATGAGCTCCAACAGCCGCACCGGCTCGTCGCGCGTGGTGCTGCAGTTCGACATCGATCGCAACATCGACAGCGCCGCGCGCGACGTGCAGGCCGCCATCAACGCGGCGCGGGTGGACTTGCCGGCCGATCTGCGCACCAACCCCACCTACCGCAAGGCCAACCCGGCGGCGCAGCCGTTCATGATCCTGGCGCTCACGTCCACGTCGCGCACGCCGGGGCAGATTTACGACGCCGTGAGCAACATCGTCAGCCAGCGGCTGCTGCAGGTCGAGGGCGTGGGCGATGTCACCCTGGGCGGCGGCTCGCTGCCGGCGGTGCGGGTGGCGCTGAACCCGTTTGCGCTGAACGACCTGGGCATCAGTGGCGACGACGTGCGCGCGGCGCTGCAGGCCAACAACGCCAACCGGCCCAAGGGCACGCTGGAGGTGGGCAGCGTCGCCGACGGCCGCGCGCTGCAGGTGCTGACGCCGCCGCCGGGGCTGCGCGCGGCGGACTACCGCAACCTGATCATCGGTATGCGGGGCCAGCAGGCCGTGCGCCTCAAGGACGTGGCCGAGGTGAGCGACGGCGTGCAGGACTCGCGCACGCGCGGCATGTTCAACGGCCAGCCGGCCATCGTGGTCAACATCACCCAGCAGCCGGGCGCCAACCTGATCAAGACCGCCAACGCCATCGACGCGCTGCTGCCGCAGATGCGCGCCCAGCTGCCGCAGGACATTGCGCTGGAAAAAGCCATTGACCGCACCGGATCGGTGCGCAGCTCGGTGCTGGAGGTGGAGATCACGCTGGTGATCGCCGTGCTGCTGGTGGTGCTGGTGGTGGGCCTGTTCCTGCGCAGCTTGCGCGCGGCGGTGATCCCGGCGGTGGCCACGGTGGTGTCGCTGCTGGGCACGTTTGCGGCCATGTACGCGCTGGGCTACTCGATCAACAACCTGACCTTGATGGCGCTGACGGTGGCCACCGGCTTTGTGGTGGACGACGCCATCGTGGTGCTGGAGAACATCTCGCGCCACCTGGAGGCGGGCGAGTCGCGCTTTCAGGCCGCGTTGCGCGGCGCGCGCGAGGTGGGCTTCACGGTGCTGACCATCAGCATCTCGCTGGTGGCGGTGTTCATCCCGCTGCTGTTCATGGGCGGGGCGGTGGGGCGCATGTTCCAGGAGTTCGCGATGACGCTGTCGATCGCGGTGATGATCTCGCTGGTGGTCTCGCTCACCACCACGCCCATGCTGTGCGCGCGCCTGCTGCGCTCAGGGGACGGGGAGGCGCCGCGCCAGTCCGCCGCCGGCTGGCTGCGCACGCGCCTGCGGGCCATCGCCCAGGGCTGGCAGCAGCGTCTGCAGGGCGGCTACCTGGCGGCGCTGGACTGGGCGCTGGCCTGGCCCTGGCTGGTGGTGGCGGTGCTGGGGGTGGTGATCGGGCTGAACGTGTACCTGTTCTCGGCCATCACCAAGGGCTTTTTCCCCGACCAGGACAACGGCCAGCTGATTGCCGGCATCCGCACCGACCAGAGCATCTCGTCCAGCGCCCTGGCCGACAAGCTGGACCGGGCGATGGAGATCGTCCGCGCCGACCCGGCCATCGCCACGGTGGTGGGCTTTTCGGGCGGGGGGCCGGCGGGCGGCGGCTTCATGGCGGCGGCGCTCAAACCTCCGGCCGAGCGGCCGGGCGTGAAGACGCGCGACGTGGTCAACCGGCTGCGCCCGCAGCTCTCGGGCATCACCGGCATGCGGGTCTTTCTGAACCCGGTGCAGGAGCTGCGCATGGGCGGGCGCAGCAGCAACAGCACCTACCAGTACACGCTGAAGGGCGACAACGCAGCCGAGCTGCGCAACTGGGTGCTCAAGCTCTCGGCCGCCATGAAGCGCGATGCGCGCCTGACCGATGTGGACGACGACGAAAGCGACAACGGCGTGGAGACCTTTGTGCAGGTCGACCGCGACCGCGCCGCGCGCCTGGGCGTGACCATGAGCGCGCTGGACGCCTCGCTGTACAACGCCTTTGGCCAGCGCCAGGTGGCCACCATGTACAGCGATCTGAACCAGTACGCCGTGGTGATGGAATGGGCGCCGCGCTACGCCGAGGCGCCCGTGGCGCTGCGGGATGTGTACGTGCCGTCGCGCGCGACCGGGACGACAAGCACCACCGGCACCACCGCCCTGGCCAACCCGGCGCTGCGCAACAGCTCCAGCGGACAGCCGATCTCCACCGCGCCGACCAACATGGTGCCGCTGACGGCGCTGGCGCGTTTCTCCGACCGGGCGGTGCCCACCGCGGTCTCGCACGACGGCGGCGAGCTGTCGAGCACGCTGTCGTTCAACCTGGCCGAGGGTGCATCATTGGAGCAGGGGCGCGAGGCGGTGCTGGACGCGGTGGACGCCATTGGCATGCCCAACAGCGTGCGCGGCGAGTTCTCGGGCGCGGCGGGCGAGGCGCAAAAGCAGCAGTCGCAGCAGGCGCTGCTGATCGTGGCCGCCATCGTGGTCATCTACCTGGTGCTGGGCATCCTGTACGAAAGCCTGATCCACCCGTTGACGGTGCTCACCACGCTGCCCAGCGCCGGCTTTGGCGCCGTGCTGACCTTGCTGGCGCTGCGCATGGAGTTCTCCGTCATGGCGCTGATTGGCGTGTTTCTGCTGATCGGCATCGTCAAGAAGAACGCCATTTTGATCATCGACTTTGCGCTCGACGCCGAGCGCGCCCGGGGCCTGACGGCCACGCAGGCCGTGCGCGAAGCCTGCCTGCTGCGTTTTCGCCCCATCATGATGACCACCATCGCCGCCATGCTGGGCGCGCTGCCGCTCGCCATCGGCTTTGGTCAGGGCTCCGAGCTGCGCGTGCCCCTGGGCGTGACCATCATCGGCGGCCTGATTGCCAGCCAGCTGCTGACCTTGCTGACCACGCCCGTGGTCTACGTGCTGCTCGACAAACTGCGCCGCCGGCGTGTCAACGAATCGCAATTGGCGCGTGCCACCGCCGCCTGATCCCGTGTATGGAATACTCACAAATTAATAGCTGCTCAGGGATATCCGGCGCCGACCACCTGGGTTTTTGGCCCAAAATCGCCACGCTGGCCATGGTCTGCGCGCTGTCCGCCTGCTCGCTGGCGCCCAAGACCGCCATGGCGCCGATGCAGTTGCCCGCGGCCTGGAAGAACGCCGCCCCGGCCCCGGGTTGGGTGAGCGCCGACGCGGCGCGGGCCTGGTCGCAGGGCCAGTGGTGGCTGCTGTTCGACGACCCGCTGCTGCCCGAGTTGATGGCGCGCGTCGAACGCCAGAACCAGAACCTGAAACTGGCCGCCGCCAACGTGGCCCAGGCCCAGGCCCTGCTGCGCCAGCAACAGGCCGCGCTGTGGCCGCAGCTGGGCGGCCAGTTGGGCCAGCAACGCAGCGGGGGGGACGGGCGCGCCACCACCGGCTCGGCCAGCGTCAACCTGAACGCCAGTTGGGCGCCGGATCTGTGGGGCCGGGTCGGCGACGCGGTGAACGCGCAGTCGGCCAATGTGCAGCTGAGCCAGGCCGATCTGGCCGGCGCGCGCCTGAGCGCCCAGGCCAGTCTGGCCACGGCCTACCTGGCGCTGCGCGAGACCGACGCCGAACTGGCGCTGATGGACGAGATCATCACCGGCTACCAGCGCAGCGCCCGCATCACGCAGAACCGCTACGACGTGGGCGTGGCGCCGCGCACCGACACCCTGCAGGCCGAGTCCACGCTGCGCAACGCCCAGGCCACGCGCGAGTCGCTGGCGCGCAACCGCGCCGACTACGCGCACGCCATCGCCCTGCTGGTGGGCGAGGCCCCGGCGGCCTTGAGCCTGCCGGTGGCGTCCTGGGTCAACGCCGTGCCGGCGGTGCCCGCCGAGCTGCCCGCGCCGCTGTTGCTGCGCCGCCCCGACGTGGCCGGCGCCGAGCGCGCGGTGGCGGCGGCCAACGCGCAGATTGGCGTGGCGCGCGCCGGCTACTTTCCCAGCGTGTCGCTCAGCGCCAGCTTGGGCGGCGGTGGCGCCACCCTGGCCGACGTGGCCTCGGCCCCGGCGCTGCTGTGGTCGCTGGGGCTGTCGGTGGCGCAGACCGTGTTCGACGCGGGTGCCACCAGCGCGCGGGTCGAGCAACAGATGGCCGCGCGCGACGCCGCGGTGGCGCGCTACCGCCAGGCCGCGCTGACGGCGATGAAAGAGGTGGAAGACCAACTCAATGCCCTGGCCCGGCTGGCCGAGCAGAGCGAGCACGTGCGCGCCGCCGCCCAGGCCGCCGAACGCATCGAGCAGCAGCAGATGAACCGCTACCAGGCGGGCTTCAGTTCGTACACCGATGTCGTCACCGCCCAGGCCAGCGCCTTGGGCGCGCGGCGCAGTCTGCTGCAGCTGCAAGTGCGGCGCCAGCAAGCGGCAGTCGGCCTGATCCAGGCGCTGGGCGGTGGCTGGCAGGTGCCGTGGGGGGAGGGCGCGTCGGTCGGCACACCGGTGGGTGCGGCTGGCCGCGTGCCCGTCAGCGCCCAGGCGCTGGCTGCGGCGCCTGCGCGGTGAGCTTGCGCTGCACGCTGTAGTTGCGCTTGGCGTCTTCGGGGTAGGCGAAGGTGACCACGCCATTGCGGACGGTGCCCAGGTACAGCATGTTCTCGGTCATGGCGTCGTGGTCGCTGCTTGAAAAGGCGTTCTTGTAGGTGGCCACCACCCCGTAATAGGGGCGGTCGTTGGTTTCCAGGGCGCGCTTGAGCGCCGCGCCGTCAAAGCCCGGCTGCTTGATCGTGAGCATGGCGTAGGTCAGCAGGTACAGCGCGTCGTAGGCCTGGGCGGCGGCGATGGGGACCGGAATCTGATCGGTCTTGTGGTGGCGGCGGTAGTTGGACAGAAAGCTGGAGCGGCGCTCGTTGGTCGGCTCGGCGACGAAGGTCATGGCCATCAGCGTGCCCTCGGCCGCGCTCTTGGCGCTTTGGATGTAGCTTGGGAAGGTCAGGCCCCAGGGGCCGATTTGCGACACTTTCCAGCCCAACGCCTCGCGGGCGCGGCCGATCACGGCGTTCTCTGGCCCCACGGCGAGGGTGAACAAGGCCTGGGCGCCGGCGTCGCGGGCTTGCCTGACGGCGTCGGTCATGTCCTTGACGCCGATGTCGAAGCGGCCGACGTAGACCGGCTTGAGCTTGTGCGCCTCCATCGCCCGGGTCAGGTCCTTCAGACCCGCCTCGCCGTAACCGGTGTTGTCGGCCAGCACCGCGATCCTGGTCCAGCCCCGGTGCACGGCCTCGTTGACCACGAAGGGCACCTGCAGGCTGTCGCGGGCCGAGGTGCGGAAGATGTAGCTCTGCGCCGCCGGGTAGGTGGTGGTGATCGGCGTGCCGGTGGCGCAAGGTACGATCAACGGCACCCGGGCCTTTTGGTACAGGTCCATCGACTTCAGCGCGTTGCCGGTGTTGCAAAAGCCGATGGCGGCGATCACGCCTTCGTCGATCAGCTGCTCGGACATGCGCCTGGCGCGCTCGGGGTCGCCTTGGTCGTCGCGCACCACCAGTTCAATCTGCCGGCCGACGTAGCCGCCCAGCGCATTGATTTCGGCCAGCGCCAGCTCCACGCCGTTGCGCATCGAGTTGCCGAAATCGGCCGAGCCACCGGTGAAGGGGCCGATCAGCCCAATCCGGACCGTGGTGGTCGAGGTGGACGCCGTGGCCAGCGGCGTGACGCCGAGCGCCAGCGTCGCGCCGAGCGCAAGCGCCATCCGGGAGAGGTGATGGGCCCACGAGGGCCGGCGGCGCGACGAATTTTCCATGGCGTACCTGGTTGGGGGCGGGTTGGACCGGACGCGATGGTAGGTGGGCGAACGCCGGCGCGCGCCCAGGGAAAACCCGGGATGAGATCAAACCCTGGCGGCACGCCGGAGCTGGGGTCGGGGGGCCCCCTCCTGGGACAGCGGCGCGATTAAGCCCTCGCGCCGTGTCCAGGGGCTTCAGGCTTGCGCGGCGGCCCGGCGCTTCATCAAGCGGGGCAGCACCAGCACGGCGGCGATCACGAGGATCAGGAAGATGGACACGGGCCGGTCGACAAACACCGTCCACTTGCCTTCGCCGATCGACATGGCGTTGCGCAGTTGCGCCTCGGCCAGGGGGCCCAGGATCATGCCGACCACCACCGGCGCGGTGGGGAAGTCGAAGCGCCGCATCACCACGCCGATGGCGCCGATGACGTAGAGCAGGAACAGGTCGAACGTGCTTTGCCGCATGCCGTAGGCGCCCACGGTGGCGAAGATCAGGATGCCGGCGTACAGCTGCGGCTTGGGGATTTTCAGCAGCTTGACCCACAGGCCGACCATGGGCAGGTTCAGCACCAGCAGCATCACGTTGCCGATGTACAGCGACGCGATCAGCGCCCACACCAGCGCGGCCGAGGTGGCGAACAGTTGCGGCCCGGGCTGGATGCCGTAGTTCTGGAACGCGCCCAGCAGGATGGCCGTGGTGTTGCTGGTGGGAATGCCCAGCGTCAGCAGCGGGATCAGCGCCGTGGTCACCGTCGCGTTGTTGGCCGCTTCGGGGCCGGCCACGCCCTCGATGGCGCCGGTGGTGCCGAACTCGGCCTGGTCTTCGCCCTTGGCCAGTTTTTTCTCGGTGGCGTAGCTGAGGAAGGTGGGGATCTCGGTGCCGCCGGCCGGGATGCAGCCAAAGGGCGAGCCGATGGCGGCCCCGCGCAGCCAGGCCGGTACGCTGCGGCGCCAGTCGCGCGCGCTCATGTGCACGCGGGTGAGGGTGTTCTGCGTCTCGACGATCTTGCCTTCGAACAGCACCGCGTGCAGCACCTCGGCCACGGCGAACAGGCCGACAGCCACCAGCACGATCTCGATACCGTCCAGAAATTCGGCCTTGCCGCCGGTGTAGCGCGGCTGGCCGCTGATCTGGTCCATGCCGATCAGGCCCACCGCCAGGCCGATGAACAAGGCCGTGAGGCCGCGCACCGTGCTTTTGCCCAGCACCGCGCTGACGGTGGTGAAGGCCAGCACCATCAGCAAAAAATACTCCGGCGGGCCCAGCTTGACGGCGTAATCGGCCACCACCGGCGCGAACAAGGTGACCACCACGGTGGCGATGCTGCCGGCCACGAAGGAGCCGATGGCCGCCGTGGCCAGCGCGGCGCCGGCGCGGCCGTTCTTGGCCATCTTGTTGCCTTCCATCGCGGTGACCATGCTGGCGGTTTCGCCGGGCGTGTTCAGCAGGATGGAGGTGGTCGAGCCGCCGTACATGGCGCCGTAGTAGATGCCGGCAAAGAAGATCATCGAGGCGGTGATGTCGACCTTGGCGGTGATGGGCAGCAGCATGGCCACGGTGGTGGCCGGGCCGATGCCGGGCAGCACGCCGACGGCGGTGCCCAGGGCGCAGCCGAACAGCGCCCACAGGAGGTTGCTTAAAGTGAGGGCGGTCGAAAAACCCTGCATCAGGAGGCTGACGGTATCCATGGCGCGCCTTTCTGTTTCAGATCCAGCCCGAGGCCGTGAGGCCCGGCAGGTTGATGGCCAGGAACTTGGTGAACAGCCAGAACACCGGGGCCGCCAGCACCACGCCGGCGATGGTGTCGGTCAGCCAGGTGTCGTGCGGCTTGCCGAAGGCGCGCTTCAAGCCCTGCACCGCCAGCACGTAGGTGAGCGCGCAACTCAGGATGAAGCCGATGTGCTCGATCAGCGCCGCGTTCAGCAGCAGGCCGGCCGACACCCAGACGAAGCCCATCCAGTCGGGGCGCTCATCGCCTTCGGCTTCCTCCATGTTGCGGTAGCCGCCGGTGCGCGCCTCGCGCAGCAGCAGCGCGCCGCAGACCATCAGCGCGATGGCCACCATCCAGGGCAGAAAATTGGCGCCGACGCCGCCATAGCCGGCTTCGGACGGGATGTCCTTGGCGCCGTAGGCCATGGCGGCGCCGACGGCGATCACGGCGCCGCTGACCAGGGTTTCCCACAGCAGCGTCTTGCGCGAAGGGTGGGCGGGCGCTGGGTGATCAGGGCGCAGTTCGGGGGGCAGATTGGGTTGCGGACTCGTCATGCGGTCCTCCTCGGGGCGCACGTGCCGCCAGCGCCAGCGGGCGGCGGCATGTGCTGATTGCTTTTAATTTTGTAGCATCTGGCCTAATGTACAAAACGGCATGAATGGGTTTTAGCCTTGAATCATGCCGGACTTGACCATGACCGCGCGCAGGCTGGCGAATTCGTTGTCGACGAACTTGGTGAAGTCGTCGCCGGTCAGCACGGCCGGGCTCCAGTCGTTTTTCTTCAGCGCTTCCAGCCACGACGGGGCCTTGGTCGCGGCGACGATGGCGTCGGTCAGGGTCTTGCGCTGGGCCGGGGTGATGCCGGGGCCGCCGAACACGCCGCGCCAGTTGCCGATCTCGACGTTGATGCCCAGCTCCTTCAGGGTGGGCGTGTCCTTGACGCCGGCCAGGCGCTGTGGCGAGGTGGCGGCGATGGGTTTCATCTTGCCGGTGTTGATGTACTCGGCGAACTCGCTGTAGCCCGAGCCGCCCACGGTGACGTTGCCCCCCAGGATGGCGGCCGTGGCCTCGCCGCCGCCGCGGAAGGCCACGTAGTTGATCTTGCTTGGGTCCACGCCCACCTCGCGCGCGATCATGGCGGCGGCGATGTGCTCGGTGGAACCGCGCGAGCCGCCGCCCCACTTGACGCTGCCGGGGTCTTTCTTGAGCTGCTCGATCACGTCCTTCATGGTCTTGAAGGGCGAGTTGGCGGGCAGCACGTAGACGGCGTATTCGGTGGTCAGGCGCGCCAGCGGCGTGGCCGACATCAGGTTCAGCGGCGAGCGGCTGCCGATCAGGCCACCGACCATGGTGGTGCCGGTCATGATCATCTGGTTGGCATCGCCCTTGGCGCTGGCCAGGAAGGGCGCCAGGCCCAAGGCGCCGGAGGCGCCGCCCTTGTTCTCGTAGACCACGGTGGCGGCTTGCTTGGCGTCGAGCAGGGCCTTGCCCAGGGCGCGGCCGGTGGTGTCCCAGCCGCCGCCGGGGTTGGCCGGGATCAGCATCTTCAGGTTGGCGCCGGCTTGGGCCCAGGCCTGGGGCAGGGCACCCGCGGCGGCCAACGCGGCCAGGGACTTGAGAAATAGGTCACGACGCATGAAAAGGCTCTCCTGATGGAAAAACGGCCGAGTGGAAGAAAAAAATCCAACCCACCATCATCCCTCAGTCGCCCGGTCTTGCGTGCATTTGCCGTTCAGGGAAAACACGTATCCACGTCACACGGCAGAATGTCTAGCAATGGCTGAGCAGCGAGATCGACAACGTATTGACAAGTGGCTGTGGGCGGCGCGCTTTTACAAAACCCGGGCGCTGGCCGTGGAGGCCATTGAGCGCGGCCGGGTGCAGGTGGCCGGGCAGACCGTGAAGCCGGCGCGCGAGATCAAGCCGGGCGACGCAGTCAGCCTGCGCCAGGGCGAGGTGGCGCGCGAGGTGGTGGTGCGGGGCCTGAGCGCGCAGCGCGGCCCGGCGCCGGTGGCCCAGCAGTTGTACGCGGAAACCGCCGAGAGCATCGCCGCGCGCGAACAGGCGGCGCTGGCTCGGCGTCTGTCGCCCGAGCCCGCGCACGCCATCGCCCAGGGGCGCCCCACCAAGCGCGACCGGCGCGCGCTGGACGGCCAACGGCGCGGCGACTGGGACGATCGCTGGTCGGCGGTGCTGAACGATGAGTGAGAGACGAACATGACCGAACAGCCGATTTCCGGCGTCCCTTCCTTGCTGCCGCTGGCCGTGCGCGAGCGCCTGGGGCGCGGCCGCCGTCTGGACACCGGGCACGGCGTGGCCTGGCACGCCTGGGCGCCCGAGCGCGAGGCGATACCCGGTGCCCCGCCGGTGGTGCTGTTGCATGGCGGCAGCGGCTCCTGGACGCACTGGGTGCTGAACATCGTCCCGTTGCTGGACGCGGGGCGGCGCGTGCTGGCCGCCGACCTGCCGGGATTTGGCGATTCGGCGCCCTTGGCGCAGGGGCACGACGCCGACGCCATGCTGGCGCCGCTGGCCGCCAGTCTGGGCGAGCTGGCGGCCGGGCAGGCGGTGGATTTGGTGGGGTTTTCCTTTGGTGGCATGGCCGCCGGCATGCTGCTGGCCGAGCACCCGGCGCTGGCCCGGCGGCTGGTGGTGGTGGGCGCGCCGGCCATGGGCGTGGCGCCGGAACGGCCCATTGAACTGCGGGCCTGGCGCCATCTGAAGACGCCACAGGCGCAGGCCGAGATGCACCGCCACAACCTGGGCGTGCTGATGCTGCACGACCCCGACCTGATCGATGGCCTGGCCCTGGAGGTGCACGCCACCAACGTGGTGCGCGACCGTGTGCCACGCCGGCGCCTGTCGCGCACCGACATCCTGGTGCGCAGTCTGGCCAGCGTGCCGTGCCCGGTGCATGCCATCTACGGCGAGCACGACGTGCTGTACGTCGGCCAACTGCCCCAGCTGGGCGAGGCCCTGGCACGCGCCGCACGCGACTTTCGTGGTCTGCAACTGATTGCTGACGCCGGGCACTGGGTGCAGTTCGAGGCGCCACGGGCCTTCGACGCCGCGCTGCGTCGCGTCTTGACCGACTGAACGCTCCCTACGGGGCCCACCGACACCTGCTGGCGGTGCGCGGTCGTGCGCGCCACGACGCCGCGCGCCTGAAGCTTGGGAGATCAAGGGTAAACACCAGTCAAATTGATTATCAAAAGAAACTAAATTCGCGCTGCGACGACTCCAGTCCCAAGCGGTCGAGACTGCGGGGCGCCGAAGGCCCATCACCTCAGGAGACAACATGACACGAACACCCTTGCGCCCACCGCACCTCGCTTGGGCCCTGGCCCCCGCGCTGGGCTTGCTGCTCAGCGCCTGCGGCGGAGATTCCGACAAGCTGCCGCGGCTGGACGCGGCCAAGCCTGGCACCTTGCAGGCCTGCGTGCAGCTGGGCACCGCGGTGCTGGCCGGCACCACCATCAGCTCGGCGACCGAAGTGGCCGCTGCCGGGCTCGTCGTCACCGGTGCGGCCACCGTGCCGGCGCACTGCCTGGTCAAGGGCGAGATGAACCGTCGCACCAGCGCCGTTGATGGCAAGAGCTACGCCATCGGCTTCGAGATGCGCCTGCCCACGGCCTGGAACGGGCGTTTCTTCTACCAGGCCAACGGCGGCATCGACGGCAGCGTGGTCACGGCGGCGGGGCCTACCAGCGGAGGCTCCCCGGTGTCCAACGCACTGACCATGGGTTTCGCGGTGATCAGCTCCGACGCTGGGCACCAGCCGCCCGCGCCGTTTTTCGGCGTCGATCCGCAGGCGCGGCTGGACTATGGCTATGCCGCCGTGGGTTCGCTCACGCCCATGGCCAAGAACCTGATCAAGGCCGCCTACGGCCGCACGCCCGACCGCTCGTACATCGGTGGTTGCTCCAATGGTGGGCGCCACGCGCTGGTGGCGGCGGCGCGCTACGGCGATCAATACGATGGTGTGTTGGCGGGCGCGCCCGGCATGCACCTGCCCAAGGCGGCAGTGGCGCAGCTGTTCAAGGTGCAGCAATACGCCAGCATCGCCAGCGGCACCGTGGCCAGCGGTGCGGATGCGGGGCAGCCTGACATCAGCACGGCGGTCACGCCCGCCGAATGGGCGTTTTTGAGTGGCCGCATTACCGCCAAATGTGACGCTCTGGACGGTGTGAGCGACGGCATGGTGCAGGCGCCGGTCGCGTGTCAGGCGGCGTTCAACATCGCCACCGACGTGCCGACATGTACCGGAGCGCGCGACGGCGCTTGCTTGACCACAGCCCAAAAGGATGTGTTGACACGGATCTTCGCTGGCGCGGTGACGCCTCGCGGCCAGGGCATCTACAGCAAGTTCTACTGGGACCCCGGTGTGTCGGGCAGCAACTACGCGTCGTGGCACTATGCCCAGTCCACCCAGCGCGATCCGGGCGCGGTGGCCTTCATCTTCAACTCGCCGCCTTGGACGCAGGCCGACTTCGTGGTCACCACCGGGCTGAAGTTCGCGTTGGGCTACGACCTGGACGCGGGCTACCAAAAGATCTTTGCCACCGACACCACCTACACCGAGTCGCCCTGGTCGTTCATGACGCCGCCGCACGAAACCGACCTGTCCGTCGTGCGGGACCGTGGTGGCAAGGTGCTGGTGTACCACGGTGCGGCGGACCCGATTTTCTCGGCCGCGGACACCGTCGATTGGTACCAGCGTCTGACGGCGGCCAACGACAGTCACGCCGATGACTTTGCCCGCCTGTTCCTGGTGCCCGGCATGAACCATTGTTCTGGTGGCCCCAGCGCCGACCAGTTCGACGCGCTCACCGCGCTGGTGAGTTGGGTCGAGCAAGGCCAGGCGCCCGAGCGCATCACCGCCCGCGCCCGCGGTGTTGGCGCCAACGTGGTCAACACCGAGGTGCCTCCCAGCTGGGGCGTCGCCCGCACGCGCCCGCTGTGCCCCTACCCGCAAGTGGCGCAGTACAAGGGCAGCGGTGACGTGGAAAACGCCGACAACTTCAGCTGCCGCTGATTGCTGGCCGCCAGCGCGCCGCGCGGGGCCGCTGGCACAATCGAGCCATGTGGAACACCCTGGATGGCGATGCAGCCGCGCGCACGCACACACGCACGGCGCGAGGAGCGGTGGGCGCCGCCGCCGTGGATGGCGGCTTTCTGCGCGGCCTGGTCGGCTACAACGCGCGCCGCGCCGGTGTGTCGATCCTGGGCCTGTTCAAGGAGCGCATGCAGGTGTTCGATCTGCAGCCGGTGGATTTTTCGGTGCTCAGCTTGATCCGGCACAACCCTGGCATCACCGCGCGTGCGATCTGCGATGAACTGAACCTGATGGCGCCCAATCTGGTGCGCCTGATGGCACGACTGGACGAGCGCGCGCTGGTGCGGCGCCAACCCCATCCGACGGACGGGCGGGCCTGGGGGCTGTCGCTCACGCCCGAGGGCGAGCGGCTGATGAGCCAAGCCGAGCCCGCCGCCGCCCAGCTCGAGGTGGACGCCACCGCCGATCTGAACGACGAAGAGCGCGCGCAGCTGATCCGGCTGCTGCAGCGGATCTATCTCTGACTCTGAACTTTTGTTACAGGAAGTTGTCATGCCTACCCCGATGAAGATTGATTTCGTCTCCGACGTCGCCTGTCCCTGGTGCGCCATCGGACTGGCATCGCTGAACCAGGCGCTGATGCGCAGCCAGGACGCGGTGCAGGCCACGCTGCACTTCCAGCCTTTCGAGCTGAACCCGGACATGGCGCCGGGCGGCGAGGACATTGGCGAACACCTGACGCGCAAGTACGGCTCCACGCCCGAGCAGCAGGCGCAGATCCGCGAGACCATCCGCCAGCGTGGCGCCGACGTCGGCTTCGTGTTCAACCCGCAGGGGCGCGGGCGCATTTACAACACCTTCAACGCACATCGGCTGCTGCACTGGGCTGGGCTGGAGGGGGAGGGCCGCCAGTTGGCCCTCAAACAGGCGTTGCTGCAGGCCTACCATGGCCGGGCGGAAGCGGTCGAGCAAGACGATGTGCTGCTGGCCGCGGTGGCCCAGGTTGGCCTGGACGTGGTGCGTGCCCAGGCCATCCTGGCTGGGGACGAGTACGCTGGCGAGGTGCGCGCGGCCGAGCGCCGCTGGCACCATGCCGGCATCCACTCGGTGCCGGCGGTGATCATCAACGACCGGCACCTGATCAGCGGGGGTCAGCCGCCCGAGGTGTTCGAGCAGGCGCTGCGCCAGTTGGCGACGGCGCCATAGGCGTGTGCACGGGGTGTTAGGGAGATGGCGGGTTCTCGGGGACAATCGGGCCATTCGCTGCCTGCTTGCTGGGCCGTCATCTCGGGACTGACATCATGCGCATCCTTCTGGCCGAAGACGACGAACTGTTGGGCTCGGGCTTGAAAGCCGGCCTGGGGCAACATGGCTTCGTCGTCGACTGGGTCCGCGACGGCGTGGCCGCCGAACGGGAATTGATGACCGGTCAGTACGCGGCCGCGGTGCTGGATCTGGGCTTGCCGCGCCAGGACGGCATGGATGCACTGGCCGCCGTGCGCGGCCGCAAGCTGCATACCCCGGTGCTGATCCTGACCGCGCGCGAGGCCATCGATGCCCGCATTCGGGGCCTGGATGGCGGGGCCGACGATTACATCGTCAAACCGGTCGATCTGGGCGAGTTGAGCGCGCGCCTGCGCGCCCTGGTGCGGCGCGCGCATGGCGAGTCGCAGACCCGGCTGTCGCTGGGTGACGTGACGCTGGACCAGGCCGCGCGGCAGGTGTGGCGGGACGAGCAACTGATCGAGCTGTCGGTGCGTGAATTCGATCTGCTGCACGTGTTCATGCTCAACGCCGATCGGGTGCTGGGGCGCGAACAGCTGGAAAAGCACCTGTACGGCTGGGGCACCGAGGTCAGCAGCAACGCGATTGAGGTCCACGTGCACAACCTGCGCCGCAAGCTGGGCAGCACGCTGATCGAGACGGTGCGTGGGGTCGGCTACGTGGCGCGGCGTCCGGTCTGAGAGGCGATGTGAGCGTGCCCGCCATGCTCGACGATGCCGGGCGTACCGGGCCCACTGAGCCAGCCGCTTCCTGCCTCGCCCTCCCGGGTTGGTCATGACGCTGCGCGTGTACTCGCTCAGCCAGCGGCTGACCACCACGGTGCTGGCTTTTGCCCTCATCGTGTGGGGCTTCACGCTGGCGATCTCCTGGACCATGACCGACCATGAGCTGAACGAGCTGCTGGATGCCCACCTGGCCCAGGCGGCGGCATTGCTGGCATCCGGCGCCGTCGAGAATCGCGTGACGGATCAGGACAGCGTGCGGCAGGCGGCGATCCTGATGCACAAATACCAGTCGCGCGTGGCTTTTCAGATCTGGCAAGGGGGACGCTTGCGCGCGCGCTCGGCCGATGCGCCCGAGGCAATGCTGGCTCAACCCGGCACGCTGGGCTTGTCCACGCAGCTGCTGAGCGGCACGGCCTGGCGCGTGTTCAGCGTCGCGCCTGCTGGCGACCCCGGCGGGGGTGTGATTCACGTGGGCGAGAAGGTTTCCGCGCGCCGCCATGTGCTGCTGGCCAGTCTGCGCGGGGCATTGCTGCCATTGCTGCTGGCCCTGCCGTTCCTGGCCATCGGCATCGCCTGGACGGTACCGCGCGCGCTGCGGCCGCTGCGCCAGCTGCGCGACACCGTGGCGGCGCGTCGCCCAGTGGCGCTCGATCCTTTGCCCGAGGGCGACGTGCCACCCGAGGTGCGCCCGCTGGTGCAGGCGCTGAACGCGCTGTTTGGACGCGTGGCCGAGCAGATGGAAATCGAGCACCGTTTTACCGCCGACGCCGCGCACGAGTTGCGCACCCCGATTGCCGCCATTCGCATGCAGGCCCAGGTGGCGCAGGGTGCAACCAGTGACGAGCAACGCGCCGAAGCGCTGGCCGCCACCATTGCCGGCTGCGACCGGGCCACACACCTGATGGACCAATTGCTGCTGCTGGCGCGGCTGGATGCCGACGTCGCCGGCGAGGCCTTGCGTGGCGGCGAAGGGGTGGTCTCGGTCGATCTCGTCGCCGTGGTGGCGGACCGGGTGGCGGAACTGGCCCCGATGGCACTGACGCGCGCTCAGCGCATTCAATTGGTGGCGCCAGACTACCCCGTGCCCGTGCACATGCGGGCAACCCTGCTGGCGGTGCTGGTGCGCAACCTGCTGGACAACGCGCTGCGTTACGGGCCAAACGAGAAAAAGATGGTGGTACGCATTCGGCCACCGACTGCCGGCAAGGGGATTGAGTTGACGGTGGAAGATGCCGGCCCGGGCCTGTCGGATGCCGCCATCGGCCGACTGGGTGAGCGTTTTTTTCGGCAGGTGGGCAGTACGGCCAGTGGCAGCGGTCTGGGCTGGTCCATTGTCCAGCACGTGGCCCGTTTGCACGGACTGCGGTTGGTGATTGATCGGAGTCCGGGCCTGGGGGGCTTGCGCGTGCGGGTGCAGTGGCCTGGGGTGCGTTGACGTCAATGCCCGATGAATGATGAAGTTGCCACGGTGCAGCCGAGGGGCCGACCATTACCACGGGTGACCCGTGGCCTGGTGTGTTGTTTTGTTACCTTGTGAAAACTACGTATTTGCCCTCTGATCGCTCATACGGGGGGTGGTGTGAGCCCGCCAATAGCGAGTAACCTGGGAATTGACAAGCGCTTTGTTCGTCTTTGATCAAGAAATTCTCTTAAAACAAAAATATTCACAGAGGGTTGGCGTTACATAAATTGCATGAGGTGCAACATCATGAGAGCTGTCAAGATTGTTGTTCGGGGAATTGCTAATACGTGTAACATGCGCAGCTAATAATATTAGAGAAGCTTAGGGAGTACGATATGGATACGCGGGTACTGGCAGACTCGACGGTTCGCATAGATTTGGGCGTTGCAGGATTGCCCGAAGAAGCCCGGGGCCTCTACCTCGGGGGGCTCTATGCGTTGAAGGCAGGGACTTCGTCCGCACGGTATCCGTTGCTGGTTGGCAGCGTGCTGGATGCCGTGCAGCGAGGCATTCCCTGCACTTTCGTGCTTCGCGGGCAGCCAGAGGTCTTCATCGCGCGCATGGAAGAGTCTGGGCGGATGGATCTGGCCGCGCTGGCGGCCGACCATCGCGTGCATTTTCTGCTGATGCAGGGCGAGTTCCAGAAAAAAGCGTTTCGTTCCGGCATGCCGGTGATGCTGGAGGAGCTGCAGTACCACGGCGTGCCGGAGGACAGCCTGGTGTTGTTCGACAATGCCGACGACATGCTGGCCGTGCACGACCAAGAGGCGATTTCCTCCCAGGTGGACGATATCGGGGCCTGGTGCAGGGCCAGGCGGGTGGCCTGCCTGATGGTGTTCACTCACCTGGAGGCATCGACCAGCGCCGCCATCAACAGCGTCATGGACACCTTGACCGGCGTGGCCAGTATCGATGCCGAGCGTGAGGGACTGGCTCTGAATTTCGAGTATTGGCGCTCCCCGGAGGGAGCGCTGCTGGCGCGTCAGTTCCGGTTGACGTCTCGCGCTTCGGGCCTCTACGAGGCCGCCCCCTGGACACAAATGGACCCTGGGTTGCTGCAGACCCTGCTGGCTGCGTCTCGCCTGATTCCCCAGGCGCCGCCGGTGGGGGCTGGAGTGGCTACGGGGCCCATCGCGGCAGATGCTGAAGGTTCGTCGATGGCGTTGGATTCGTCGGTGCGGACCGAAGCGCATGCGGTGGTTTCGGCCGACGCGTCGGTGTTGCGCAGTGGTCGTCCGCGCGGCTGGGCCAGCGGACACGAAGGCCTGGGGCGTCGGCGTGGCGTCAGCGCGAAGGCCACCCGGAGCAAGCAGAGCGCCGACGAGCAACCGGCCAGTGGGGCATGAGGAGTGCTGTCACGATCTGTTCTCGCTTTTCGATGGAGATGGCGCGGCGGAGCGGCAGCTGGCGCGTTGCCCCCGGCACGCCAGCTCGGATCGAGTGTGGACATGAACGTGGGCTGAAATGGCGATGACAAACAACAAGGATCCCCGGGCTTCCAAGGGAAAAAAAGGAGAAATCGGCCTGCCGGGTAGGGCGGCTGGCGCAATCGTCTCCTGGGTCGGCGTGACCGCGCTGTGGGTGTGTCTGCCAGTGAGCGCTCAGGTGGAGCGCGTTGCGTCCGACATGCTGGTGTCGGGCGAGGCGTCGCAAGCCGCGCATGGGCTGAAGATACTGACCGAGCAGCCCTGGAATCACGATCTGCGGTTGCAGGTGGCGGACGATCTGCTGCGCTCGGGGCGTGTGGCGGAAGCCAGGGCCCAATTGGAGGCCCTCGAGGGCACGCCGTTAGCCGCCGAGGCCGCCAAGCGCCAGAGGGCGCTGCAGCGGGTGTTGCGTGAGCACCAGCTTCGCCCCCTGGCGGTGTTCACCGCCACGACGGATTTGGCTGGAACCAGTTTGTCGGAGCCGCGCCTCAGCACGCCATCAGGGGACCTTATTCCGTTGGCGCCATTTCGTTATGTGCCGTCTACGCCCGCGCCCGTCGAAACGCCTGCGGCACCTGGGGCACCTGCCGCGCCAAGCACCCCCTCCCGCAATCCCGAGCAGCAACAGCTCGTGACCATGGGGCAGGAGGGTGACTACTACGCACTGGGCACAGAGGGCCTGGCGCTGATGAAGAAGGAAAAGCTCGACGATGATCTCAAGCTGAGCATTGCCAACGCGCTGGCCTGGACGGGTCGACTTGACGATGCCGACGACGTCTACAGCCAATTGTTATCAGGTCCGCGGGCCAACGACGCGCGCATCGGTCTGGCGAACATGCACCGCTGGCAAGGCGAAGACTATTTGGCAGCGCCCTTGTACCGGGAGGTTCTGGCCACGCAACCGCAGAACCCCGAGGCCATGAATGGTTTGCGTCTGACGGAACGCGAGCTGCGGGCGCGGACCCGGGTCACGGTCGGTGGAACCCACGATTCCGATGACGTGCGGCGCCGGTATGCCAGCATCAGCCATCAATGGCGTGAGCCCGGCGGCGCTCGGATCTGGGAGATCGAAGGCAGCGGCGTGCGGGACACGAACCCGACTTTTGGCATTAATCAGCCTGAGGTGGCCTTGCGTTATTCCGCGCTGGACATTCCTTTCCAGCCCAGCGCAGAGGTCAGTGTCGACGACCATTCCGCGTACGCCAATGGCACTGTGCGTCTTGGGCAGATGCCCATCTGGGTGACGGCGGGGCGGGTCAACTGGGGCCGCATGGCCATCAATCCCTTGGCGATCGATGCCCATCTGTGGGCCTGGCACATCGGCGCGCGTGCCACCGTCAACGGCGTGTACGGCAGTGCCTCGTTCCGTGCCGATGCCTACGGTATCTCGGACAGCAACAACGTGCAGACCGCCAGCGTGCGCTACGTACCTTCGTTCCGTCCGCTGGGGCCAAACATCAAGCCCTTGATCGGCATCGACATGCGCAACGCCAAGTTCAGCTCACCCAGGTACTGGTCGCCTTCGGATGGTGGCTACGGCTTGGGTTACCTCGGTGTGTTGGGAGAGTGGAGCAGTGAGGACTGGAGTTTCTACGCCTCGATGCAGTACGGCTGGCGACTCTTTGGGGAAGCCGGTCCCAGCTGGAGCTTCTCGTCGGGCGGGCGTTACTGGGTCAACAACGACTGGGCGGTGGGCATGAACCTGTGGGCCATGAAGAGTCAGCGTGACTCCAGGTCCTACCGCGCCCAATCGTTCTCGGTGTACCTGGAGCGACGGTGGAACTGAAACGGATCCGAGTCTACGTGCTTCTGGCTGTGCTGTTGGCCAGCTTGGCATTGCTGGCGGGCATGAGCTTTCAGTCGCTGCGCAACAATGAAGGCGCGTACCTGATTCTTTTCGAGAACGCCATCCTGGCCAGCATCTCCACGTACCTGCTGTTCATCCTGGGTATCTTGCTGGTGCGCTACGCGATCCTGATGGTGTATTCGTTTCTCGACCATCTAGAATCGCTGCGCCGCATTGAGGCCGCTCAGGATATTCGCCCGGACGATCAACTGCCCATGGTGTCCTTGGTGGTGCCGGCATTCAATGAGGGGGTGGTGATCCAACCTGCTCTTCGGTCCCTGCTCGAACTGGACTACCCGAATTATGAGGTCATCGTTGTGGACGATGGCTCCACGGACGACACCTACGACAAGGCCATGGCGGTGGCAGCGGAGTCGCAGCGTGTCCCGGTCAGGGTTTTGACCAAGCGCAATGGAGGCAAGGCCGAGGCGCTCAATACGGGCATGGCGGTCGCGCGGGGTGAATTGATCCTCAACATGGATGGGGATACCAAGCTGTCCCGCAACACCTTGCGCGTGTGCGTGCCGTATTTCGACAATCCTCGCGTCGGGGCGGTGGCCGGCAACGTGAAGGTGGTGAACCGCGAAAACCTGTGGTCGAAGATTCAAGCCCTCGAATATGTCGAAGGCTTGGCCATGGCACGCAAGGCCCAGAGTTTCGTACGGGCCGTGAACATCATCCCTGGCCCTCTGGGCATGTTCAGAAAATCCGTGCTGCGCGAGGTGGGTGGTTACGACCACGATACCTTCGCCGAGGATTGCGACCTGACGCTGAAGATGCTGATGCGCGGCTGGCACGTGGTGTACGAGCACCGTGCC
Source organism: Pseudomonadota bacterium (assembly GCA_020161215.1). GTDB lineage: Bacteria > Pseudomonadota > Gammaproteobacteria > Burkholderiales > Burkholderiaceae_C > Ottowia. The sequence continues at coordinate 30,055 of JAIUOM010000018.1, forward strand.
GTGGCTTGGGTCGAGACGCCAACCAGCCTGTTGAATCTGCTCAAACAGCGCTACCGCTGGACGCGCGGCATTCTGCAGGCCACGACCAAGCACCGGTGGGCTCTGTGGCAGCCTGGACGCGCCGGGGTCAATTTTTTCATTCTCTGGTACATGCTGTTCGAGGGCGTGATCTGGCCTTTCACCAACGTGCTGGCCAACGTATTCTTTATTTACGCCAGTTTGCAGTATGGTTTGATCAGCCTGCTGTTTTATTGGTGGCTGCAGCTGACCATCCTCGATGTGGTGGCTGCGGGATATTGCGTCATCATTGAAGACGAAGATCCCGGATTGATCTTGCATTCATTGTTTTTTAGATTGTTTTATATCGTGATCATTGATATCGCCAAGGTTTTTGCCACCATCGAGGAGTGGCGAGGCCAATCCATGACCTGGGGCAAGTTGGAACGAGAAGGAAAACTCTGATATGGATTTGCTCTCTATTCTGGCGACAGTCATTCTGGCAACCACCATCGCCACGGTGTTGATTGGGGTTGCCGCCTATGCGGCTTTTAAATTGCGTGACAAACGCAGGCCTAAATCCAACCCAATGATGGGCGACGAGGCTTCAGCTGTGCGCGAACCGATCTTCTTTACTCGGTATGTTCCTCAGCCACGAACGCCAACGTCGGAAGGGTTCCTTGAGTGACACGGACTGCTGTCCAAGATGAACGTCTGCCAACCGCTCGTGCGCGTTGGGCGCAGCGTATCGGGATTTATTTACCTTCGTATTTCATACTCGGAATTGCGATTCCGGCGTTGGTTTATGTGCTGGTGATGGCCCTGCTCGGGTGGCGGATACCGGTGTTTGGAAGCAGCGCCGCAGTCGCCTTCAGTGATTCTCAAGGTACTGTTTATTTGTTTGCTTCGAAATCGACACGAGATTACATGTCGCGGGTTGGTGGAAATTACAACGTCGTGCTGGATCCATGGCGAGCCTATTTCGCAGAGCGCAAGCGTGGTTTTCGCGAGGTGGATGATCTGGGGAGCTTGCCGAATCAGGCCACGGGCAGTGTTCTGATTCTGCCGTCGACGGTAGCGCTGAGTGATTCCGACCGCAGCCGTATCCATGGCTTTCGTGCGCGGGGTGGCTCGGTGTTGGCAACGTGGGTGGCCGGTGCACGCAATGCCGCTGGAGATTGGCAGGGTTGGCAGTTTCTTGAGCAGTTGGGCGTTCAAGTGGTTGGTGAAATGACCGACAACGAGGAGCGTCAGCTGGTGCTGAACGGCGAATCGCCGGTGTCGCACACACAACCGGCCGGTCAACGCATCTGGATGAGCAAGGCCTCGGAGCCCCTGCTGCGCCTGCGAGGCGAGATGGTGGCGGGTCGCTTCACCAACTGGGCTCGCGTGGTGGATTCGGCTCGGCGTGCCGAAGGTGCGGTTCTTTATGCCGAAGGCTCCGCGACGGCGGGTCGCTCGGTGGTGTTTGGATTTGCTGAAACCACCTGGGAGTCGCATCCGGCGCCCATGTACCCGTTGATCGATGATGTGTTGCAGTGGCTTCGCCGCGAACCTGCCGTCGTTCGTGCCGCCTGGCCAGAAGGGAAGAAGGCGGCCAATGTCATTGAGATGGATACCGAAGAAGGTTTTCCAAATGCGTTGCGTTTGGTCGAGCAGCTGCGCCCGCAGGGCATCCCAGCGACCTTCTTTCTGTTGACCTCAGTGGCGCGTCAGCATCCCGAAATCGTGACTGAACTGGCGCGGGACTACGAAATCGGCTACCACGGTGATGTGCACGAATCTTACAAAGGTCAGCCAGAAGCCGTTCAAGAGCGTCGTCTTGAAACCATGAAGGGGCAGTTGCAGTCGGTGTTGCCCGATATCCGGCAGGTGCTGGGCTTCCGTGCTCCGCTGGAAGGTTATGACGACACCACCCAGCGCCTGCTTCAAAAGGTGGGTATCCGGTACCATGCAGCGGATCCAAACAGCACCGAAGGCAGGTTGCCATTTGTTTTCAAGATGGAAAACATCAAACCTGAGGACGCATTGATCGTATTACCGAGAACGCAGCGAGATGACATCAACTTCAACAAGGAAAAGCTTGATTTGGAGCAAATCAGTCAGGCCTTGATCGATGATTTTGATATGACTGCAGATACAGGGGCCTTGGGTTGGTTGAGTTTGCACAGTCAAAATTTTGGTGCGGATGCACCCTTGGCGCAAGCGTTGCCAAGCTATTTACAGCATCTCAAGCAACGCAATATGAATATCTGGTACGCACAGGCCGGTCAGGTTGCGGCCTGGTGGCGCGAACGCGAACGATTCAAAGTCGGGGTAGATCAGACTGGTCGGCGGATCGATTTGAATATTACCGTGACACGTGGTAAACCGATTGAACGGGCCAACGTGATTGTGATGTTGCCGTTCAAGAACGCGGTATCGACCATTAGAAGTACCAAAGTGGGCATTACCGATCCGATTACCATTCGGTTAGACCCTTTCCGGACCATGGTGAAATTTCCGCCGCTCGCTCCGGGGGATTACAGTTACCGAGTGACTTTTGATGTGAAATAGTTGGCTGTTTTGTCGCAGTCTGCGATGTCAATATTTGGGAAGATTAAAAAATCATGACAATGAATGTTGAGGATTTGAAGGAATATTTCCGGATTCAACAGTCTTCGCTGCAGTGGGGGCCGGTTTTGGCAGCGATGGGCGCGGAGCTCAGCGCGCAGTCCGATGCCGAGACCTTGCGCCAACTGTTTGCCCGGGTGGGTCGGCGAATGGCCGACGACGTCATGGACTCGGAAAAAGACATTCGCACACTGCGGGAGTTGGTGGAACTGCTCAACGACCTATGGATGCGGGTGAACTGGGGCTGGTTGGACATCAAGGAGGACGGCGGGCGGCTGGAGGTGTCGCATTTCTGCGCGCCGCTGACAGATGCTTTTGGTGTCGAGTCTCTGGGGTGGAGCGTGGGTTTGCTGGAGGGTTTTTATGAGCGGGTGTTCAAACGTCTGGGGGCCGACGAATCCGCCGCACTGAGAGCTCAGCAGCCCATCGGCGATGGCGCCGTGCTTCGCTTTCAGCTGACATATTGAGTAATCGACCCGAGGTAGGTAGGTGAGTACTTCGAACGAATATGGTTTATTTGGCGCTCCTCAGGGAGCGGGGAACGATGACGCGCCAGCGTCGGAATTCGGTGGGCCCGGCACGGGTGGTTCAGATTCGGAATGGACGTTGTTGCGCTCCGTCAACGCGCGCCACGGCGTGACGGTGCAACCGCTGCCCGAAAAGGACAAGTCGCAAGCATGGCGCACCCCGACGGTTTCGTCGGGTGAACCAGCGAATACCATCGTGTCCTCGCGTGTGTCCGAGGAGTCCACTCGGATGGCGACGGGGCTTGCGATGATGGCCAAGCGCGGACTCCGCGCGCAGCATGCGGTTGCGCGGGCTCCAGCCGAACCTACGCCTGCCGAGCAGAGGGACGCGCCTCTTCCCACCCGGACGGTGGAGCCTCGGCATCTGGCGGCGCGGAGGCCGTTGCCGGCAACGGCCTCCGAATTTCCCCTCGCGACACCAGAGTCGGTGACCCAGATGGTCGCATCGGCCCCGCGCGAGGAACCGGTGGTGACTGGGTTTGTGCCGGCGAAATCTGAACCGGTCCAGGATATGGCTCGGGTCGAGTCTGATGATCGAGCGCGAGCGTTGGTGCCGGCGCAGGAGCCTCATGTCGATCGAGAGGGGCGGCCAAGCATCTCTCCCGAGCATGTGGTGAGTCCTCCTGTGGAGACACAGGAGTCGACAGTGGAGGCGCGGCGTCCGGTTGGCGCGGACGAGCCCTTCGGGAGTGGTGGGGTAGGGGGCGGTGCTTCGGTTCGGACCGAGGTGAAGCCGAAGGCTAACCCGTCCGATGCGATGAACCAGGGCGGTCTGCAGCAGCTGTTCTCTAGAGATCGAAGCTTGGAGCAGGGGCCGCTTGGTGAGGTATTGGAGTCGGATGCCGTGAGCATTCCACCGGCGCAAGAAAGTCGCGTGCCGGAAGCGTCGGATCAACTGCAGGATGTCTTCATGCGTTTGCGTCGTTCGACGCGCCCGCAGGAGCCGCAGCCTGCCTCGGAGGCGCCACGGCGCCACGGATTCTTGAGTCGATTGGGTAAGCGATGAAGCTCGTGGGTGTCATTTCACCAAAAGGCGGCGTGGGTAAGACCACGGTGGTGGCCAATCTGGCTGGCAGTCTGACCAGGCTGGCCGGGGTCGGACAGGTTTCGGTTTTGGACCTGGATCCTCAAAATGGACTGGGTTGGCATTTCGGACAGGTGTTGGAGCTGGATCAAACCGGTGTTTGTCGCGCCTCGGTAACGGGACGTTCGCCCTGGTCCGCCCGGGTGGAAACGCAGCTTGGCGTCGACTATCTGCCGTATGGCTGGGCTGCTGAGAGCGAGCGTGAGGCGTTCGAACAACTGTTGACGTCCGATATCGACTGGCTCGGCCGCCTGGCCACGGAGCGCCCGGACACCGACACGGAGGTGTGTGTGGTGGACACGGCCCCCGGAGATTCGGCCTACCTGCGTCAGGTGCTGCATCACGCCGACATGGTGGTTACCGTGCTGCTCTCTGATGGAGGCTCCTACGCGACGATGACCGATCTGGAGCAGTATCTGTCCGACATGCTGGTGGTGCGTCCCGGTGTCCCGGTGCTGCAGGTCATCAACCAGGTGGATCGCTCCGAGCGCCTCAGCCGGGATGTGACCGCGGCGATGACGGCCTCGCTCGAAGAGGCCTCGGCGTACGTCGTCGTGCACCGGGACGAGGCCGTGGCCGAGGCGCTGGCATGCCAGAGTTTGGTGGCCCAGCACGCGCCGCACGGGCAACCCAGCCAGGACTTTGACCGTCTCGCGGCGGCGGTGTGGCGACAACTGGCCTCATGATGCTTGAGCGGCTTCTCTGGCTGTGGCGTGACCGTTGGGGGCTGGCGACGCCGGCTGTTCCGACGGTGGCGCTCACCAAGCCACCGGCCCGCCCTGTCGGGCAGCGTCTTGCGCGCTGGTCGGTCTGGGATCTGCCGGGCGTGCCGCTCCTGTCCATGCTGATCGCCTCGCTGCTGTTGTTGGCGGTGATTGGTTTGGAATTGAGTCTTGCTGGGCAGGCGTGGTTCGCCGCGGCCCTGCTGGTGACGGCCATCTACCTCAGTCGTCATCGTGGGTTCATGGCCAACGTGATGATCCTGGTCTTGTCCTTCATCGCCACGGCGCGTTACTTTGTGTGGCGGTTCGAGGCGACGATTCCTCGTGGTCTGGGCGTGGAGCATTGGATCGGTTGGTTGGAATGCGTGGCGGAGCTGTTCCTGTGCCTATGGGTCGCCCTGCTGCTGCTACGCGCTGCCTGGCCGCTGGAACATCCGCAGCGCGCGATGCCCAGCATCCGGCAGGAATGGCCGATGGTGGATTTCGTGTTGCGGTGCGGCGAATGCTCCCTGAGCGAGGTGGAGCAGGGTCTGCGTTCGATTCTGGAGCTGGATTGGCCGGCTGAGAAAACCCACGTATTCGTGTACGACGATGCGGAGCGCGCCGATGTGCGCGAACTGGCACGGCGCTGGGGGTGCGGCTACCTGGCGCCCACCGCCGACCGGGGTCACGAGGACTGGCTGATCGCGGCTGCCTCGGCCAGCCGTGGCGCCTTCTTGGTTACGCTGGATGGGCACGATCGTTGTGCGCCGGGTTTCCTGCGCGCGGCCAGTGCCTGGATGCTTTTCGACATGGCGCTGGCGCTGACTCACACTCCGGGGCATGCCATTGCTCCGACGCTTCATCCCCGACTTCAATCGCGTTTCGATTCTCGTTGGCAGGGGGGCGGGGTGGCGATGATTCGGCGCGCCGCGTTGCTGGATCTGGAGAGTGCTGAGCGCCGTGCGGAAGGGCTGGCCGAGCGCTTGCTTGACGAAGGCCTGGCGGTGGCCTGCGTTGGGCGTTCCTCCCGCGGTTCGGCCGCCGAACGCTTGCCGGCCGAAGACGAAGCCTGGGTGCGAATCGACCATCCCGGCGGCGACAAGGCTGGAGTTTTCAGGGATGGCGTGCAGGGGCTGTGGCGCACCCTTGGCATTTTCATTCCGGTGGCCGGATTGATCGTCGCGGCGGTGCCGGTGTTGGAGCTGTTGTTTCGCCTGAACGTCATCGACACCTCGCTTGTCGCGCTGGCGGCGTACCTGGTGTCGCACGTGGTTCATGGTTACATCGCCGTTCGGCGCCTGCGGGTTTCGCACCGCGACTCGTTCTGGCATGAACTGCGCGAAAACGGTGCCGCTGTCCACGTGGCTTTGGCCAGCGCCGGACTGGTGCTGCGCACCGGTTTGCGTCGGCTGGTGCGCGCCGTTCCGGACGTGCTGCGACAGGCGCTGCGCCCATCCGGCGAGGAAGGTCGTCAGGCCTGCCTGCGCACCGCCTGGATCGGGCTCAACGGCCTGGCCGTGCTGGCCGGTCTGTGGCACCTGTGGGGCGCGGCGGCGGGATGGCCACTGGTGGCGTTTTTCGTGGTTTGGGCCGGGTTTCAGGTCTTCCATGGTTTGGCGATGTTCGCAATCGACTGGGAGCAGCGTTTCAGGCGCTGGAGCGATCAACGACACCTGCACGTGCCGGCCATGCTCACACTGGCCCGTGGCAAGACCATGGCTTGCGAGACCACTAACTTTCCCCAACGCAACCTGGAGTTGACGCTGCCGGACGATCCCAGGCTGGAGCGTGGCCAGCGAGTCCGGCTGGCGTTGCTGCCCGACGTGTCCGAGAGCATGCTCAATGCCCAGGTGATGGAACTGGATCCACGCGCCCGACAGGTGCGCTTGCGGATCGATGATCAATTCGAGCAACGCTGTGTCGAGCTGGCTCGGCAGTTGCGGCGGCCGCCGCCGGATTGGCCGGCATGGCTGCCAGGACCCCAAATCCTTTGGTGGATCCCCGGGAGGGTGCAACGCACGGTGCAACGCACCGCGAGACGCCTGCGCAGTTGGTGGGCGTGGATTGCACGGGTGTAGGGCTTAACTCAAATGGAAATATCATGGATCAAGGGAAGATGAGACAGCCTTTCTCTGTTCTTCACGCACTCAGGAAGCCGGTGGTGGGTGTGCTGGTGGCCAGTCTTTCAGGTATGGGGGTGGTGCCGGTCTGGGCTCAGCGCGCGACCGCCACCTCGGCCGAGCGGGTGGAGCGCAAGGACGCGGGTACGGAGGCTGGTGCCGCCACCACGCAAAGCCAGCAACGCGTGGTGTCCATGTCGCTCAAGCAGTTGGGGGCGTGGTCGTCCATTCGACTGCGGGGCGTGGAAGGGCACCGGAGCCTGTTTCTGACCGTCCGTGCCGACGAAGTGGTGGTGTCCGCGCGTTTGCGCCTGGCTTACGACTATTCGCCAGCCCTGATTCCGGAGTTGAGTCACCTGGCCATTGCCCTGAACGATCGGGTCGTGACGGTGGAGGGGTTGCCGGCCGGCAAAAACCTGGGCAACGTGCGAGACATCGCCCTGAATCCCCGCTGGTTCAAGGAGCTCAATGAGCTTCGGTTGTCGTTCATCGGGCATTACACCCGCCAGTGCGAGGACCCTTACCACTCCTCCCTGTGGTTGTCGGTCAGCGATCTGAGTCGGCTCGAGTTGACCTTGGCGCCGGTGTCCTCCATCGGCGATCTGCGACACCTTCCAGCACCCTTTATCGACCGTCAGGAAGCCGAAGCCCTGATGCTGCCGTTTGCGTTTTCCAGTGCTCCTTCGCTGGGCACGCTGGAAGCGGCAGGCACCGTGGCGTCGTGGTTCGGTGCCGAGGCGGGAACACGTGGCGCCACGTTCCCCGCGCGCTTGGGTGAATTGCCCGAGGGCAACGGGGTCGTGTTCCTGAAAGGTGGCGAGTCGATCGGCCCGATCCGCTCCAGCGCCGCGTCCAACATCTCCATTCAGCAGCATCCGAACAACCCCTTGGCCAAGCTGCTGGTGGTTTCGGGCGCCAATGAGGCCGAACTCCAGCGGGCCGCGCATGCCCTGGTGCTCACGCACCGCACGCTGGGCGGCACCAGCGCCAATATCACCAAGGAAACGCAGGCGGCGCCGCGCAAGCCCTACGACGCGCCTGCTTGGGTGCGGCTGGATCGCCCGATGAAGTTTGGCGAACTGGTCAAGCCAGAGGAGCTACGGGTTCAGGGCTACTTCCCGGAAGTGGCGCGCATGAATTACCGCGTCCCGCCCGATCTGTTCACTTGGCGCACGGAAGGTGTGCCGGTGAACCTGAAGTACCGCGCCACGCGGTTGCCCACGCAGAAAAATTCCAGCCTGTCCCTTGCGGTCAACAACAACTTCCTGGGCGCGGTACCGCTGAACGAGCTGGAACCCCATCCGACCAATCCGAAGATGTTGCTCTCGACCGGACGGGACGCGCTGGTCCGGGATCTGGCCCTGCACCTGCCGCCGCACGTGGCGACCGGGCGCGATCAACTGCAGATGACCTACGCCTTCGACATCGTGCGTGAGGGCATTTGCGGTGACTTGCCTCCTGACAACCTGATGGGCGCGGTCGACCCCGAGTCGACCATCGATTTCAGCGGCTTCCCACACTACGCCGCCATGCCCAACCTGGCGTACTTCGCCAAGCTGGGCTTCCCCTTCACGCGGATGGCCGATCTGTCCGAGACGGCGGTGGTGCTGCCGGCACGGGCCGACGCCCAGGAGACCAGTCTTTATCTGGCCGTAATGGGCCGCATGGGGGAGTCCACCGGCTACCCCGCCTTGCGTCACCGCGTCATCTCGTCGTCGGAGCTGGAGCAGTTCGCCGATCGGGACCTGATCGTGATCGGTTCTGGCGACAGCCAGAGCTTGATGAAGCAATGGGCCGATCGCCTGCCGGTCACGCACGAAAACGGCGAACGTCGGGTTCGCGAGTCGCTGCGCAGCTGGCGACCCACGTACCGCTGGGAGCAAAAGGATATCGACGACGTGGCCGATCCTGGCTCCGTGCTCAATCTCTCCGATTCGGCTCAGTTGTCCCTCGTCATGGGCATCGAATCGCCGCTCAAGGCCAAGCGCAGCGTGGTGTTCCTGTACGCGGACCGGGCCGCCGACCTGCGCAAGCTGGGCAATGCGCTGACCGACTTCGAGCGCGTATCGTCCTTTCGGGGTGACATGGCCGTGGTCGATGACAAGCTGATCCGCCAGGCCAAGGTTGGCCCGACGTATTACATTGGCGAATTGCCCCTGGAGCGGCGGGCACGCTGGTTCTTCCAGGATCAACCCTGGTTACTGGCCGTGGCGGCTCTGTTGGCCGTGCTGCTGCTGTCGGTGCCGATATACCGCATCCTGCGGCGCGTGACCACACGTCGCAAAGGGGGGTGACGGAGCTGTCAGATGAAGTGGTGGCGGATACGCGTGTGCTTGTGCTTATGGGGTGCGCTGTGCGCGCTGCCCGGGTGGGCCCTGGACGACGATCTGGCCACCGAGCAGATGATCGCCGAGGCCCGGCAGTGGGTCACGCGCGGGCGTGAGGATTTGGCCGCCGAGGTCTGGACGCGCTTGCTGGCCACGCGGCCCCAGCACCCCATGGCGCTGGTGCAACTGGGTCTGATCCAAGCCCGCGCGGGGCGGCTGGACGCCGCCAGGGGGCTGCTTGAGCGCGCCCAGCGGCTACCCAAGCCCCCTGCCGATCTGGATACCTTGAAGCGCGCGCTGGCACCTTCTCAATCTGGGGCCGCGAATGCGGTGGCGGCCAACTCCCCGGCGCCGGCACCCGCACCGCAGTCACCAGCTCGAAAGATCGCCGATGAGGCCGTGAGTCGTCCGGTGGCGGAACCGCCCTCGCGTTCGCGGCAGGCGCAGGCACCCAAGGAACCTGACAAGCCCGAAAGGACCGCGCGGTCGGCGGAGAAAAAGGGCAGCGCCAGCAAAGCCGAATCCGACCAAGTGGCCACCACCAGCAAGCGCCGCGAAGCGCTGCCGAAAACCTCTTCGCGCGAGTCCGCCGCTGCCGAGGCGCCGCCGGCGCCGGATACCGTCCGCGCCCGCACGAGCGCCACCGGTCCTGGGCGATCGGAAGACCGGTCCGCATCGGCCAGGGCAGCGGCAGCCACTGATCCACTCGCCGAACTGAAATCCGGTTCCGCCGTCGAGGAGCGCTGGGGCGATACCCGGCAGAAGCTGGAGCAACTGGTGCGTGCCCAACCCAACGACCCGCGCTACCTGCAGGCGCTGGCCGTGCATCTGACCCATCGGGAAGCTTCGCGCCGCGAAGGTGTGCGTCTGCTCGATTCCCTGACCCAGCGCGGCGTGGCCAGCCCGGAGGCACGGCAGGCTTGGCGGCAGGCCTTGCTCTCGCTTTCTCCGCGGCAGGGCGACGACAAATTGTTCGCCAGTTACCTGGCCCGGTACACCGACGTCGACGTGGCGGCGCGCGCCCGCATGCTTCAGGCCAGCGAGACGCGGCCTGCCACAACCCGGCTGCTTGAGAGCCGCACGCACGAATCCGGAGCCACGGAAGCAGGCCTCGCCCCTGCGGGTAAGTCCGTAGCCACATGGTGAAGCACCGGTTGCCTTGGTGCACGCAGACAAAACGACAATAGGGAGGTTCATGCACATCATTTCATTCGTATCGGGCAAGGGCGGCAGTGGCAAGACCACGCTGACCGCCAACGTTGCCGTGGCGCTGGCGCGGCGCGGCCATTCCGTGGTGGCCATTGATCTGGACCCGCAGAACGCCCTGGGTCTGCACCTGGGACTGGAGGCCACGGAAGAGGGCGGTCTGGCGCGTGAAGGCATTCGGCGCAGCGCCATGTTCGAAAGTCCGTTCGGGGTGCACTTCATTCCCTTCGGGCGCCTGACCACCGAGGAATTGCCCGAGTTCCACGCCTTTCTTCGCGACCACCCCGACTGGCTGGCGCAGAGCTTGGCCGCCTTGCCGCGCTCGGAGTTCCGTTTCGTCCTGCTCGACACCCCACCTGGGCCCACGCCCTACCTGCGACAAGCGCTGCATGCCGCGCACCGGGTGCTGGTGTGTGGGTTGGCCGACGCCGCGTCCTACGCCACGTTGCCGCAGATGATGGCCCTGGTCGAGGAGTACACGCACGACCGACCGCAGTTCCTGGGCGCGCACCCGATCATCAACCAGATGCCCGTGAACGGGCGCCTGGGGCACCAGGTTCGCTCGGCCGTGGCGACCGAATACGGTGCCACGCTGGCGCCGGTCTCGGTCCACCGCGACCCGCGGGTGGCCCATGCGCTGGCCAGCGAGCAACCCGTGGTCGAATACGATCCCGCCGCCATGGCTTCACTGGACATCGAGTACTTGGCCGACTGGTTGATTGATCTCGCCGATCTCTGATCGACGATCGAGCGCATTCACCCTTCGACCCATTGGTTATGCGATTGAATGCGCGACGACTCCTGAATGGCCTGGCCGGGCTGCTGCTGCTGGGGTTGCTCGCGTGCACGCAGGTGGCCTCGCCACCTCCCCCAGGACAGACACGCCCGGTGGCCTGGGGTTACGTGGCCTGGTGGGTGCCGCAAGCCTGGATCAACGCACCCTTGAACCGCATGGAACGGGTGCTGTTCTTCGAAATTCGGATGGAACGCGACGGCTCCGTTCGAGACATGCACGGCTGGCCGGGGGCGTTTCCCGAGTTGCGTGCCCTGGTGCAGCAACATCGGATCCCGCTGGACCTGACGCTGACCCTGCACGATCTGGGGGACTTCAACAGCCTGTTTCGTTCCGCCGAGGCCATTGCCCGTTTTCTGGGCGTGGCCGAACGTCTGGCCAGCGATCCAGGCGTGAGCGGCGTGCAGTTGGACGTTGAAATTTACGAGCATCCGGATCAAAACGCCCTGGTGGCGTTTCGGCGTTTCACCGCCGAGCTGGCGGACCGGCTGGCCGCCATGAAGCCCCCGAGAGTCCTGTCGGTGTTTCTGCCGATCGGTGCCGAGCAGCAGATTTACGACCGAGACAGCCTGCGGCGCGTCGGCTACGCGGTGCTGCAGGGCTACGATGCGCACTGGCAAGGCAGCCCCACGTCGGGCCCGATAGCGCCCCTGACGGGACCGTGGCGCATGACCTGGGGCAAGGCCCTGACCGAGGCGGCGCGGCTGGGGCTGGACAAAAAGCGCATCCTGATGGGGTACCCGCTGTACGGCTACCAGTGGTCCATGCGCCAGCGCGGCCTGTACGCGCAGACTTCTGGTCCAGGGGAAGTCGTCACCCTGGCTCCCCAGCTGCAGCGTCCTGGCAACAAACCCACCGACAACGTGCGCGACAAGATCAAGCAGCACGGCTGCGGCCGTGACCCCTACATCGCCTCGTCGTTCTACGAATACCAGAAGCCGGACGGCCAGTGGGTGACCGGGTGGTTCGAAGGCCCGGCCGATCTGGACCGCAAACATCGGTTTCTGATGGACCAGGGCGTGCGTGGGACGGCGTTTTTTGCACTGGGGTACGACAGCTATGTGCTGGTCGATCGTTTTGTTGGGCGCAATGATCGGCTGGCCGCCGGTGGGCCCCTGGATGTAGGAGGGAACGAAACGTGCAGTGGATGCGGCCTGGGGTGTGGGTCGTGAAATGAGGGTGAAGCCGATCCCGCGGCGGCTTGAGGCCGATCGGTCGGGGCGGTTTCGGATGGGGCCTGGTGGGGCTCCTGGGCGGAGGAGTCTCCATGGTTTTCAGTTCAAACATATTTCTATTTGCATTTCTTCCGCTGTTTCTGCTGTGCTACTACCTGACGCCGTGGCGTGGGAAGTCGGCGCTGATCCTGTTGTTCAGCTATGCGTTCTACGCCTGGTGGCGACCCGATTTCCTGGCCTTGCTGGTGGGCGTCACGGTGGGCAGCTACTGGTTTGCCATCGCCATCGACAACCAACCCGACGCGGCCCGGCGCAAGACCCTGCTGTCCATTGGCGTCACGCTGAACCTGCTGACCCTGGGGTACTTCAAGTACGCCAATTTCGGCATGGACAGCCTGAACGTCGTGCTGGCGTCCGTCGGGCTGCAGCCGATCGAGTTCATGCGCGTGCTGCTGCCGATCGGCTTGTCGTTCTACATCTTTCACGCCATCAGCTACCTGGTCGATATTTACCGGCGCGAGGCACCCCCGGCGCGCGACCTGATCGACTTCGCCGCGTTCATCGCGCTGTTTCCGCACCTGGTTGCCGGCCCGGTGTTGCGCTACCACCTGCTGGCCGAGCAGTTTCGTTCGCGCGTGCACTCGCCCAGCCGTTTCGCGCGCGGCTGCGCCTTGTTCATGCTGGGGTTTTGCCAGAAGGTGCTGATTGCCGACGTCGTCGCGCCCTTGGCGGACGCGGCCTTCGCCTTGCAGGCCCCCACCGCCGGCGACGCCTGGGTGGGCGCCATCGCCTACACCATCCAGCTGTTCTTCGATTTCAGCGGCTACTCCACCATGGCCATCGGCCTGGCGCTGATGATCGGGTTCATCTTTCCCGAGAACTTCAACGATCCGTACGTCTCCGCGTCGATCACCGAGTTCTGGAAGCGTTGGCATATGTCGTTGTCCAACTGGCTGCGTGAGTACCTGTACATCTCGCTGGGCGGCAACCGCAAGGGTGTGCGCCGGACCTACATCAACCTGTTTCTGACCATGCTGTTGGGTGGGCTGTGGCACGGAGCCAACTGGACTTTCGTCGTCTGGGGGGCCTGGCATGGGGGTATCCTGGCCATCGAGCGCTACCTGGAGCAACGCTTTGGGCCCTCGCGCCTGCCCCACGTGGTGCGTGTCGCCAAGACCATGCTGCTGGTGATGATCGGCTGGGTGCTTTTCCGGGCCGTGGATCTGACCGCCGCCTTGCGCATGTTCGGCGGCATGGGGGGGCTGAACGGCTGGGGTTTCAGCCCGCTGTTTGCCTGGCAGCTCTCGCCCGACCGCATCGGCGTGATGCTGCTGGCCATCGTGCTGGTGTACATCTCACCGTGGCTGAAGGCCCGCCATGGCTGGTGGTTGCGCTACCTGCTGATACCGCTGTTCCTGTGGGCCGTGGCGACCTTGTCGTCGCAGTCGTTCACGCCGTTCCTGTACTTCCAGTTCTGAGGAGATCGCCATGTCCGATCAAGCGTTGTACCAAGAACCCCCAGGACCCGCCCGCCCGCACACCTTTCTGGCGACCATCGTGTTCGTGCTGGCCGTGCTGGCCGGCGTGAGCCAGGTGCTGGGCGCGCTGCGCGACCCATCCAAGCTGCAGGTGCCCTGGAACTGGTCCGATTTCTGGCAAGGCCACACCACGCAAAAGCTGGAAAAGCAAATCGACCATCACATGCCGGCGCGCGAACGGATCATCGCCTGGGCCAACAGCGCCCGCTACCTCATCATCCACGGCGGTGGTGAGCAGGTGCGGGTGGGGCGCGACGACTGGTTGTTCCTGACCGAGGAGTTGCGCTACGCCAAGGTCAAGGGCCAGCCGCTGCAGGCGCGTGCCGACCTGCTGCGCGACGCCAGCCAGGCGTTGGCCGGGCAGGGCGTGCGGCTGCTGGTGGCACTGGTTCCCGACAAGGCCCGGGTGCAGGAGTCCTACATGGCGTTCGGACACTACCCCGACGCCAACCGGCCCCGCTACACCGAGGGCCTAGAGGCCCTGCGCCAACGCCAGGTCGCGGTGGTGGATTTGCTCACCCCCATGGCCAAGGGCGCCACGGCCGAGCCGGTGTACTACCGCAGCGACACGCACTGGAACCAGCGCGGCGCCGAGATCGCGGCGCAGGAGATCGCGCGCACGGCGCAGGGCATGCGCCTGCAGCTCGACCCGGCCAGCTTCGAAACCACCCTGGCCGCCGCCCCGGTCGAGCGGGCCGGCGATCTGATCCGCATGATGGGTCTGGAGCACATGCCCAACGCGCTGCGCCCGACGCCCGACCGCGAGGCGCCGGCCACCACCCGCAAGACCAGTGCATCGGGGGGCGGGGGCTTGCTGGGCGACAGCGCGGTGCCCGTGACCCTGGTCGGCACCTCGTACTCCTTGCGCGGCAATTTTCATGGCTACCTGCAGCAAGCCCTGCAGGCCGAGGTGCTGAACACCGCCAAGGACGGCGGTGGCTTCCTGCAAGCCATGACCGACTATCTCAAGGACGAATCCTTCCGCAGTGCCAAACCCAAGTTGCTGATCTGGGAATTGCCGGAGCGCTTCCTCAAGGACCCGCTCGACAAGGAGCCCGACTGGCTGCGTCAGGTTGGCCTGACCAGCCGCTGAAAGGTGCGCCATGTTTTCCTGCCTGCTTACTTCGCCGACACTTGATCCAACCCCGTCGCCAGAGGCGCGGCCCCCTGGTCGCCTCCTGGTCGCTGGTGTCCTGCTGAGCCTCGGCTTGGCGCTGGCGGGTTGCGCGGGTGTGTCCGGCCAGCGCGGCGCCAACGGTGCCACCGGCGCTGCATCCAACGGCGACAGCAAGCCGGCCCCGGTCGGCGTGCTGGCCGTGCCCAAACCGGGTTTCTTCGTGCCGGCCGAGGCCTTCGACAAAAACGGCAGGCTGGTGCAGCCGATCGTGGCCGACAACCTGGCCCCGACCGCGTCCGCGGCGGCGCAAGCCCAGTTCAAGCGCGAGGTGCTGGTCTACGACGGCTCGGCCAACCGCTCTTATTTTTCCGGCGGCGGGCTCGACGGGCGCTTCAGCGCCCAGTTCTGGGTTGGTCTTCTGGCCAAGTACAAGTTCCGTTACCGCGCCATCAGCGACGTCGAGGACATCGAATCGGCCGCGCCCTCGGTGCTGGTGCTGCCTTCCACCGTGGTGTTGAACGCGCGCGAACGCCAGGCCATCGTCAACTTCCGCGCGCGCGGAGGCAGCGTGGTGGCGACCTGGCTGACCGGGGTGCGCGATGAGGGCGGGGCCTGGCGCGGCTTCGGTTTCATGCAGTCGGCGCTGGGCGCCAAGGTCGAGGGCTACACCGGGCCGACCGACCAGGTGCGCTACCTCAACATCGACGGCGACACACCGCTGGCGCACGGCCTGCCGGCCGGCGTGCGGGTCTGGACGGACCGGCCCAAGGAGTGGTAGCCCATGCTCCTGT
>JAIUOM010000220.1 GCA_020161215.1 Pseudomonadota bacterium
GAGCACCGCTGTGCCGACTTCGGCATGGACAAGACGCACATCCCCGGCGACGGCGTCATCACCGGCTACGGCACCATCAACGGCCGCCTAGTGTTCGTGTTCAGCCAGGATTTCACCGTGTTCGGTGGCGCGCTGTCCGAGGCGCATGCCGAGAAGATCTGCAAGGTGATGGACCAGGCCATGAAGGTGGGCGCGCCCGTCATCGGCCTCAACGACTCGGGCGGCGCCCGCATTCAAGAAGGTGTGGCCTCGCTCGGCGGTTATGCCGAGGTGTTCCAGCGCAACGTCATGGCCAGTGGCGTCATCCCGCAAATCAGCATGATCATGGGGCCGTGCGCCGGCGGCGCGGTGTATTCGCCGGCCATGACCGACTTCATCTTCATGGTCAAGGACACCAGCTACATGTTCGTGACCGGCCCCGAGGTGGTCAAAACCGTCACGCACGAGAGCGTGACGGCCGAGGAACTGGGCGGCGCCATCACCCATTCCACGCGCAGCGGTGTGTCGGACATGGCGTTCGAGAACGACGTCGAGGCGCTGCTCATGCTGCGGCGCTTCTTCAACTACATCCCGTCCAGCAACCGCGAGAAGGCGCCCGCCCGTCCCACGCAAGACCGTCCCGACCGCGCCGATGCCAGCCTGGACACCCTGGTGCCCGACAACCCCAACCTGCCCTACGACATCAAGGAAGCCATCCTCAAGACGGTGGACGACGCCGAGTTCTTTGAGCTGCAGCCCGACTACGCCGCCAACATCGTCATCGGCATGGCGCGCATGGACGGCCAGGTGGTGGGCATCGTCGCCAACCAGCCGCTGGTGCTGGCCGGCTGCCTGGACATCAAGAGCAGCATCAAGGCGGCGCGCTTCGTGCGCTTTTGCGACGCCTTCAACATCCCCATCGTCACCTTTGTCGATGTGCCCGGTTTCATGCCCGGCACCAGCCAGGAGTACGGCGGCATCATCAAGCACGGCGCCAAGCTGCTGTACGCGTATGCCGAGTGCACGGTGCCCAAGATCACCGTCATCACCCGCAAGGCCTACGGCGGCGCGTACGACGTGATGGCCTCCAAGCACCTGCGCGGCGACGTCAATCTGGCCTGGCCCAACGCCGAAATCGCCGTGATGGGCGCCAAGGGCGCGGTCGAGATCATCTTCCGCGAAGAAAAGAACGACCCGGCCAAGCTGGCCGAGCGCGAGGCCGAGTACAAGGCCCGCTTCGCCAACCCCTTTGTCGCCGGCGCGCGCGGCTTCATCGACGACGTGATCCTGCCGCACGAAACCCGCAAGCGCATTTGCCGCAGCCTGGCGATGCTGAAAGACAAGAAAATCGAGAACCCGTGGCGCAAGCACGGGAACATTCCGCTGTAACCAACGGCAATGTCGATATTTAACGTGCGTTCTCCAAACTCGGTTTCGACGGGGCCGTCGCTGGAGGATATCGACGCTTGGTTTGAAGCGGAGTGCGATTTTGCTTCTGTATCTAAAATAGAGAAAAAATTACTACGACATATTCACAAAGCGCTGGATGTGTTGGTCAGATGGCCTGCTCGGCCATATTTGTTGTGGCAAGGCGCCACTCGGGCGCAAAAGTACCATCGCTATCCCGATTCAATTAAAATTGAGGCGAAACGTTTCAATGTTCATTGCGACACTAGAACCAACGGTCCTGCAGTCGTTGCTTACCTTTTGGCGGGCGGTGAACGTCCGAAACGCTATGGGAGCACAAATGCCTGGAGTGTCCATCACTTATATTCGGGAAAATTCTCTCATCCTTCCAAAAACGCCACACTACATGCAGCGAAACATCCGCTGCACATGACGCAGGCCGCAGGTTTGGTAGCCATACACCCGATTGCGGATCAGGCGTGCGACGAATATCCGTTTTTTTCTTGGCTACTTCGTGCGCTTGCATTTCAGAAATTTAACTATGACCCTGATGGCGTCTTCTCCGATAAGCCGGTAGACGAGACCGGATTTAAATGCCGAGATGACGCGTCGGTTTTCTTTGCGGAGCAAATCAATGTTTAAAAAAATCCTCATCGCCAACCGCGGCGAAATCGCCTGCCGGGTCATTGCCACGGCCAAGAAAATGGGCATCGTCACCGTGGCGGTGTATTCCGACGCCGACAAGGATGCGCGCTTCGTGCAACTGGCCGACGAGGCCGTGCGCCTGGGGCCACCGCCTTCGCGCGAGTCGTACCTGCTGGCCGACAAGATCATCGAGGCCTGCAAACAGACCGGCGCCGAGGCCGTGCACCCTGGTTACGGCTTTTTGTCGGAGAACGAAGGCTTTGCCCGCAAGCTGGAAGAGCAGGGCATTGTCTTCATCGGCCCCAAGCACCCGGCGATTGCCGCCATGGGCGACAAGATCGCCTCCAAGAAGCTGGCCCTGGCCGCCAAGGTCAACACCATTCCCGGCTACAACGACCCGATCGACACCGCCGAGCAGGCCGTCGAGATTGCCAAGGACATCGGCTACCCGGTGATGATCAAGGCCAGCGCGGGCGGCGGTGGCAAGGGCTTGCGCGTGGCCTTTGACGACAAGGAAGCGTTCGAGGGCTACACCGCTTGCCGCAACGAGGCGCGCAACGCCTTTGGCGACGACCGCGTGTTCATCGAGAAATTTGTCGAGCAGCCGCGCCACATCGAAATCCAGGTGCTGGGCGACGGGCATGGCAACGTGGTGTACTTGAACGAGCGCGAATGCTCCATCCAGCGCCGCCACCAGAAGGTGATTGAAGAGGCGCCGTCGCCCTTCATCAGTGACCAGACACGCAAGGCCATGGGCGAGCAGGCCGTGGCCCTGGCCAAGGCCGTGGGTTACCAGAGCGCGGGCACGGTGGAGTTCGTGGTCGGCAAGGAGCAGGACTTCTACTTCCTGGAGATGAACACCCGCCTGCAGGTGGAGCACCCGGTGACCGAGTTGATCACCGGCCTGGACCTGGTCGAGCAGATGATCCGCGTGGCCGCGGGCGAAAAGCTCAGCTTCGCGCAGAAGGACGTCCAGCGCGAAGGCTGGGCGATGGAGTGCCGCATCAACGCCGAAGACCCGTTCCGCAACTTTCTGCCCAGCACGGGCCGCCTGGTGCGCTTCGAGCCGCCGACGCAGGATTTGTTCCAGGGCCAAGCCAGCACGGGCCTGGGTGTGCGCGTGGACACCGGCGTGGTCGATGGCGGCGAAATCCCCATGTACTACGACTCGATGATCGCCAAGCTCATCGTGCACGGCAAGGACCGCAACGACGCCATCGCCCGCATGCGCGAGGCGCTGAACGGCTTCGTCATCCGCGGCGTGCAAAGCAACATCCCGTTCCAGGCCGCGCTCTTGGCCCACCCCCAGTTCGTGTCGGGCGATTTCAACACCGGCTTCATCGCCGAGCACTACGCCCACGGTTTCAAGGCCGAGGATGTGCCCCACGCCGACCCGGCCTTCCTGCTGGCCTTGGCGGTGCACCTGCACATGTTCTACCGCAACCGCGCCAGCGGGCTGCAAGGGCAGTTCTGGGAAGGCTTCAAGCGCCTGCCGCGGCGTGAATTCACCGTCTGCACGCTGGGCGAGGGCGGCGCCAACCGCTATGTGCCGGCCCAGGTGGGCGAAACCGCGCCCGGCCAGCCCACGTCCATCACCATTCAGCTGCCCGAGGGCGACAAAACCTACCAGCTGTCGGTCGACAAGGTGCTGGGCGACGCCCGCGTCACCGGCTCCGTCGATGGCAAGCCCTTCACCGCCCAGATGTCGCGCGGCGCCGGCAAGAATCCGCTGGCGATTCGGGTGGCCCACAACGGCACCCAGCTCGACGTCATCGTCATGCACCCGCGCACGGCCGAGCTGCATCAGCTGATGCCCTACAAGGCGCCGCCGGACATGAGCAAGTTCGTGCTCTCACCCATGCCGGGTCTGCTGGTGCAGGTGGCGGTCAAGGCGGGGCAAGAAGTCAAGGCCGGCGAGCGCGTGGCCGTGATCGAGGCCATGAAGATGGAGAACGTGTTGTTCGCCAGCGCCGACGGCGTGGTCAAGGAAATCCGTGCCGAGCAGGGCGCCAGCCTGGCGGTGGATCAACCCATCGTCGAGTTCGAGTAAACCGGCGCCCGGGTTGCGCCCTTGCCCGCCATGAGTTGCCTGCTCAAGCTCGCCGTGCACGCCACCCCCGGCGCCAAGCGCACGGAGGCGGCGGGCGCGCACGGCGGGGCGCTGCGCGTGCGCCTGGGCGCGCCGCCGGTGGACGGCAAGGCCAACGCGGCGCTGATCGCCTGGGCGGCCAAGGCCTTTGGCGTGACCAAGGCCCAGGTCGAGTTGTTGCACGGCGCGGCCGGGCGCCAGAAGGTGCTGGGCGTGCGCTTTGACAGCGCCGCCGCGCTGGCCGATGCGCAGGCCCAGGTGGCGGCCTGGATGGCCGAGCAAGGCGCGTCGGAGGTCAAGACATGAAGACAACGCACCCTCAGGAGGTGCTGATTGCTCCTAAAAAAATAGCTGCTCAGAACGTGTTTGCGCCGACCAACGGCCGATTTATGTCTGAAAGCAGCCACCGGACCGGCGCAACCGGCACGCGGGTGCGACGCCGCCAGGCCCTGGCGGCCGCCGCG
>JAIUOM010000221.1 GCA_020161215.1 Pseudomonadota bacterium
CTGCAAGCGCTGCGGCCCGATCTGGTTCTTGAAACTGATGAGCGCCTGCGCGAGATGCACTTCGGCGCCTGGGAGGGCAGGCCCTGGTCCGACATTGCGCGCACAGACTTCGACGCCTGGCTGGCCGACTTCGCCGACGCGCGCCCGGCCGGCGATGGCGAATCGGTGCGCGAATTGATGGCGCGCGTGGCCGCAGCCTGGGACGGCTGGCGCACCGGCGGACAGCACGCCGTGTGGATCACCCACGCCGGCGTGATGCGCGCCGCGCGCCTGCTGGCGCGTGGGGTGCGTCAGCCCGCGCGCGCCGCCGACTGGCCAGCCGATGCCTTGCCCATGGGGGGGGTGTGGGTGCTGGGCCCTGGCGCGCCGCGGTTTTTATGATGGGCGACGGCGCCGCGTTTCGCGGTGCTTCCTGACGGAGACAGATCCATGACCGCATTTCCCCCTGCTTGGCTGGGCCGCCGCGGCGCCCTGGCGTTGGCGGCCGGCCTGCTGGCCCTGCTGGGCGCCGCGCCGGCGCTGGCCCAAGGCGCCTGGCCCACGCGCACGGTGCGCATCATCGTGCCCTTCGCGCCCGGCGGCGGGGCCGACGTGTCGGCGCGGGTGCTGGCCGAGCAGCTGGCGCCGCAGCTGGGCCAGGCGGTGATCGTCGAGAACAAGCCGGGCGCCGGCAGCGCGCTGGGCGTCACCTTTGCCGCGCAGGCCAAGGACGGCCACACCTTGCTGATGGGCAGCAACAGCATGGTCATCAACCCCTCGTTCAACCCGGCCATTGGCTACGACGTGGCGCGCGACTTCGACGCCGTCGGCATGGTCTCGGCCCAGCCGCTGGTGCTGGTGGTGCCGCAGGATTCGCCCATCAAGTCGGTGCCCGACATCGTCACCCTGTACAAGGGCAAGAACACCCAGGTCACGGCCGGCAACAGTGGCACCGGCACACTGGCGCACCTGACGGCCGAGCTGTTCGGCGCCGAAACCGGGGTGGTGCTGACGCCCGTGCCCTACCGCGGCGAAAGCGCGCTGATGCCCGATCTGATCAGCGGCCAGGTGATGCTGGGCTTTCTCAACCTGCCCAGCGTGGCGCCGCACATTCAGTCGGGCAAGCTGCGCGCGTTGGCCGTCACCGCGCCGCAGCCGCTGCCCGATCTGCCGGGCGTGCCGAGCTTTCGCGCGCTGAATTTCCCGAGCCTGGAGGTGCAGGGCTGGGCCGCGCTGGTGGCACCCAAGGGCACGATCCCGGAAGAGGGCTTGAGCCGGCTGGAGCAACTGCTCACCAAGGCCTTGAGCTCGGATGTGGTCAAGACCCGCTTTGCCGCCTTGAACGTGGCACCGGTGGTGCAGTCGCGCCAGGCCACCGGCCAGTTCCTGAAGGCCGAGGGCGCGCGCTACGGCGCCATCATCCAGGCCCGTGGCATCAAGCCGCAGTGAGCCGATGACGATGAGCACAGCGTCCGAATTGCGCTGCGAACTGCTGGTCTGCGGCGGTGGGGTGGCTGGCAGCATGGGGGCGGTGGCCGCAGCACGACAGGGCGCCCAGGTGGTGCTGGCCGAGCGCTACGGCTTTCTGGGCGGCAACGCCACCGCCGGTGCCGTGGCGCAGTTCAACAGCTGGCAGACGGCGGCCGGACGGCGGGTGGTGGCCGGTCTGGCGCAGGAAGTGGTCGAGCGCTTGCGCGCCTACGGCGGCGCGGGGGAGCTGGAGGTGTTCGTGATGTCCACCGGCCACCGCATGGACCGGGTGGAATACGCGCCCGAGATTTTGAAGCTGGTGCTGGACGACATGCTGGTGGAAGCGGGCGTGCAACCGCTCCTGCATGCCCAGCTGCTCGACGTGCACTGCACAGGGCGCCGTGTGACCGAGGTGCGCCTGTTGACCAAGAGCGGGCCACTGGCCGTGCAGCCCCGGGTGCTGCTGGACGCCTCGGGCGATCTGGACGCGCTGCGCCAGGCGGGCGCGCGTTTTCTGGCACTGGGCGAGGGTGAGGCGCTGCAGCCGGCGACCATGATGTTCCGCTACGGTCCGATCGATTTCGGGCGGCTGGAATCCGTGCCCAAGGAGGAGCTGGCCGTGCTGGCTCGGGACGGCCATGCCTCGGGCGCGCTGGCGCGGGCGGCGCTGCACCACGCGCGCGATCCCTTTTCATCCGACGGCTGGTTCAACATCAGCCGCCTGGCGGTGGACGCGACCGATGCGCTGGCGCTGGGCCGTGCCGAGATCGAGGGGCGCCGCCAGGCTTGGCGCGCCGCGCAGTTTTTGCGCCAGCGGGTGCCCGGTTGCGGGCAGGGCCGGCTGCTGGCTTTCGGCACGCAGATCGGCATCCGCGAGACGCGCCGGGTCGAGGGCGAGCATGTGCTGAGCGCCGACGAGCTGGTGCGGGGCCAGGCGTTCGAGGACGCCATCGCCGCCGGTGCCTACCCGATCGACATCCACCCCGCCCAGGGCGGCGGGCTGCACTACCGCGACCTCGGGCCAGACCACGCCTACGGCATCCCGTACCGCAGCCTGATTCCGACCACGCTGGACAACGCCCTGGTGGCCGGGCGCGGCCTGTCGGCCACGCACGAGGCGTTGGCGGCGATCCGCGTGATGACCATCTCGATGGCCGTCGGGCAGGCGGCGGGCACCGCCGCGGCGTTGGCCTGCGCCGGGCCGCCGGACGGCCGCGTGCGCGAGGTGGCGCCGGCGGCGCTGCGGGCGGCGCTGCGGCGGGACGGGGCGATCCTGCCGTAGCGCGGGTTCACAGCGCCGTGCGCGCCGCGGGCCGCGGGCCCCAAGTCAGGTCTTGGCCGCCTCGGCCGCCTTGGCTTGCGCCGCGGCCTGCTCCTCCTTGATGCGCGCCAGGGCCCGCTTGCGCTCGGCGCGCTTGAAGAGGCCAACCACCAGCGCGATGGCCAGCAGGGTGCCGATCAGCCAGGGCACCCAGTTGGTCAGCTGGGCCTGCACGGCCGCCAGCATGGACGGCTGATCGGCGTCCTCGCGCTCACGCTCGGCGACGTCGCGGTTGTCCAGCCAGGCCACCACGCCTTCCTGCCCGATCACGGCCACGTTGCCCCGGCTCAGCAGGTAGGGCGTGGCGTCGGTGCCCATGGGGGCGCCGAGATGGCGCCACAGGATGCCCTGGGCGTCCTTGCCATCGACCACCTCGGCCACGGCCTGGTGACCCAGGCCGGACACGTCGAGCCAATTCAGCTGCTGGTTCTTGACCTGCAGATGCCCGCCCGGCCCCACGCTGGCCATGGGCGTGACGCCCTGGACCTGGGTGTCGAAGGCCACGAAGGGTTTGCTGGGGGCCGGCGCGCTGTCGCCCTTGACCAACACCAGTTCGGCGGCGCCGGGTGCCACGCCGACGGCGGCGGCCATGCGCACCATGTCCGGCAGCGTGCCCGGCGCGTCGCCCAGGTAGCGCTCCGGCACCAGCACGGCCGGCGCTTGCGACAGACGAGGCAGCAGGCTGTTGAAGCTGCCGTTGGGCACCAGGGTGGCGGTGCGGATGTAGCTGCTGGGCAGCACCTGCACCGGGAAGGGTTGCGGCGTTTCGGTGCAACGCGCCGACACCGGTTGGCGCTGCAACACCGCGCGCACGACGTTGGTCACGCCCAGTGTGTCGGGCGGGATTTCCAGGCGCAGGGTTTCGGTCTGGGTGGTGGCGCGCAACTGGGTGGCGCCCAGCAGGGTGTCGTTCCAGTACACCGACAGCACCGGCGGGGTGGCCGAGGCGCCGGGCGCGGCGGCCACGTCCATCACCAGCTCGGTCGGCACGCGGCCCGAAGCCATGACGCTGGACAGCGGGAAGGCGCTGCTCCATTCGCCCCGGATCACCACGTCGAAGGGCGCGGTGCTGGCCCCCACGGAGGCCAGGGTGAAGGTGTTGCGGCGCGTCGGGTCGGTGGCCTGCGCGGCATTCACGGTGGCGGTGGGGCCTTGCAGCACCTGGCGCCAGACGCTGTCAAGCAGGCCGACGGCGGCCGGCGATCCGCCGGGCACGACCAGCGTGGCACGGCCGCCGACCATGGCCACGCCGACCGTGGCGCCCTTGGCGCCGGCGTCGGCCAGCTCCAGTGTGTTCATCTCGCTGCCGGTGAGGCGATACGCCACCCAGCTCTGATCGCTCTTGCCGCGCTTGAACTCGGCAAAGGCGGCAATGATCTGGTCGTCGATTTTCACAGGGACAGCGCAAGACATTTGAGATTTTTGGATTTGTTGAAAGTGATTGTTGTTGTTTGGTTGGTTTGATGAATCGCATGTCGATGTTTTCGAATTTTGTTGCCTTGGTCGCGGCAGACTTGGATTTTTCGCTCCGACTTTTTGGTTCAAAGTCGCGGCGGATTTTTCATGTCGCTGATGTCGAAATTGGATTCAAAGTCATAAAGATAAGACGTTTCGACAATTCAATTCATTCGAGTCATTCTGAACGAAAGTGCTTCACCGTCGTCGCAATCTTCCACCAGTGGTGAAACGCAACCAGTGGAGCCACCGGTCCGCACGCATGCACCAGAATCTCGCACATTTGCAACGCGTTGATGCGCAGTGATTGAAGTCCAACACAAACGTCAAAAGCGCGCCGACGCACAACACGGAGCCGC
>JAIUOM010000019.1 GCA_020161215.1 Pseudomonadota bacterium
TGAAGGCTTGAATCTCCAGTTCTGCCACGTCATCGTCAACTTCGACATGCCGTGGAATCCGATGCGCATCGAGCAGCGCATCGGGCGCGTGGACCGCATCGGGCAGAAGCACGTCGTGCGTGCGCTGAACTTCGTGCTGGAAGACACGGTGGAACACCGCGTGCGGCAGGTGCTGGAGGAAAAGCTCGCAGTCATTGCCGAGGAGTTCGGCGTGGACAAGGCGGCGGACGTAATGGATTCGGCGGAAGTGGAGCCGGTGTTCGACGAGTTGTTCGTGCAGAGCCTGCAACACCCGGAAGCCATCGAACAGAAGGCCGACAGCGTGGTGTCGCAGTTGCGTGCGACGCTGGCCGAATCGAACCGACACAGCGATTTGCTGGCCGTGCCGCACGATCTGGATGCCGACCAAGCGCGCAAGTGGCGCGACCACCCGGCGCAGTTCTGGCTGGAACGCGCCATTGTCAATGGACTGGCGGCGCGCGGCGGATCGGCCACCAAGAACGGTGATGTCTGGCGCGTTCGCTGGGCCGACGGCAGCGAGACGCCGCAGGCGTGCTTCGACGCGCGCGCGGCGGACGACCACCCGGCAGCGGAGTGGGTGACGATGGAAGACCCGCGCGCGCGGGCCATCATTGGCGATGTGCCGCGTTTCGTGTCTGGGCAGCCGTTGTCGGTTGTCCGCGTAACGGGCTTGCCGGAGTCGGTGAACGGCATCTGGTCGTTGTGGGAGATCGGTCTTGCCGCGCAAGGTGCGAGCCGCAAGCGATTCCTGCCGGTTTTCATCAATGACGAAGGCCGCCCGTTCGTGCCTACCGCCAAGCGCGTGTGGGACTTGCTGCTGACCGAGGCCGTGGCCGTGCAGTCCGTGGCGGACGCGGAGGATTCTGCGCGTTGGTTCGATGCATCGTTCGCCGTGGCCAGCACGCAAGGCGAACCCTTGTTCGCGGCGCTGGCCGAAGAGCACCGCACGCGCATCAAGGAAGAACGGGATCGCGCCACCTACGCTTTCGAGGCGCGTTATCAGGCCATCGGGCGCATTGGCCTGCCTGCTGTGCGCGAGTTCCGCCGCCGTCGCCTGCAAGCCGAGCACGAGGCGCGCTTGGCCGCGCTGGATGACATGGAAGCCACCGTGCCCGAGTTGAATGCCGTGACGATGGTGCGGATTGACGCCAAGGCCATCAAGAACAGCGAGGCTGCGGCATGAACCATTTGTCCAGCCCGTGGCACCAGCGCATCCTTCAGCCTTTCACGGCTGACCTGTCCCGCTTGTGGGTGGCCTGCGATCCGGATGGCGTGTTGCTGGACGAAAAACTGCTGTCCGAACTGCGCACCCGTGGCTTCGAGGTGATGGGGTACGACGACCCGTTCGCGTTCCGGGCCGAGTTCGAGGAGCGGTATCGTGCCGCGTGGGATGCGAATGAGCCTGCACCATCACCGGCTTTGATCGTGCATCTGCGACGCGACAACGCGGACGATCTGCCGTGGGACATCCTGCATAACGCCCGCCCTGCGGTGCGGTTGAGCTTGGCCGAACTGTTCCCCAAGTTGGCCTACGGCGCGGTGCGGCAGGTGGAGCCGGAACTGTTGGCCGTGCTGTTCGATGCCCACCAGACCGAGTTGCAGTCGGCACGCGGCGAAAACGAATCGAAGGATTTCATCCTCGAACACGTCTATCAACTGACGCCACGCTCCATCCGCACGCCGGTGGATTTCTGGCGTGAAGTGTTGCGCCTGCACTTCGCCAACCGTGCCTTGCCGGAGCCGTTCGCCGAGCACGTAGCGGGCATTCTGCATAGCCGTGGCTTGCTTGTCGGGCAGCCGCTAAAGGAATGGCTGTCGTCCAAGAGTTCGTTGCTGCGCGTGGTGCAGGACGCTTGGTATCGTTATCTGGAGAAATTGAAGCTGGAAGGCAGGCGTGTCGCCGAGCCTGATCCACCGTCTTTCGGCGTGGGCAAGACCAGCACGGAGATCGAAATTCCCTTCGATCACACCGACGTGCGCGCCATCATCGACTCGATGTTTCTCGACGGCAGCCTGCATCCGCTGGCCGTGTCCGGCGTTCCGGTGTCCGTACCGGGTTGGATCAAGGCAGGCATCGTTGAGGATGTGTGGTCGCAGTTCGCGCTGGTGGAAAAGAGCATTGCGGCCTTGGCTGCGGCGGTGCCGGACTCGGATGCCCCGCACAAGGCATGGGGCGACTTCGCCAAACGCTACGGCGAGATGTTGAGCCGCGTTCACGATTTGCCGGGCAAGGATGGTGGTGAACGACTGACGAATATTCGGGAGCGCATAAAAGCCGTCCAGACGCTGTCGGATGTACGATTGCAGGCGTGGGTGGCAGCCCGCCACTACGCCGACCTGATCCTGCAACCGGCGACCAAAGGCCCGGTGATGGTGCATCACGTTCCGCGCTTCCTGCGCCAGCGCCGCAACGCGGGCGAAACCAAGGTGGCATTGCTGGTGTTCGACGGTTTGGCCTTCGACCAGTGGGTGCGGATCAGGGAACACTTGATCGCTCGCAAACAGCCGTTTGCCTTCGATGAGAACACGGCTTTCGCGTGGCTGCCCACGGTAACGTCGGTGTCGCGTCAGGCGCTGTTTTCCGGCTTGCGGCCACGCGAGTTCGAGGACTCGATAGACCACACCAGCAAGGAGGAAACCTTGTGGAAAGCGTTCTGGCAGAACGAAGGCGGCGTTGTACCCACTGATGTGATGTACCGGCGGGCGCTGCGTCAAGTCGAGCAGCTGGATGCGCTGCAAACCGAGATCACCGACCGCAAGCCCAAGGTGCTGGGCTTGGTGATCGACGAAGTGGATGAGCGGCTGCACAAGGAACGAAGCAAAGACGACGTGGCGTTGTGGATTGGACGCTGGCTTGACGCGGGCTTTGTCGAGCGCCTGTTCGCCTTCCTGCTGGGTGAAGGGTTCAGCATTTACGTCACGGCGGATCACGGCAATGTGGATGCCGTCGGCGTCGGCAAGCCGAATCAGGGCGTGATCGCGGAAACGCGCGGCGAGCGCGTGCGGGTGTACCGCAGCGAATCCCTGCGTGCGGATTCTGCGGCGGCATATCCCGACACGGTCAGTCTGGAGATCGCTGGACTGCCCGCGAACTTCATGCCTCTATTCGCAGGCGGACGCAGTGCGTTTGTGCCCATGGGTGAACAGGTGGTGGTTCACGGCGGTGTATCGGTGGAGGAATTAATTGTTCCTTTTGTGAAGGTTTCTCGCGTGAATGATGTGAAATGAATGTTTCGGCTCCCAGAATCGGTTTTGACCGGTTCATTGCTCTGGACTGGGCGACGGCTGCGCTGAGGGTGCGCGCAGGCGTGCTGCCACTCGAAGCCATGGAGGCATCACTCGACGCCGCCGGCCTGGGCGCTGCCGCGCGTACGAAAACACGCACGGTGCTCAACCGCTTGTGGCTGTCCCCGCGCGCAGATCTGGTGGGCTATGCGGATCGCGGCGCGGCGCTTTTCAAGGCGCACCCCGATGCGCCGGTTACCGCCTTGCATTGGGGTATGGCGGCTGCGACCTATCCTTTTTTTGGCAAGGTAGCCGAGTTGATTGGGCGCTTGTCCGCACTGCAGGGCGATTGCGCGTCTGCGGAAATCCATCGCCGGATGAGTGAAATCTATGGCGAGCGCGAAGGCACTTATCGGATGACCAACATGGTCATTCAAAGCCAGGCGGCCTGGGGCGCGGTGGAGCGAGCAGAAAAGGGAAAGCGCGTGATTCGCCTGTCATCCACGACGGTGGGCCATGACGACCTTGTGCTGTGGTTGATCGAAGCGGCTTTGCACTATGCAGACAAGCCACTGGCGGTCTCCAGCCTGCATGCGTTGCCGGTGCTGTTTCCGTTCGACCTGACGCAACCTTTGTCCTATCTGGTGTCGAGCAGCGCGCATTTGGTTGTGCGAGCAGAAGGAACGGGGTCGCGGTATGTCGCCCTGAAAGGGTGTACTTGACGATCAGGGACGATTGTTTTGGTCGTGGTCGTGTCGGTTGTGCCGGGAGGTGATTTTTTCGGACTGCCATGGCTTAGAACGCATGGCAGTCCCACTTGGTAAGGTTTATGGCGAAGGCTCGCCATGCCTTTTTCTACATGGCCCTCGGCTGCGTGGCTTTACGGGGCGTTCAGCCTCAATTCGCAGCGGACGAAGGCGTTGGCCCTTGCTGGCCTGACCAGCCGTGCCATAGACGCGCCGGGTTGCAGCGCTCAGATGCCCCAATCCACGGCTTGTGGCATCGTCATCGACGTTGGCTTTGAGGTCGGCGGCAAACTGGTGACGGAAGCTGTATGCCGTGACAGTGTGCTTGTGTTTAGGCCACAGGCTGTGTGCCAGGCGGCGTATCTCCACCGTGAGGTTGATGGCACTGCGGACTTGTGCAAACACGTGGGGTTCTTCTTGGGAGCTGAGCAACTTGTTGACGACGCCAACCAGGGGATGAGGGTCGTCTGCGTTGTAGCTGATCGTCCGCAGCGGTTGGCCTTGTGCCGCCTTGACCTTTGCCCCGCATATTTGGAAGTGGATCACGTGTTTTCCCGTTCCTTCATCCTTGCCTCGCCAGATCTGTATGCCATTGGCCAGTTCGCTGGGACGGCATCCAGTGAGGGTCAGGACGATCAAGGCAAACAAATACCGCCCACCTGCAGCACGTTTGCAAAGGGCGGTACGCCAGTTCGCTGGTAGTCCAGCCAACGACTGACGTTTGCTGCGGCGTTTGGCTCGCTGGGCTGTCATGCCTTCTTGCCGTAGGCGCTGCAGCGTTTGTAGGCGCCGCAGATGCTGCACTAGACGCAGATGCAAAATTTCTGGTGCAGGTATGGAGGGCAGGCTCAGCTGTCGTTTCAGCTGTGTATTTTGCTCATTGAGAAAGTACCCCAATGCCGCCAAACGCTTGCGAAATGTGGAGACGCTGGAGGTGGACTGGACT
Source organism: Pseudomonadota bacterium (assembly GCA_020161215.1). GTDB lineage: Bacteria > Pseudomonadota > Gammaproteobacteria > Burkholderiales > Burkholderiaceae_C > Ottowia. The sequence goes on from JAIUOM010000019.1 coordinate 4,939, forward strand.
GCAGAGTACAAGCCTCCTTCGACGCGCTTGGCGTGCTCAAGGAGTTGTTTGCCTTGCCGTGTGTATTCAGCCTGAGTTTTCGCTGAGGCATCCAGGGCGGTGGTGCTAGGTGAACGCATGGCATCCAGAATCGCCTGGCAACGCATCGCCAACTCTTGCAGCTTTAAATGTAGATCGCTCATGCTGCCTCCCCATCCTTTGATGCGCGGTGTGCCACAGCGTGAGGTTCCTGGCATACCTGCCAGGTTTTTGGTGGTACAGGCGGCGCTGATTGGTGCAGCTCGATGCCACCGCGTTTGACATAGAGCCTGGCGGCTGGATAGACGATAAGAACCTTGGTCAATGCGCGTTTGAAGCTGTAGCAGAAGTCACCATGTCCGTGCTTGCCTTGGTATTCGTGGCCGAACTGGCCTTTGAGCGTATGCCAGGGCAGCCACAGTGGTCGGTGGTTGAGCCGGTGCAGGCGATGTGCCAGCCAGACGTAGATATCAAGCGCCAATGCTGATCCGCGAAGGGCATGCAAGGCCCGCACGTCAAGCGGAACGGAATGGTGTACCAGCTCATCAAAAAAGCCGGGATCCAGCATGAGTGTTCCAGGCCAAGTTGAACGTCTCTTGTGATTGGCAGGGAGCCATGCGTCGATACGTTTGATGGCGGTTTCATTGACGGTGCGCCCGTGAAAGCCCATCTGTAGCCGGCATACAGCCAATGCATGCAACTGGTCTCGCAATGTGGAAAACCAGTGCCCCTGTGTGTCGTACCCCAGCATCCTGAGGAATTCAGATGCGTTTCGGCCAATAAAAATTTCAGGGCTGTTTGAGCGCTTGGCGAGTGTTGATATCCAGATCAATGCGAGGCGAGGCACTACCCCGTGAGGGATGGGCTGAAAAATTGGACGCCCATCCCCAATGTCTATGGCTCCAGCTTGAACGTACAACCACCCGTCTCCTGCCTGCCGAAGAAATTCCCGGGCCAGAGTTGGACGTCTCGGGAGACCCAGTGAGCACAAGAGTGAGTGATTGAATGCCAGGTCGTCACCGGAGGGCGAGGCAGCGCGTACTTGCTCGCCGCGAGAGAGCAATTTATCCAGCGTCTTCACTGCTGTCATTTTTCGCCCCCGGCACGATGCTGAGCGGGGACATTGCGCTGCTGCCAGCGAGCGCGGGCAAGTTGCTCAATCTTGGTGGGGCGCCCTCTTGGCCGTTTGGGCGGTGGCGGCTCGACCGGTCGGTTGGATTCCATCCACGCCAGAACCTCGTGTTCCCACCAACACAAACGTCGGCTACCAGGGAGCTTGAAAGGGGGAGGGATCAGATGCTGATACTTCTTGTTTGTCGCGCAAGTCCTGATTGTGGTCTCGGCCTTGCCGATCAGTGCGGATGTCTCTTCAATGTGGATGCGCCGGGGGATGCCGCTGCTCGGAGCGGCTGATTGCTTGATCATCTTCTTCACCATCGCAAAAGCGTTGGGCGACAGAGTCGCCTTTGCAGCGCAAGACTGCGCTGCGCACAAGTTCAGCGATGGAAGGCTCGGGGAGGTGGGGTTACCCGAAGAAGATGGGCCGAGGAAAACCTGGAAATCAGGACGATTGGCCGGAGATGCACGCATCCAGGAGAAGGCGCTTTTTGTCTGCGCATTAGCTCGTCATGCGCGGGAATCCACATTGCGATCATCACCGCAAAGATGCCGACAATGCTCCCAAGCACGCCTATTGCCAGTGCATGAGTGAGCAATGCACCTATGACGCCACCCGAGAACGAAGGTATCAGCCACATAAGCACCGTCAAGATCACGGCGCCGACACCGCAACGAACAGCCGTATCCATCCCTGCGTTTCGGCATTCTTTGAGAGCCTCCACAGAGGTAAGGGTGACTGAGTTGATATGCATGACTGTGTATAACACTAACGTGCACTTGGCTGCTTGTCAAAGGCGCAGTTGTGCTGCGTGAAGCAACTGCATTCACGCTGATGCGGAATTCTGGGACAAATTTGGGACAACGACGGGACAAATTTACTCTTTATCGCCATGAATGACGATTCAAAGCAAAAAGCCCAAGTACTTGATGCGCTTGGGCTTTTTCTGTGGTGTCCTGGTCGGGGTGAGAGGATTCGAACCTCCGGCCTCTACGTCCCGAACGTAGCGCTCTACCAGGCTAAGCTACACCCCGATGCAGCCTGCCGCGGCTACGAGCGCCGTTGCAAAAGCTGAGCCGCCAATTCTAGCAAACTGTCGGCGTACGGGTTGCGCGGCAGCGCGCGCAGGGCGTCGATGGCGCGTTGCGCCTGCGCGGCGGCGGCGGCGCGGGTGCCCTGCAAGGCGCCGGTGCGCCGCACGATGTTGACGATGGCGGGCAGCTCGTCGGTGCTGCCGCTCTCGATGGCCTGGCGCACCAGGGCGGATTCGTCCGCCGTGCCCAGCTGCATGGCCAGGATCAGGGGCAGCGTGGCCTTGCCTTCGCGCAGGTCGTCGCCCAGGTTCTTGCCCATTTCGGCGGCGTCGCCGTCGTAGTCCAGCACATCGTCGATGACCTGGAAGGCCGTGCCCAGCGACAGGCCGTATTCGGCGCAGGCCGCCTCGACCTCGGGCGATGCCTCGGCCAGCACCGCGGCCAGGCGGCTGCTGGCCTCGAACAGCTTGGCGGTCTTGGAGCGAATCACGCGCAGGTAGGCCGCCTCGTCCAGCGAGGCGTCGTGCATGTTCATCAGCTGCAGCACCTCGCCCTCGGCGATGACGTTGGTGGCCTCGGCCAGGATTTCCATCACGCGCATGCTGCCGGTTTCCACCATCATCTGGAAGGCGCGCGAGTAGAGAAAATCGCCCACCAGCACGCTGGCGGGGTTGCCGAACACTTCGTTGGCGGTGGATCGGCCGCGGCGCAGCGTGGATTCGTCCACCACGTCGTCGTGCAGCAGGGTGGCGGTGTGGATGAACTCGACCACCGCCGCCAGGTTGAAGCGCTGTGGGTGCGGGCAGTTCAGGGCGCCGCAGGTCAGCAGCAGCAGCACCGGACGCAGCCGCTTGCCGCCGGCCGAGATGATGTAACGCGCCACTTCGCCCACCAGGGGCACCCCGGAATCCAGGCGGCGCCCGATGGTGGCGTCGACTTCGCGCATGTCCGCGGCGGCAAGCGCCAGCGCGCGGCTGATGGGGGCTGCTGAAGGTGACAAGGCGTGAACTGCTGCGAGAGAAGGGGAGCCGGGCCTGAGCGCGACAGGACGGGCCTGGACCGGCCCGAGGGATTATAGGGAGGCGAGCGGCCTGTCCGCGGCGCCCGGCGGGGCGGTTTGTGGACTGGGCGGTGTTTTGGTAGAATGCTGAGTTCCCTGGAAATCCGTTCAGGGGAAGCTTTTTCACAAGAAAAGAGGTTTCACATGTACGCGGTCATAAAAACCGGTGGCAAGCAGTATCGCGTTGCCGCTGGCGAGAAGATCAAAATAGAACAGATTGCTGCGGACGTGGGCCAGGAAATCACCCTTGATCAGGTTCTGGCTGTCGGCAACGGCAGCGAACTGCAGATCGGGGCGCCCCTGGTCTCCGGCGCGACGGTGGTGGCGAAAGTCGTCGCCCACGGCAAGCACGACAAGGTGCGCATTTTCAAGATGCGTCGCCGTAAGCACTATCAGAAGCGCCAGGGCCACCGCCAGGGCTACACCGAACTCGAAATCGGCGCCATCAACGGCGCCAAGTAAGGAGTAAACCACCATGGCACAGAAAAAAGGCGGCGGCTCCACGCGAAACGGCCGCGACTCCAAGCCCAAGATGCTGGGCGTGAAGGTGTTCGGCGGCCAAGTCGTGAGCGCCGGTTCCATCATCGTGCGCCAGCGCGGTACCCGTTTCCATGCCGGCACCAATGTCGGCGTGGGCAAGGACCACACGCTGTTCGCCCTGGTCGACGGCCAGGTCTCGTTTGCCACCAAGGGCGCGCTGAACAAGCACGTGGTGCTGGTCACCCCGGCCTGATCACGCGCGCAGCCCCCGGCTGAACGAAAAGCCCCGCCGCTGCGGGGCTTCGCCGTTTCTGGGGGCGCACTACACTGCACACACCATGAAATTCGTTGACGAAGCCTTCATCGATATCGCCGCTGGCGATGGCGGCAACGGCTGCGTTTCGTTCCGGCACGAGAAGTACAAGGAATTCGGCGGCCCCAACGGCGGCGACGGCGGTCGGGGCGGGCACGTGTACGCGGTGGCCGATCCGAACCTGAACACCCTGGTCGACTTTCGCTACTCGCGCCGCCACGAGGCCAAGCGCGGCCAGCACGGCATGGGCTCGGACATGTTCGGCGCGGCGGCCGACGACATCACGCTGAAAATGCCGGTGGGCACGCTGGTCTGCGACGCCGAGACCGGCGAGGTGCTGTACGAGCTGATGGTGCCGGGCGAGAAGGTCATGATCGCCAAGGGCGGCGACGGCGGTTTCGGCAACATGCGCTTCAAGAGCGCCATCAACCGCGCGCCGCGCCAGAAGACACCCGGCTGGCCGGGCGAGAAAAAGAGCTTGAAGCTGGAGCTGAAGGTGCTGGCCGACGTCGGCTTGCTGGGCATGCCGAATGCCGGCAAATCGACCTTCATCGCCGCCGTCAGCAACGCGCGGCCCAAGATCGCCGACTACCCCTTCACCACCCTGCACCCCAATCTGGGCGTGGTGCGCGTGGGGCCCGAGCAAAGCTTCGTGGTGGCCGATATTCCGGGCCTGATCGAAGGCGCCAGCGAGGGCGCCGGCCTGGGCCACCAGTTCCTGCGCCACCTGCAGCGCACGCGCCTGTTGCTGCATGTTGTCGATATCGCGCCCTTCGACGAGGGAGTGGACCCGGTGGCGCAAGCCAAGGCCATCGTGGCCGAGCTCAAGAAATACGACAAGGCGCTGTACGAGAAGCCGCGCTGGTTGGTGCTGAACAAGCTGGACATGGTGCCCGAGGACGAGCGCGCCGCGCGCGTGAAGGAATTCGTCAAGCGCATGCGCTGGAAGGGGCCCGTGTTCGAGATTTCCGCCCTCACGCGCCTCGGCTGCGAGCCGCTGGTGCAGGCGATCTTCACCGATTTGCGCGCGCAGCAGCAGGCCGCCCTGCCCGAGGCCGCCCCCGACCCGCGCTTCGCCGACCCCTCGGCGGCGGTTTGATTGCTACATAAAATATAGCTTGTCGGGCTGTGTGGGCGCCGGCAGGTGGCCAAAATGACTGAAAAATCTGTTTCCGATCTGCTGCGCCATGCGCGGCGCATCGTGGTCAAGGTGGGTTCCAGCCTGGTGACCAACGAAGGCCGTGGCTTGGACGAGGCGGCGATTGGCGAATGGTGCCGCCAGATGGCCGTGCTGGCGCAGGGCGACGACACCCTGGGGCTGGTGGGGCGGCGCGAGGTGATCATGGTCTCCAGCGGCGCCATCGCCGAGGGCATGAAGCGCCTGGGCTGGGCCAAGCGGCCGCAGGAAGTCAACGAACTGCAGGCCGCCGCCGCCGTGGGCCAGATGGGGCTGGCGCAGATGTACGAGACCAAGCTGCGCGAGCAGGGCCTGCGCAGCGCCCAGGTGCTGCTGACCCATGCCGACCTGGCCGACCGGGAGCGCTACCTGAACGCGCGCTCGACGCTGCTGACCCTGCTGCAGTACAAGGTGCTGCCGGTCATCAACGAGAACGACACCGTGGTCACCGACGAGATCAAGGTCGGCGACAACGACACCCTGGGCGCGCTGGTGGCGAACCTGGTGGAGGCCGATTTGCTGGTGATTCTGACCGACCAGAAAGGCCTGTACACCGCCGACCCGCGCGGCAACCCGGCGGCCGAGTTCGTCGAGGTGGGGCGGGCCGGCGACCCGGCGCTGGAGCGCATGGCCGGTGGCGCCGGCTCCAGCATCGGCAAGGGCGGCATGCTGACCAAGATCCTGGCCGCGCGGCGCGCCGCCGGCTCCGGCGCCTCCACGGTCATCGCCTGGGGGCGCGAGGAGAACGCGCTGCTGCGCCTGGCCACGGGCGAGCGCATCGGCACGCTGCTGGCCGCGCCGACCCAGAAGACCCAGGCGCGCAAGCAATGGATGGTCGATCACCTGCAGTTGCGCGGCGCGTTGGTGGTCGATGCCGGCGCCGCCGCCAAGCTGCGCGGCGAGGGCAAGAGCCTGCTGCCCATCGGCATGACCCAGGTCGATGGCGTGTTCTCGCGCGGCGACGTGATCGCCATCCGCGACCCGGCGGGCGCCGAGCTGGGCCGTGGGCTGGCCAACTATTCCAGCGTCGAGGCGCGTTTGCTGTGCCGCAAACCGTCCAGCGAGATCCGGGCCGTGCTGGGCTACAGCGCCGAGCCCGAGATGGTGCACCGCGACAACCTGGTGCTGACGCGCTGACCGGGCGCCGGGGCGGGCCCGGCGCCAGCCCGACTCAGCGGGCGTACATGGAGGGGTTTTCCCCTTCGAGGTCGTTCACCATGTCCGCGACCGACAGCGGCACGCTGACGCCGTGGCACATGCCGCCACGCGCCAGGTTGTAGGGGTAGCTGAGCTGCGCGCCGGATTGCGCGCGCATGTCTTTCCACTCGCCATCGCCGGCCGGCAACCAGGCGCTGCCCTGCACCTGCCGCGCGTAGACGCGGTATTCGGCGGTGGCGCAGCGCATGCCCTCGTAGCTGGCGTTGACGGCCGAGGGGCCGCGCGCCACCACCACGTAGCGCACGATGCCGGTGTCCTGGTTGATGCGGATGGTCTTCGGGTCGATGCCCATGCGCACGCTGGAGGTGCGCGGCATCTCGATCTCGATCAGCCGGCTGGTGCTGTAGCTGGGGGGCGGGGGCACCGCGTCCTCCTTCCAGTCGGCCAGATCCTGCTTGGCGTAGTCGGCGTACTCGCGGTACTGGGCCAGGGCCGGCAAGGCGACCGCGGCCAGCAGCAAGCCCGTGAGCAGGCGCAGCCCGAATCCGGCTGCCTGGGGGGCGCGCGCGCTCACGCGTCTCTCCGCGGAGCGTGTGGCGCGCCGGGTGGACTTTCCAGGGTGGCGCCTGGGGGCAGCTCGAAGACCGAGCCGGCAAGCCGGCGTGGCTCGTGCCGCTCTTGCGTGGCGATGGCCGGCATTTCGCCGCCCTCGCGCAGGCGCATGCCACCGCGCAGGTAGCGGTTGCGGTGCTCCTGGCGCGGCAGGTAGCGCGCCAGTTCGGTCAACGCCATTTCGTAGACGCCGCGCTTGAACTCGACCACCACGTCCAGTGGCACCCAGTAGTCGTTCCAGCGCCAGGCGTCGAACTCGGGGTGGCTGGTGGCGCGCAGGTTCAGGTTCCAGTCGTGGGCGACCAGTTGCAGCAGATACCAGATCTGCTTCTGGCCCTTGTAGTGGCCGCGTGCATCGCGGCGGATGAACCGGTCTGGCACCTCGTAGCGCAACCAGTCGCGGGTCCGGGCCACGATGCGTACATGTTGCGGGTGAAGACCCACTTCCTCGTGCAGCTCCCGGAACATGGCCTGCTCGGGAGATTCGCCCCGATCAATGCCGCCTTGTGGAAACTGCCAGGAATGCGTACGGATGCGCTTGCCCCAAAATACCTGGTTTCTCTGGTTGAGCAGGATGATGCCGACGTTCGGGCGAAAGCCTTCCCGGTCGAGCATAATCAAACCCCAAAATCAATAAGTTGTTGCCATTATGCACCGCCCCCCAGGGGCGACAACCGGGCACAAACCCCATGCACGGCGTGGACTTGGCGCCGCAAATTCAATGAAAGCCTCGCAGTTCCTGATCTCCACCCTGAAGGAAGCTCCGGCCGATGCCGAAGTGGTCAGCCACCGCCTGATGATGCGCGCCGGCATGATCAAGCGCCTGTCGGCCGGCATCTACACCTACATGCCCATGGGCCTGCGGGTGATCCGCAAGGTCGAGGCCATCGTGCGCGAGGAAATGAACCGCGCTGGCGCGGTGGAGTGCGCCATGCCGGTGGTGCAACCGGCCGAGCTGTGGCAGGAAACCGGCCGCTTCGACGCCATGGGCCCCGAGTTGTTGCGCATCCAGGACCGGCACGAGCGCGACTACGTGGTGCAGCCGACCAGCGAGGAAGTGGTCACTGACATCGCGCGGCAAGAGCTGCGCAGCTACAAGCAACTGCCCAAGAACCTGTACCAGATTCAGACCAAGTTCCGCGACGAGCGTCGCCCGCGCTTTGGCCTGATGCGTGGGCGCGAATTCACCATGAAGGACGCCTACAGCTTCGACCGCGACGTGGACGCGGCCAAGCACAGCTACCAGGCCATGGCCCAGGCCTACCGGGCCATCTTTGACCGCTTTGGCCTGACCTACCGCGCCGTGGCGGCCGATTCGGGCGCCATCGGCGGCGACCTGAGCGAGGAGTTCCAGGTCATCGCCGCCACCGGCGAGGACGCCATCGTCTATTCCACCGGCAGCGATTACGCCGCCAACATGGAGAAAGCCGAGGCCCTGGCGCCCGCGGGCGCGCGCCCGGCGCCGGCCCAGCCGATGGCCAAGACGCCGACGCCCGGCAAAAGCACCTGCCGCGACGTGGCCGAGCTGCTGAGCCTGCCGCTGACGCAGACCGTCAAATCCCTGGTGCTGGCCACGGACGAGCTGAACGCACAAGGCGAGGTTGCCAAAACCCAGGTCTGGCTGCTGCTGCTGCGCGGCGACCACGATCTGAACGAGATCAAGGCCAGCAAGGTGCCGGGCCTGAACGTGGGTTTCCGCTTTGCCACCGTGCCCGAGATCGTCGAGCACTTCGGCACCAAGCCGGGTTACCTGGGCCCCATCGGCCTGCAAAAACCCGTCAAGATCGTCGCCGACCGCGAGGTGGCGCACATGGCCGACTGGGTCTGCGGCGCCAACGACGAGGGCTTTCACCTCACCGGCGTCAACTGGGGGCGCGACCTGCCCGAGCCCGACGCGGTGGCCGACGTGCGCAACGTCGTCGCGGGCGACCCGGCGCCGGACGGCAAGGGCCAACTGGCCATCGAGCGCGGCATCGAGATCGGCCACATCTTCTACCTGGGCACCAAGTACAGCCTGCCCATGAACGCCAGCTTCCTGGCCGAGGACGGCAAACCGCGCCCGTTCGAGATGGGCTGCTATGGCATCGGCATCACGCGCCTGCCGGCGGCGGCCATCGAGCAGAACCACGACGAGCACGGCATCATCTGGCCCGACGCCCTGGCGCCCTTCACGGTGGTCATCTGCCCGGTCGGCATGGACCGCAGCGAGCCTGTCAAGCAGGCCGCGGGCGCCCTGTACGCCGAGCTGCAGGCGGCCGGCGTGGACGTGATCCTGGACGACCGTGGCGAGCGCCCCGGCGCCATGTTCGCCGACTGGGAGCTGATCGGCGTGCCGCACCGCGTCACCATCGGCGACAAGAGCCTGAAAGACGGCCAGGTCGAATACCAGCACCGCCGCGACAGCGCCGCCACCAAGCTGCCGGTGAGCGAGATCGCAGCCTTCGTAAAAGGCCGTCTGGCCGCATGAGCGGACTTCTGGCGCCGGGCCGGGGCGCCGCGTCCGCACCCCTGATTTCGCGCCGAAACTGGCTGATGTCGGCGTCGGTATTGCCTGGATCGCTACTGATTTCAGAGCAATCCTGGGCCGGTAGCCAGCTGGAGGAGCCGCTGGCCGATTCGGTGCGCACCGCCCTCAGCTCGGCCATCACCAACAGCGCGCCGCCGGTGCCGGTGTTCGGCTCGACCGAGACGCGCCTGGCCTACCTGCGCTGGCTGTCCAGCATGAGCGACCGCCTGTACAGCCGCAAGAAGGGCTTCAACGAGCGCATCGATTTTCTGCAGACCGTCTGGTACGAGTCCAAGCGCGCGGGGCTGGAAACCTCGCTGGTGCTGGGGCTGATCCAGGTCGAGAGCGCGTTCCGCAAGTTCGCCGTCTCTAGCGTCGGTGCGCGCGGCTACATGCAGGTGATGCCGTTCTGGACGCGGGTGATCGGCGACGGCGACCCGTCCAAGCTGTTCCACATGCAGACGAATCTGCGCTTTGGCTGCGTGATCCTGCGCCACTACCTGGACCGCGAGGGCGGCAATGAGTTCATGGCCCTGGGCCGCTACAACGGCTCGCGCGGCAAGCCGCCGTACCCGAACGCCGTGTTCGGGGCTCAGAAAAAATGGCTTTTTCAGGGCTAGGCCGGCGCGTGGCAAGCCTGAGTGGCTATAGATAGCGTAGCAATTCAGGTGGGCTTGGCGGGGTCTGGGCGGGTCACCAGCACCTGGTCGATGCGGAAATTGTCGACGTCCATCACCTCGAAGCGGTGCCCGCCCCAGACCACGCAGTCGGTGCGGCGCGGCACGCGGCGCAGCATCACCATCAAAAAGCCGGCCAGGGTGTCGTAGACGCCCGGGCTGGGCAGGTCGTCCACGCCCAGGGCGCGCTGCACGTCGGCCATCGGGGTGTGGCCGTCGATCAGCCAGGAGCCGTCGTCGCGCCGCACCATCATCTCCTCGTCCTCGGGCGTCACCAATTCGCCCATCACCGTGCTCATCAAGTCGTTCAGCGTGACCATGCCGACCACCGTGCTGTACTCGTTGACGATCAGCGCGAAGTCCTCGTGCTGCTCGCGGAAATGCAGCAACACCTCGGACAGGCTGAGCGAATCGGGCACCACCACCAGCTTGTGCAGCAGGCCGTCGTCGGTCGGATGGATGGGCGTGCCGCTCAGCACGCGCTGGAACAAGTCCTTGGCGTCCACGTAGCCCAGCACGTGGTCCAACTCGCCCTCGCACACCGGGTAGGTGGAGAAGGGCTTGGCGGCGATGCGCAGGCGCACCGCCTCGTCGCTGTCGTCGTGGCGCAGCCAGACGATGCGGTCGCGCGGCGTCATGGCGCTGGTCACCGGGCGGGTGTCCAGCTCGAACAGGTTCTCGATCACCTGCTGCTCGGGCCGGTCGATCACGCCGGCCTGGGTGCCGGCCTCGGCCAGCGCCAGGATGTCCTCGGGCGTCACGCGTTCGTCGCGCTGCGTGGGCAGGCCGAGCGGGCGCATCACCAGGTCGGTGCAGCGGGTGTACAGCCAGATCAGCGGCTTGAAGGTCAGCAGCAGCGTGCGCATCGGCCCCACCACCCGCATGGCCACGCGCTCGGGCTCGGCCATGCCCAGGCGCTTGGGCATCAGATCGGCGAACACCACGAACAGCGAGGTCACCACCGCCACCGAGCCGGCCACCGCCAGGCTGGCGGCCGTGGACGCGCTGACCCAGGGGCGCAGCAGGGTTTCAAACCAGGGGCTCAGCATCTCCTCGCCCACCACCCCGCCCAGGATGGCGACGGCGTTCAGCCCGATCTGCACGGTGGTGAAGTAGTAGCCCGGTTGCTCCTGCACCTGCAGCACCTGCAGGGCGCGCACGTCGCCCTGGTCGGCCAGCTGGCGCAGGCGCAGGCGCCGCGACGCCGCCAGCGAGATTTCGGCCAGCGAGAAGAAGGCGCTGGTCAGGATCAGCAGGACGATGAGAAGAAGGTTTTGCAGCAAGCTCATGCAAGGGGGGTGAGCGGGGTGCCGGCCATGCACGCGGGCGTGGGCCAGGCGCGCGAAGTCGGCAATCAAGCAGTGTACACAGCGGGTGCGCGGGCCGATTCAGGGCGTGTTTGGCGCAGTTCCTATAATTTTCATCTCCTCGCGACGCCGTGGCGTGCCGTGCTCTGGCTGGCACCGAGGCGTTTTTCCTGACCTCTTCAAGGGTTGCGCCGACCTCGTGCGGCAACCCAAGCCAAAAAGGCCTGATCCATGTTCGATGTACTGATCCGTGAAGCCGGAGCGCGCTTCGGTCTGGGCGACAAGTCCCAGCAACTGCTGCAGATGTTGCTGGCCGTGATGTCCGACAAGGAAGCCGGCGGCCTGCAGGGCTTCCTCGAAAAACTCATCGCCGCCGGCCTGGGGCCGCAGGTGCAGTCCTGGCTGGGCGGCGGCGGGGCCGCCCAGCCCGTCACCAACAGCCAGGTGGAAACCGTGCTGGGCACCAGTGGCGGCCTGCTGTCGCTGGCCACGGCCAGGCTGGAGGTGCCGCGCGACAACGTGGCTTCGGCCATCGGCTACCTGCTGCCGCCGGTGGTGGGCAAGCTGACCCCTGGCGGCAGCATGCCCGCGCAACTGCCGGCGCCGGTGCTGGCCCTGGCCGAGGCCGGCCGCCCGCTGCTGGCCGCGCCGGTGGCCGCCGAGTCGGCCGGCGGTGGCGTGCTGAAATGGCTGCCCTGGGTGGTGGTCGCCGCCGCGGCCGGGCTGGGCGGGTGGTATTTCACCCAGAACCGGGACGCCGGTGCACCGCCGCCAGCCCCGATCGAGCAGCCGGCGCCGGCACCGGCCGCCAGCGAGCCGATTCCCGCCGCGCCGGCCATGGACGCCTCGCAGGCGCTGCCCCCGGCTTCGGCGGCATCCGCCGAGGCCACGCCCGTGACCACCGACGTCGCCCCGACCGGCCCGGCGGTGCTGACGCTGATGGTGCGGGACATGCCGGCCCTCAAGGTCTACTTCGATTCCGCCAAGACCGAGGTACACGAGGAATTCGCCAACCGCGCCAGGGATTTGGTCGACTACCTGAAGGCGCACCCCGACACCCAGGCCGTGATCTCCGGCTACAACGACCCGAGCGGCAACGCCAGCGCCAACGCCGAGCTGTCCAAGAGCCGCGCCAAGGCCGTGCAGGGCGCCCTGGTGGCGCTGGGCGTGTCCGAGAGCCGCACCCTGCTGGAAAAACCCATCGACGCCACGGGGGTCGGCAGCGATGCCGCCGCGCGGCGTGTCGAGGTGGTGCTGCGCAAGTAAGCCGGCCGCCGGCCGCGCACGGCAAAACGGACGCGCCTGGCGCGTCCGTTTTTACTCAAGGGGCTGACAAGGGCTCAGGCCGTGCCGCCCGTCACCAGCTCTTGCAGCTCGCCGGATTCGTACATTTCCATCATGATGTCCGAGCCGCCAATGAACTCGCCCTTGACGTAGAGCTGCGGAATCGTCGGCCAGTTGCTGTATTCCTTGATGCCCTGGCGGATGGCCTCGTCCTCCAGCACGTTCACCGTGGTCAGGCCGCGCGAATCGACGCCGCTGGCTTTCAGAATCTGCACCGCGCGACCCGAGAAGCCGCACATGGGAAAGGCGGCGTTGCCTTTCATGAAAAGCACCACCTCATGGTTCTTGACCAGATCATCGATGCGTTGCTGGGTGTTCGCGTCCATGGCAATGTTCCTTCAAATCAATGGATGGATTATTCCACCTTCGCCATGGCAGCATCGTTCGCAGGGCCGTCTCTGGGGACGAGCCCAGCGTGCAGGGCGGCCGGTGGGCGAACCGGTTGCGGTCGGGGGCCGGGCCATCGGGCGGATGGATGGGCCATGAAAAAAAGCGCCAAATGGCGCTTTTTTCACAACTCGACCCAATATCAGTTGATGGTGAACGGCGTGCGGTCCTTGCCTTCGATCCATTTCGGCGCCTTGCCGCGCCCGGTCCAGGTCTGGCCGGTGGCCGGATCGCGGTATTTGGGCGCCACTTTACCGCCGCTTTTGCTCTTGCTGGATTTACGGCTGGGCGGAAACACCTGATCGGCTGTCAAATCGAATTCTTCGACCAATGTGCGTACCTTGGCCAGGGCCTCGGCCACCTCGCTGCTGCGTGCAGCTTCGATTTTCTGGGCCAATTCTTCCTGTTGTTTCAGGAGTTCCTTAAGTGTCGACATGCAGTTACGCTCCCATATATTACGGTGCGCGGAATATAGCACATGCCTGCGGAATAATCCGCCAAGACAAAAATTAAGAATTACCGGAATCCCCCGAATCGGGGACCCGGTGGGCTTGCACAATGTCGACGCGCCGGCCTTCCAAGGCCATCACCTTGAATATCCAGCCGGCGCACTCGATTTCATCGCCCACCGCCGGCAAATGGCCGGCCACGGAGGGCAGCAGCCCGCCCAGGGTGTTGTAGCGGCCCTTGTCCTCCTGGGGTAATTCGTCGATGTCCAGGCGCGCCTTCAGCTCGCTGATGGGCATCAGGCCGTCCAGTGTCCAGCTGCCATCGTCCAGCGGCGTGGCCCAGGCGTCGATGTGCGCGCCAGGCTTGAGTTCGCCGGTGATGGCCTCCAGCAGGTCGCGTGGCGTCATCAGGCCCTGCACCACGCCGTATTCGTCGACGATGAACACCAGGCGGCCGGATTTGTCGCGCAACTGCTCCAGCATTTCCATGCCGCTCAGGGTTTCCGGCACGAACGTGGCGACCACGACGTGGGTTTGCAGCAAATCATCCGGGCGGTCTCGCAATTCCAGCATACGACCCACCGAGATAATGCCCACGACATCGTCCAGGCCGTCGCGGCAGACCGGATACCACGAATGCGCGCCGCGCTCACCGCGCCCGACCACATAATCCAGCGCTTCGGCTACGCTTTGGCTTGCATCCAGCCATTCAATATCCCCCCGTGGCACCATCAGCGAGCTGAGCGAGCGGTCGTCCAGGTGGAACACGTTGCGCACCATCTGGTGCTCGTGCTCTTCAATCAGGCCGGCGTCCACGCCTTCTTCCAGGCTGGCGGAAATCTCCTCCTCGGTCACGGCACGGCCACGTCCTTCGTCGATGCGCAGCAGTTTCAAAATCATCTGCGTGCACAGCGACAGCAGAAACACAAAGGGTTTGGCCGCCGTGGCCAACCAGGCCATGGGGCGTGAAATCCAGCGCGCCACCAGTTCGGGGAACATCTGGCCAATGCGCTTGGGCACCAACTCGCCAAAAATGATGGTGGTGAAGGTGATGGTCGTCACCACCAGCGCCGTGGCCGCCACCGACGCCGCCCCGTGGCTCAGCCCCTGGGCCTGCAACCAGTGCCCCACGGGCTCGCTGAACGCCGCCTCGCCGACGATGCCGTTGAGCATGCCGATGGAGGTGATGCCCACCTGCACGGTGGACAGAAACTGGGTCGGCCGCTGCATCAGCCGGATCGCCGCGCCGGCGCCGGCGTCGCCGCTTTCCTCCATGGCCGCCAGGCGTGCCTTGCGGGCCGAGGCGATGGCCAGCTCGGACATGGCGAATACGCCGTTGAGCAGCGTGAGAAAAGCGATCAGCAGGAAATCCATGCGCGCCGAACGCCGCGCGCCCGGTGGAAAATCAAGACCATGGCACTCTACCTGATCGGCGATGTGCAGGGCTGCGACGCGGCCCTGGGCCGCCTGCTCGACGAATTGGCGTTTTCTCCCAGCCGCGACCGGCTGGTGTTGCTGGGCGATCTGGTCAACCGGGGACCGGCCTCGCTGGCCGTGCTGCGGCGGCTGATCGCACTCGGCGGTGCCGCGGCCTGCCTGCTGGGCAACCACGATCTGCACCTGCTGGCCGTGTCGCAAGGCGTGCGCAAGCCGCACCGCAACGACACCGTGGCCGATATTCTGCAGGCGCCGGATCGCGCCGCCTTGCTGGATTGGCTGCGGCAGTGCCCGATGGCGCTGCGTGAGCACGGCGTGCTGATGGTGCACGCCGGGGTGCTGCCCGGCTGGACGGCGGAGCAGACCTTGCGGCTGGCCGCGGAAGTGGAGACCGTGCTGCGCGGCGCCGACTGGGCGGTGTTCATGCACCAGATGTACGGCAACCAGCCCGACCAGTGGCACGACGGCCTGCAGGGCGCGGCGCGCCTGCGCGTGATCGTCAACGCGTTGACGCGGCTGCGCTTTTGTTCGGCCGACGGGCGGATGGAGTTCGCCACCAAGGACCGCGCCGCCGACGGCGCGCCGCCCGGCTACCTGCCCTGGTTCGACGTGCCTGGCCGGCGCACGGCCCACGAGGTGGTGGCCTTTGGCCATTGGTCCACGCTGGGCTGGCTGGAGCGCCCGGATCTGATCTCGCTGGACACCGGCTGCGTCTGGGGCGGCTGCCTGAGCGCCGCGCGCCTGAGCGCCGATGGCTTGTCGCGCGAGCTGGTGCAGGTGCGCTGCGAGCAGGCCCAGGCGCCGGGTTGAGGGGCCCCACGCGACATGGCCACCGAGCCCGACCACCCCGCCGCCCGGCCGCCCGAAGGCGGCGAGCCCCCTCGGGGGCAGCAGACCACGCCCCAGCGGGGGGGCGTGGGGGGAGTGGACCACGCCGCCGCCCGGCCGCCCGAAGGCGGCGTGCGGCCCCCACGGGGGGCAGCGGACCACGCGTCAGCGGGGGAGCGTGGGGGCATGATTTCCGATGCAACCGGCATGAAGCGCCTGGCCGTGGCCCTGCTGCTGGCCGCGGCCTTGCTGTATGCCTTGGCCACCGCGCTGCAGGGGAGCCACCCGGCCTGGGGCTACGTCGCCGCTTTTGCCGAGGCCGCCATGGTGGGCGCCGTGGCCGACTGGTTCGCGGTGGTGGCGCTGTTTCGGCACCCCTGGGGGCTGCCGATTCCGCACACCGCCATCATTCCCGAGAACAAGGACCGCATTGGCGAGAACCTGGCCCATTTCCTGGCCACCCATTTCCTGGCCACCGAGCAGGTGCTGGCCAAGCTGCGTGAGTTCGATGTGGCCGCCCGCGTGGCCGCCTGGTTGGCCCAGCCGGCCAACGCCGAGCGCGTCGGCGAACAGCTGGTCGGGGTCGGGCGCTGGGCCGTCGGCGCGCTGGACGACGAGCGCGTGCGGCAGTTCGTGGCCGATCTGGCCCGGCGGGGCTTGAGCCAGGTGGAGGTGGCGCGCCTGTCCGGCCAGGTGCTGGAGGCCATGACCCACGAGCGCCGCCACCAGGAGCTGTTGGACGGTGTGCTGCTGCAGGTGGCCAAGCTGATGGGTGAGGACAGCGTGCAGGACGGCATCACCGAGGCCATCGCGCGCGAGGTGAAGGCGCTGAAATACCTGGGACTGGACCAGATGGCGGCGCGGCTGGCCACCCGTAAGGTGGTGGTCATCATGGCCCGCACCATCATCGAGATGGCCGACGACCCGCGCCACAGCCTGCGCCTGCGTTTCGACGGCATGGTGCAGGACTTCGTGGCGCGCCTGCAGCACGACGAGGCCCTGCAAGCGCGCGGCGAGCGCCTGAAGGACGAACTGCTGGCGCACCCGGCGCTGGTGCGCTACGTGCGGACGCTGTGGGCCGAGTTGCTGGATTGGCTGCGCGAGGACATGGGGCGGGACGATTCCAGCATCCGCCGGTACATCGGCGCCGCCGCGCGCACGCTGGGCGAACGCCTGGCCGCCGACGCCGAAATCCGCGCCTGGCTCAACGCCGAACTGCAGGCCGCCGCGCCGCGCCTGATCGAGCGCTACCGCGAGGACATCGGTCGCTACGTGGTGGTGCGCGTGCAGGGCTGGGACGCGCGCGAGATGAGCGCCGAGCTGGAGCGCCACATCGGGCGCGACCTGCAGTTCATCCGCATCAACGGCACCCTGGTCGGTGGGCTGGTGGGGCTGGTCATCCACGCGCTGACACAGTGGTGGGGCCGTTGACCCCTGTGCGCGGCGGGTGGCGCGCGGTACTCGCCACCCGAGGTGGCGGCTTCTGGCCTGCTCCGCGGCCTCCGGATGGACGCTGGTGCGGTGGGGTGCTTGCTATTTTCGAGTACTGCCAAAACGACAGCCGATGACGCCACAGGCGCTGGCGCCAGCGGTCGCTTGGATAAGCGGGTTCAGGCTGCAGCCTCAGATCACCCCCACGCGCAAGCCGTGGGGGGCTGAAATACTTCAAAAACAATAGCTAAAGGCGATTAATACACGCCGACATCTGCCCGATTTGACCCAAAAAAGAAGCACGGGTCACCCAGTGCCTATTCAGTCCAATCAGCAGGCCGCAGAGCAGGCCATACCAGGGGCCGCTGCGCCCGCCCGCTTCGAAGTGGCCGGCCCGTCCCCCGCCCGAAGAGCGCGGGGAAGCGGCGTCGGCCGCTCAGGGGGACTCGCTGGCTTCCGGCGCCTTGAACAGCGCCGCCACCTTGCGTTTGGGCTTGATGTTGGCCGACACGCCGCCGCGTGTCGAACCGGGACGGGGGTTTTTCTCCCAAGCGGGGGGCTGCTCGGGGGCCTCGGCCGTCGCCTCGTAGGGGCGGTCAAAGAACGGATCGACCGGCGCGGCGGCCGGGCCGGGGCCACGGCGCTGCTCAGGGTGGCGCCGCTCCTGCCGTTCGCGGCGGGCGCTGTCGCGTGCGTCGCCGGTTTCTTCCTCGCGCCAGCGGCGCCGGCCGTCGTTTTGGCGGCCGTGGGGTTTTTCGTCCTCGAACGCCAGGTGCTCGACCTCGATCTTGGCCTTGAGCAGCTTTTCCAGCTCGCCCATCAGGCGCTGGTCGTGCTTGGTGACCAGGGTGACGGCCACGCCCGAGGCGCCGGCACGGCCGGTGCGGCCGATGCGGTGCACGTAGTCCTCGGCGTTGAAGGGCACGTCGTAGTTGAAGACCGCTGGCACATCCTTGATGTCCAGGCCGCGCGCGGCCACATCGGTGGCCACCAGCAGATCGACCTCGCCGTCCTTGAAGGCTTGCAGCGACTTCAGGCGCTCGTCCTGGCTCTTGTCGCCGTGCAGGGCGGTGGTTTTGAGGCCGTCGCGCTCCAGCGCGCGGGCCAGCCGCGCCGTGCCCAGCTTGCTGTTGCAGAACACGAAGGCCTGGCGCAGTTGCTTGTCGCGCAGCACCTGGCGGATGGCGCGGCGCTTGTCCTCGTCGTCCAGCAGGTAAAAGTGCTGCTCCACCGTCGAGGCGGTGGCGTTGGGCCGCGCCACCTCGATCAGGATCGGGTTGCTCAGGTAGCTTTCGGCCAGGCGCTTGATCTCGGGCGAGAACGTGGCCGAAAAGAGCAGGGTGGTGCGCCCCGCCTTGGGCAGGTAGCTCAGGATGCGCTGCAGATCGGGCAGAAAGCCGATGTCCAGCATGCGGTCGGCCTCGTCCAGCACCACGTACTCGACCTGGTTCAGCACCGCGGTCTTGGCCTCGATGTGGTCCAGCAGGCGGCCGGGCGTGGCCACCAGCACCTCGACGCCCTTGCGCAGCTCTTCGACCTGGGGCTTCATGTCCATGCCGCCAAAGACGACGGCACTGCGCAGCTGGGTGTACTTGGCGTACTGCTTGACCTGGTCGGCCACCTGCACCGCCAGCTCGCGCGTGGGCAGCAGCACCAGGGCGCGCACTGGGTGCCGGGCGGGCGACAGCGAGGCCGTCTCGTGCTTGAGCAGGCGCTGCAAAAGCGGCAGCGAGAAAGCCGCCGTCTTGCCGGTGCCGGTCTGGGCGGCGCCCATCACGTCCTGCCCGGCCAGCACAACCGGAATGGCCTGCGCCTGGATCGGCGTCATCGTCTCGTAGCCCATGTCGGCCACGGCGCGCTTGAGCGGATCAGCCAGCGCGAGGTCTGAATAGAGGGTAGTACTCATCAACCCCGTATTGTCGCATTGCAGCATGCAAAGCGTCCAACCGTCTGTCCGAGCCGGGTTGGGCGTATGAATGCTCCTAAAAAAGGAGCTGTCTAGACTTTGCTGGCGTACTGCAGGGCCAGATTGACTTACAAAGATTGGGCGTTGAAGGTGTCGCAGGCCGGAACGCGACCGGTTTTGTAGCCCTGCATGAACCAGCGCTGGCGCTGCGCGCTGGAGCCGTGGGTGAAGCTGTCGGGCACCACGTAACCGCGGCTGCGCTGCTGCAGCGCGTCGTCGCCGATGCGCGCGGCGGCGTTCATGGCCGACTCGATGTCGCCGTTTTCCAGCCAGTTCTTGGCTTTTTGCGAGCGGTTGGCCCAAATGCCCGCAAAGCAGTCGGCCTGCAGCTCCAGCCGCACCGACAGGGCGTTCTGCTGCGCCTGGCTGACGCGCCCACGCATCGAATCCACCTTGTCGGTCAGGCCCATCAGGTTCTGCACATGGTGGCCGACCTCGTGCGCCACCACGTAGGCGCGCGCGAACTCGCCCGGGGCGCCGAGCTGGCGGCTGAGCGTGTCGAAGAAGTCCATGTCCAGGTACACCTTCTGGTCGCCCGGGCAGTAGAACGGCCCCATCGCCGACTGGCCCGTGCCGCAGGCCGTGGGCGTCACGCCCCGGTACAGCACCAGGCGCGGCGAGCGGTAGCGTGCGTTGTTCTCGGTGAACACCTCCTGCCAGGCGTCCTCGGTCGAGGCCAGCACCGTGGAGACGAAGGTCGCGCCGGTGTCGTTGGCTGGCGGCGCCTTGGCCGGCCCCTGGTGCTGCTGCACCGGCGCCGGCGCCGAGCCCCCCTCCATCATGCCCAGGAGGGTCAGCGGGTTGATGCCGAAGATCCAGCCGGCCAGCAGCGCCACCACGATGGTGCCCACGCCGATGCCACGCCCGCCGAGCATCATGCCGCCGCGCCCGCCACCACCGCCGTCGTCGCGGCGGTCTTCCACGTTGTCCGATTGACGTTCGCCTTCCCAACGCATGCTTGCACTCCTGGCCGCGCGTTTCGCGCTAAATTTCCGGCAATGGTAGCCGCCCCTCACGCCTTCGCCCCGTCGCCCCGCGTCCTGCTCACCGGCTTCGATCCGTTCGGCGGCGATCCGATCAACCCCAGCTGGCGCATCGCCCAGGCCCTGCACCGGCGTCAGATCGCCGGACACCACGTGCAGGCGGCGCAGTTGCCCACCGTGTTCGGCGACGCGCTGGCGCGCCTGCACGAACTGCTGCAGGCGCATCCGCCGGCACTGGTGATCTGCCTGGGCCTGGCGGCCGGGCGCGGGGCGCTGTCGCTGGAGCGCATTGCCATCAACGTCAACGACGCCCGCATCGCCGACAACGCCGGCGCCCAGCCGATCGACACCCCGGTGGTCCCCGGCGGCCCGGCGGCCTACTTCAGCACCTTGCCGATCAAGGCCATGCGCCAGGCCATTCTGGCCGCCGGTATCCCGGCCGAGGTGTCACAGACCGCCGGCACCTTCGTCTGCAACCACGTTTTCTATGGCCTGATGCACCGCCTGGCCAGCGTGCGCGCGCTGTCGCGTACCCGCGGCGGCTTCATCCACGTGCCCCTGTTGCCCGAGCAGGGCGCGCCCAGCCTGCCGCTGGAGCAGATGGTGGAGGGCATGCGTGTCGGCATCCAAACGGCGCTGGAGGTGAAACAGGACGTGCGGGTGGGGGCCGGGGCAGTGCATTGAGTGCCAAGCACGGCGGTGCTGGGTAAGCTTGGGCGTCCATGCACCAGCCCTTGCCGACGGAGTTCACGATGTCCTCTTTGATCACCCCTTCCCAGGCCGCCGGCCTCCTTTCCTGGCCCGAACTCGTCAACGAACTTGAAGCCCTGCTCCAGGACGACGCGGTCAACGTCCCACCGCGCATCGTCTTGCCCATGGCCGGCGGCGCCTCCCTGTTCGCCATGCCGGCCTGCGACGCGCGCGTGGCGATGACCAAGCTGATCACCTTCACGCCCGGCAACGTCGGCACGGCGCGGCCGAGCATCCAGGGCGACGTGGTGGTGTTCGACGTGGCCAGCGGCGAACGGCGGCTGATTCTGGATGGGCCGACGGTGACCGGTCGACGCACCGCCGCCGTGTCGGCGCTGGCGGCGCGCTGGCTGGCGCCCCAACCGGCCGGCCCGATGCTGATCGTCGGCGCCGGGGTGCAGGGGCGCGCGCATCTGGAGGTGTTTGCCGCCGTGCTGGGCGTCACCCACTTTCGCATCGCCTCGCGCAGCCGCGCCAGCGCCGAGGCCCTGGTGGCGCATGCGCGTGCCCTGGGCCTGGGGGCCGAGGCCGTCGCGGACGCCGATGCGGCCTTGGCCGACTGTCCGCTGGTCGCCACCTGCACTCCGGCGGAGGCCGTCGTGCTGCGCGCCACGCCGCGCACCGATGCCTTCATCGCCGCCGTGGGTGCGTTTACCCCCCGCATGGTGGAGTTGGCTCCGGAGCTGTGTCGCCATGTCGCGGCCCAGGGCCGCATCGTGCTGGATTCGCGCGATGCCGATCACGAGGCCGGTGATTTGCTGCAGGCCGGCCTGAACCTGGCGGCGCTGCCCACGCTGGCCGATGTGGTCACGGCGCCCAAACCAGCGGCCCGCGCACATGGCGGGCCGGTGTTGTTCAAGAGCTGCGGCTGGGCCGGCTGGGATCTGGCCGCGGCGCGGCTGGCCTGGCGGCGTGCGCGCTGAACACGCCCTGGTGGGGGGCGCTCAGCGCGTGTAGCGCACCGCCCGCAGATCGCCGTCTTGCGGCGCGGGCGTCACGGCGGCCAGACGTGCACCGTCAGGGGGGGTGGGGGCGGTGGCTGTCGTGGCCGTGGGCGAGGTGCTGGCGTACTGGAAGTCCTGGCCGCGCTGCACCTGACTTTGCGCCACGTGGGCAATGCCGCCCAGGAGCAGGGCGACGGCCACGATCCAGCCGGACAGGGCCAGCAGCCGGGTCGGGCTGAACCAAGGCCCGAGCGTGACCGGAGCGGGAGAGTTGGAATCGGTTGGAGACATGGCTCGATGCTACGCAGCCACCGCCCCGCCGGTACCGGTGCATGCCGAATCGCGGTGTAGGAAAACGCAGTACGTCGACTGTGTCACGCGGACGTGGCACGGCGGACGCAGGCCGGCTCAGGCGCGCAGCAGCAGCCACGCGATGCCCAGCAGCACCAGGGCCAAGCCTGCCCACTCGAATCCGCTCAGGTGTTCGCGAAACAGGCGGCGCGACACCATCAGGCTGAACAGCACCTCCACCATGCCCACCGTGCGCACGGCGGCGGCGGTGTGCAGGGCGTAGGCGGCAAACCAGGCCAGCGAGGCCAGCGCACCCATGGCGCCGGCCAGCAGCGACACGCGCCAGGCGCGCAGCACGGGCGCCAGACCGCCCGGCTGGCGCCAGGCAACCCAGCCGCCCAGGCCCAGTGTCTGCATCGCCTGGGCCAGGGTCACGCCCCAGGCCGCCGACAGCAGGGCCGAGCTGGCACCCAGCTCCAGCGCCGCCGCCCGGTAGGCCACCGTGGCCACCGCGAAAGCCGCGCCGCAGGCCAGGCCCCAGCCGGCCGAGGGCGACAGCCAGCGGGCCAGCCCGGCGCCATCGGCCGCGCCGCGCCGGGGCCAGGCCAGCAGCGCCACGCCCAGGCTGGCCAGCGCCATGGCACCGATCATGGCCGGCGTCGGCACTTCGCCCAGCGCCACGGCGCCAAACAGGGCGATCTGCAGCACCTCGGTCTTGGACAGCGTGACCGCGATGGCGAAGTTGCGCGCCTGCATGGCCTTGAGCAGCGCACCGGTAGCGGCCACCTGGGAGACCGCGCCCAGCACCAACCAGCCCAGGTAGGCGGCCGACAACCGAGGCCATTCGGTGGGCGCGCCAGGCAGCAGGTAGAGCAGGGCCAGACAGGCCGCCGCGAAGGGCAGGCCGTACAGAAAGCGCACCAGCGTCGCCGACCAGGTGCCCAGCGTGCCGGTGAGCGAGCGCTGCGCGGCGTTGCGGGCGGTCTGCGCCAGGGCGGCGATCAGCACCACGCCGACCCATGCGAGGTTCCAGGCGTTGGGGTTCATGGCTCGGATTAGAGCGCCTGGGTCGCGGCGTAGGCGTCTGGATTGGCGACGGGGCCCGGCCCGCGGGGCGATGGCCGACCCGGGCAGGCGCGCGGTTCGCCCTCGGTGGGCGATGTGCTTTTGTGGGCGGCGCTCAATGTCGGCCCGCTGCCCGCCTCGGGCCACCAAGCCATGATCGCCAGCCCGAACTCAGGTCTTGGGCAGCGTCACCCCCACCTGCCCCTGGTACTTGCCGCCACGGTCCTTGTAGCTGGTCTCGCACACGTCGTCCGGGTCGCTCTCGAAGAACAGCACCTGGGCGCAGCCTTCGCCCGCGTAGATCTTGGCCGGCAAGGGGGTGGTGTTGGAGAACTCCAGCGTCACGTAGCCTTCCCACTCGGGCTCGAAGGGGGTGACGTTGACGATGATGCCGCAGCGCGCGTAGGTGCTTTTGCCCAGGCAGATGGTGAGCACGTTGCGCGGGATGCGGAAGTACTCCAGCGTGCGCGCCAGCGCAAAGCTGTTGGGCGGGATGATGCAGACGTCGGCGTTGATGTCGACGAAGCTCTTTTCGTCGAAGTTCTTCGGGTCCACCACGGTGCTGTGGATGTTGGTGAAGACCTTGAATTCCGGCGCGCAGCGGATGTCGTAGCCGTAGCTGCTGGTGCCGTAACTGACGATCTTCTGGCCCGCCGCGTCCTGGCGAATTTGCCCGGGCTCGAAGGGTTCGATCATGCCGTGCTGCTCGGCCATGCGGCGGATCCAGCGGTCGCTTTTGATGCTCATGGGGTACTATGAAAATAATAGCTGCCAGGGTAATCAAGGCGCTGGCTTATGCTGGATTTTGCCTGAAATCACGGCGCGCTCCACCACCCGGTCGTCGCCCAGCACGATGAGCGCGAACAACAGCTCGTCCAGGCTCCGGGCGGCGCGCGTGCGCCGCGCCAGCAGCGGCGTGGCCTGGGGGTTGAGCACCACGAAGTCGGCTTCGCAGCCGGGCGCCAGGTTGCCGATCACGCCGTCCAGGCCCAGGGCGCGGGCCGCGCCGGCCGTGTGCAGCCACCACAGCGCGCGGGGAATGAGGGTGGTGGCGGCCTTGGTCTCGCCCTCGCGGCCCACGCAGTAGGCCGCCAGCATGGTGGCGAAGGGCGAAAAACTGGTGCCGCCGCCCACGTCGCTGGCCAGGCCGTGGGCAAAGCCGGCGCGCTCGGCTTTGGCGTAGTCAAAGAAGCCGCTGCCCAGAAACAGGTTGCTGGTCGGGCAGACGGCGGCGGCGGTGTGGCGCTCGCGCAGCAGGGCGCGGTCGTCCTCGTCCAGGTGGATGCAGTGGGCGTAGACGGCGCGCCGGCGCATCAGGCCCACGCTGTCGTACACCGCCAGGTAGCTGCGCGCCTCGGGGAACAGCTGGCGCACCCAGGCGATCTCGCCCGCGTTCTCGGCCACGTGCGACTGCACCCACACGTCGGGGTGCAGCGCCGCCAGCGCGCCGGCGCCGCGCAGCTGCTCGCGCGAGCTGGTGGGCGCGAAGCGCGGCGTGATGGCGTAGCCCAGCCGGTCCACGCCGTGCCAGCGCCGGATCAGGGTCTCGGTGTCGATCAGGCTTTGCTCGGTGGCGTCGCGCACGCCCTCGGGCGAATGGCGGTCTTGCAGCACTTTGCCGGCGATCAGGCGCATGCCGCGGCCTTGCGCCTCGCGCATCAGCGCGTCGACCGAGGCCGGGTGCGAGCTGGCGAACACCAGCGCGCTGGTGACGCCATGGCGCAGCAGCTCGCCCAAGAAAAAGTGCGCCACCTCGGCCGCGTGGGCTGGGTCGGCGAAGCGCGCTTCATGGGGAAAGGTGTAGTGCTCCAGCCACGGCAGCAGGCCCTCGGCGGGCGAGCCGATCACATCGGTCTGCGGAAAGTGGATGTGCATGTCCACGAAACCCGGGGCGATCAGGCGGCCCGGCAGGACGGTCACCGGCCAGTTGGAAAAGCGCGGCGCCAGCGCCTGCCAGCTGCCCGCCGCCAGCACGCGCGGCTGGCCCTGGTCGTCGGGGCCGACGGCCAGCAGGCCGTCTTGGTCGTACAGCGCCTGGCCGTCGTCGGCGAAACGCAACAGGGCGGAACGGTACAGCTGAGCCATGAGGTGCGAGCTTACGCGCCCCAGGCTGCGCCGGGACGACGCGCAAGCCCCAGCCTGGGGCTGTGCGGCCGCCGGCGTTGACAGAGGTCATGTTCCAGGCCTATAACGTCCGTAAAGCGGTTATATAAATCCGCTAAGCGGATTAAAATCCAAAAGGAGTCAAGAGTGCGTCATTTCATCCGTTTGCTCCAAGCCGCTGGGCTGTGCTTGGCCTTGTGGCTGCCCCTGGGCGCAGCGGCCCAGACGTATCCGGAGCGGCCGATCAAGCTGCTGGTCGGCTTTGGCGCCGGCGGCCCGACGGACCTGACCTTCCGCAAGCTGGCGGAACTGGCGGGCAAGCAGTTGGGCCAGCCCATCGTGGTGGAAAACAAGCCGGGCGCCGGCGCCACGCTGGCGCCTTCGACCATGGCCCGGATCGACAAGCCGGATGGCTACACGCTGGCCGCCGCCACGGCCGGCCTGTTGCGCTACCCCTACGTGCAGAAGGTCGATTGGGACCCGATGCGAGATTTCACCTGGATCGCTGGCCTGGGGGGCTACACCTTCGTGCTGGCGGTGAAATCGTCCTCGCCCTTCAAGACCGTGAAGGAACTGGTCGACTTCGCCAAGGCCAACCCCGGGCAATTGTCGATCGCCACGGCCGGCGCCGGCACCACCATGCACCTGCTGTCCGAGGCCTTTGCCGGGCTGGCCGACATCCGCATGACC
Source organism: Pseudomonadota bacterium (assembly GCA_020161215.1). GTDB lineage: Bacteria > Pseudomonadota > Gammaproteobacteria > Burkholderiales > Burkholderiaceae_C > Ottowia. The sequence goes on from JAIUOM010000019.1 coordinate 31,066, forward strand.
CATGTCGGATTCAAGAGCAGCAGCGAGGCCATGACCAACCTGATGGGTGGGCACACGCTGGCCGCGGTCGATGCCGCCGGCAGCGTGATGCCTTTCGTGGAATCGGGCGACCTGCGGCTGCTGATGAACTTCGACGCCGAATCGCCGGAGTGGATGCCCCAGCTGCCCACGGCCAAGAGCCTGGGCTACGACCTGGTCTACCCCGCGCCCTACGGGCTGGTCGGCCCCAAGGGCATGCCGGCCGAAGTGGTGGCGCGCCTGGATACCGCGTTCAAGGCGGCCATCGACAGCGCCGAGTACAAGGCCTTGCTCAAGCGGCTGCGCCAGACCTATTGGTACAAGGGCCATGACGTGTACCCCCAGTGGGCGGCCGAGTTCTACCAGTCCGAGCGCTCCTTGGTGCAGCGCGCCAAGCTGGAGCGGCGGTGATGCGCATCCTGATCGCCGGCGCCGGTATCGGCGGCCTGACCGCGGCGCTCAGCCTGCACGCCGCGGGCTTCGGCGACGTGCGCGTGCTGGAGGCGGCGCGCGAGATCCGCGAAATCGGCGTGGGCGTGAACCTGCCACCCCATGCCGTGCGCGAACTGATCGAGCTGGGGCTGGGCCCCGGCCTGGAACAGATCGGCCTGCCCACCGCGCAACTGAGCTACCACGACCGCCAGGGCCAGTTGATCTGGGCCGAGCCGCGCGGCCACGACGCAGGCTACCTGTGGCCGCAGTATTCGGTGCACCGCGGCCGACTGCAGCAACTGCTGCTGGGCGCCGTGCAAGAGCGCCTGGGCGCGGGCGCGGTGTTGCTTGGCCAGCGTGTCGGCGCGGTGACACAGACCGACGCGCAGGTGCGGGTGAGCGTGGCCGGCGCGGACACGCCGCATCAGGCCGACCTGCTGATCGGCGCGGATGGCATCCGGTCGTCGGTGCGCCGGGCGCTGTACCAGGAGAGCATTGCGCTGGCCAGCAACGGCTGGGTCATGTACCGGGGCGCGGCGCGCTTCAGCCCGTTCCTGGGCGGCCGGAGCATGGTGATCGTGGGCGACGAGCGGCAGCGCATCGTGGTCTATCCGCTGGACGAGCACACCCTCAACTGGTTGATGGTGCGGCCGGCGTCCTCGTCCGAGTTGGAGCACGCCGAGCTGGGCAACTGGAACCAGCCCGTCGATCCCCTCGGGCTGGCGCGGCAGCTGGCCGAATGGCGCTTCGACTGGCTCGACATCCCCGCGCTGGTGGCCGCCACCGAACAGGCCTACGAATACCCGATGACCGACATCGACCCGTTGCCGCGCTGGAGCTTCGAGCGCGTCAGCCTGCTGGGCGATGCGGCGCACGCCATGTACCCGTTCGGCTCGAACGGCGCTTCGCAAGCCATCCTGGACGCGCGCGTGTTGGCCTATGAGCTGGCCCGGCACGAGGAGCCGGTGGCCGGCCTGCGCGCGTACGAGGCGGCGCGGCGTGAACAGGTGGCGCAGGTGCAACTGGCCAACCGGCGCCAGGCCGGCGACGTGATGGCGCGTGTGAGCGCCATGGCGCGCACCGGGGCGCACGGCCAGGCCAGCGCGGAGCTGCAGGCGGTCGAGCGAGACTACAAAAAAATGGCGGGCTTCGACGTGACGGCCCTGAACAACCGCCCGTCCTGGAACGTGACCCGGTTCACGACATCGATGCCCGCAGACGCGAGGCCGCCAGACGCAGCCCCGACAGAAACTCAGCCAAGGCACGCTCGCGGGTGAAGGTGCCCGTCGGCAGGCTGACGTTGATGGCGGCGATGGTGTCGCCCTCGGCGTTGCGCACCGGCACGGCTAGGCCGCAGATGGATTCGTCCAGCTCGCCATCGACCCAGGCCCAGCCCTGCTCGCGCGCCAGCAGAATCTCCTCGCGCAGGCGTGGCCGATCCACCAAGGTGGCGTTGGTGCGGCGCTTCAACGGGGCCTGGGTCAGGTACTCGTCCAGCGCGGCGTCGTCCAGGGCAGCCAGCAACACGCGCCCCATCGACACCACGTGGGCCGGCAAACGGGTGCCGAGCGAGGGGCTCATCGGCAGGATGCGCTTGGGCTGCTGGCGCAGCACGTAGACGATGTCCTCGCCATCCAGCACCGACAGCGCGCAAGACTGGTCAAAGCGCGCGGAAACCTCTTCCAGCGTGGGCTGGGCCTCGCGCCAGTACGGCAGCGAGGTCAGGTAGGACAGGCCCAGGCGCAGCACGCGCGGGGTCAGCCAGTAGCGCTTGCCGTCGGTGCGCACGAAGGTCAGGTCCATCAGCGTCATGAGAAAGCGCCGCACCGCCGTGCGCGGCAGTTGCACCGCGTCGGCCACCTCAGCCAGCGTCTGGCCGGAGGGCCCCTGACCCAAGGCTTCGATCACCTGCAACCCGCGCGCGAAGGCGCGGACGAAGGACTCGCTTTCCGGTGTTGCCATGCATGCATCTCCTCACGCCTTGACAGGCGTCGATATTGGCTTTCATAATGACCGTTAGGCGGATGTATATATCCGCTAAGCGGTCATTTTCAAATCTTGACCATTTGTTTGGCAAGCACTTATAGGCACATCATGAACGAGTCCGAATTTGAAACCGACTTCTGGAAGGATGCGGAACTGCGCAAGAGCTGGGACCAGATCATTCCTGGCGAGCCGCGCAAGACCATCCCCTACACCCTGACCCTGGACGCCATCCACAAGTACTGCCGCGTGGTGGACGACATGCACCCGCTGTATTTCGACGAGGCGTTCGCGCGCAAAAGCAGCTACGGCGGGCTGATCGCGCCGCCCTCGATCCACATCCTGCTGATGTTCTCCTGCACGCCGGCGGACGACTGGATGCGCTCGCCGGGCACGGTCAACGCCGGCCAATCCTGGAGCTACAACATTCCGGCGCGCCCCGGCGACACGATCCGGCTGGAAGCGCGGGCGCTGGACAAGTTCATCCGCAAGGACCGCCTGTTCGTGGTGCACGACAACGTTTTCTTCAACCAGCACGATCAGGTGATCTGCTCCGGCCGCGGCTGGACGATTCGCCCGATGTGAACCCACACCGAGGATCGCCATGACCACCAACACGTTCGACACGCTTCGCGCCGGCCAACTCATCGAGGGCCAGCCGTTCGCGCCCACGCGCGAATCCATCCGCGCCTTCTGCGAGGCCTCGCTCGACTTCAACCCCCTGCACTGGGACGACGACTACATGAAGGGCAATTTCGGTCGCACCCAGTTCGGCGGCATCATCATGCACGGCATGAACAACTTCGGCGTCATCACCAAGATGCTGACCGATTGGCTCTATCCCGTGGGCGGTGTGCAGCGCCGGCTGGAAACGCGCTGGAAGATCCCCGTCAAACCGGGCGACACCATCACCCCCACGGCCACCATCAGCGCTGTGCGCACCACCGACAAGAGCCGCTGGGCCACCTTGGACGTGCAGGTGCGCAACCAGCGTGGTGAGGTCGTCGCCGTGGGTGAGGCGATGGTGGAGTTTCCCGCTGCTGCCTGAACCTAGGGCGCGCGCCTTTCAGATCCCCCTTTTGCACAAGGAGACATCGTGAATTTTCACGTCTTGAATCAAGCCGCGCGTATCGCAGCCCTGGCCGCCGGCATCGCGCTGTGCGGCCTGGCGCCTGCGGCGGCGCAGACTCAGGCCTTTCCTGCCCAGCCGGTCAAGATCGTGGTGCCGTTCCCGCCGGGCGGCACCACCGACATCCTGGCGCGGCAGCTGGCCACCGAGCTGACGCAGCAATGGGGCCAACCGGTGGTGGTGGACAACAAGCCCGGCGCCAGCGGCACCATCTTTTCCGAGCAACTGACCCGCATGCCGCCGGACGGCTACACGCTGATGCTCACGGCCACGCACCACGTCATCAACCCCGGCTTGTACAAAAGCCTGAAGTACAACACGCGCACCGACTTCACGCCGATTGCCGAGATCGCCGCCGTGCCCAACGTGCTGGTGGTGAACCCGAGCTTTCCCGCCAAGAACGCGCAGGAGCTGGTCGCCTACGCCAAGGCCAATCCGGGCAAGGTCAATTTCGGCTCCGCCGGCACGGGGGGCGCCAACCACCTGGCGGGCGAGCTGTTCAAATCGTCCGCGGGAGTGAGCATGGTGCACATCCCGTACAAGGGCGCGGCGCCGGCGCTCAACGACCTGCTGGGTGGCCAGATTCCGATCATGTTCGACTCGGTGCCGGGTGTGCTGCCGCACATTCGGGCCGGCAAGCTGCGCGCGCTGGGCGTCACCTCGCTCAAGCGTTCGCCCGCCTTGCCCGACGTGCCGACGCTGGATGAGGCGGGGCTGAAGGGCTTCGAGGCCACCGCCTGGTTCGGCCTGTACGCGCCGGGCGGCATGCCCCCGGTGCTGGCGGCCAAGATCAATGCCGACGTGGTGCGGGCGCTGAACTCGGAGCAGGTGCGCGGTGCGTTCGAGAAGCTGGGCGCGCAGCCCGGCCAGATGACCCAGCAGCAGTTCGCCGATTTCGTCAACGCCGAGATCAGCAAGTGGTCGAAGGTCATCGACGACGCCAAGATCAAGATCGAGTAGGAGCGCCCGCGTGTCCCTGAACCAGACTCCCGAGCGCCCCGCCGGCCCTGGCGCCTTGTCGCACCTGCGCGTGCTGGATCTGTCGCGGGTGCTGGCCGGCCCGTGGTGCACCCAGAACCTGGCCGACATGGGCGCCGAGGTGATCAAGGTGGAACGCCCCGGCGTGGGCGACGACACACGCGGCTGGGGGCCGCCGTGGATCGCCGGCGCCGAAGGGGTCGATTCCACCTACTACGCTGCCGCCAACCGGGGCAAGCAATCGATCACCGTCGACATCTCCCGACCCGAGGGCCAGGCCCTGATCCGGGAGCTGGTGCAGGTCAGCGACGTGCTGATCGAGAACTACAAGGTGGGCGATTTGAAGCGCTACGGCCTGGACTACGACAGCCTGGCGCCGCTCAACCCCGGCCTGGTCTACTGCTCCATCACCGGGTATGGGCAAGACGGCCCCAATGCGCACAAGCCCGGCTACGACTTCGTGTTCCAGGCCATCGGCGGGCTCATGAGCATCACCGGCGAGGCGGACGACCGAGCGGGCGGCGGCCCGCAGAAGGTCGGCATCGCGATCGCCGACGTCATCACCGGCATGTACGCGACCATCGCCATCCTGTCGGCGCTGCAACACCGCACGGTGTCGGGGCGCGGGCAGTACATCGACATGGCGCTGCTGGACTGCATCGTGGCGCTGGGTGGCAACCAGGTGACGGGCTTCTTCGCCAGCGACCGGGTGCCGCACCGCTACGGCAACGCGCACGCCAGCCTGGTGCCCTACCAGGTGTTTGCCGTGCAAGACGGCGAAATCGTGGTGGCCGTCGGCAACGACCGCCAATGGCAGCAGTTCTGCACCGCGCTGGAGCGCACCGACCTGGCCGAGAACCCTCGCTGGGCCAAGGTGACTGGGCGCATCACGGGGCGCAACGAGCTGATCCCCGACGTCGCGCGCACCATGCTGACGCGCACGGCCGCCGACTGGGTGGCGCGCCTGGAGGGCCACGGCGTGCCCTGCGGACGCATCAACGATTACCGAGAAGTCTTCGAAGAACCCCAGGTGCGGCACCGTGGGTTACGCGTTGATTTGCCCAACGCCCAGGGCGGGGTTACTGGCACCATCGCCAGCCCATTGCGTCTGCAAGGCACCCCTCCGGTCTACAGGGGTGCGCCTCCGTCATTGGGCAACGCGACAGACGAGGTGCTGGGTACCTTGCTGAAGAAAACCAGCGAGGAGATAGAGCGCTACCGAGCCTCCAAGGTGATTTGAGGTGCGGTCCGTAGTCTGTTGGACGCTATCGCGTGACGCAGACCCTGAAATTCAATTCCTTTGAGAGTGGAGACAGCAATGAACTATCTAATGAATCGGATCTTGAAATTTTCTTTGGTAACGGGCTTGGCTATCGCCCACGCCGTGGTGTCGGCCCAAGGCTACCCAGATAAGGCGATCAAGGTCACCATGCCGTGGTTGGATGGATTCCCCGCAAATTCCACCCGTTTGTTCTCTGAGAAACTCGCTCAGTTGTACAAACGCCCGGTGGTGGTGGACGTGAAATCTGGTGCTGGCGGCGAAGTCGCCGCGCGACAAGTGTTGCAAGCCCATCCCGACGGCTATTCGTTGCTGTCGACAGGATCCTCCATCACCATTCGCTCGGTGACCGATGCCAGCAGCGTCGATCCCGAGCGAGAGTTCGTCCCCATCGCGCAGCTGGTGACGACGCCTTACGTGATCGTCGCCAAACGCGGCAAGTTCGGAAGCTTCAAGAACTTTCTTGCCGCGGCGAAGGCCAATCCCGGCAAGATCAACTTTGCTTCCGCAGGCGTCGGCACGGGCATGCACTACCTGGGGGAACTGATCAATGCCAACTCGGGCGTGCGCATTGTGCACGTGCCCTACGCCAGCGGCTCGCGTCAACTGCAAGCCGTGTTATCCGATGATGTCCACGTGGCCATCATCTCCCTGGTCACCGCGCTGCCTTACATCAAATCGGACACGATGGAAGCGCTGGCGGTGAGTTCCCCCAAGCGCAGCAAAGTTGCTCCTCACGTGCCCACCTTGCTCGAGTCGGGGGTGGAAGGCGTGCCGGATATCGGGGCGTGGATCGCCATGTTCGCACCCCGCGGAACCGATCCCGCGGTGGTACAGAACCTGTCCGAAAAAATCATGGCAATTGCCAGTGACCCGGCTGTTGCCGAGACCGTGGCTTCATGGGGCGCGGAAATTCCGGATGTGAGCCCCGCCCATCTGAGTGAAGTCATACAGGCGGAAAGAAAGACATGGACGCAACTGATCAAGGAGAAGCACTTGGTCACGGGCAACAAGTAGATCCCAGTCGCTCAATGTGAAGGAATACCTCAACACCAACGGATAGGAGTCGAGAAAGTGAATTCCCCCAATCACAAACTGTCGTCATTGACCAGGCAGATCGTTCAGGCCGACGAGCTGTTGGCCCGACCGAGCGACAACCGGCTGTTTATCGACGTCCGGCTTGGCGAGCCGGAGGACGAGCTCAGAAGCTATCGGGATGCACACATTCTGGGTGCTGTGCATGCGCAGATTCGGACGGTGTTCGCGGCTCAGCCGACCGCCGACAGCGGAAACCTTCCGCTGCCCGACCCGGCTGCGCTGCAGGAGCAATTGCGCGCCTGGGGCGTAGATCCTGACACCGAGTTGGTGGTCTACGGTCCGTCGCCAGCCTTGGCTGCCCGCGCGTGGTGGACCTTGCGCTGGGCTGGCCTGGACAATGTCCGGGTGCTGGATGGCGGACTCAAGGCCTGGGTGCTCCATGGCGGGCCGGTTGCCCAGGGTGACTTTGTGCCCCGGGCGCGTACCTCGTCCGAGCGCTTGGGGCTCAGCGGTGGCCATATGCCCGACATTTCGGTCGACGAGGTGAATACCCTTGGCGGCGAAGTCCTGTTAATTGACGCCCGGGACGAAGCTTCGTTTCTCGCGGCCAGCATTCCCCGTGCCGTGAATCTTGCCGCTTCCGAGCTGTGGACCCCCTCGTCCACTCTGCGCACCACCGGCGAAATTCGGGAGCTTTACCAGACGGTTGGTGCGCTGAACGCACCGACCGTCGTCGTCTATTGCGGCGGCGGCGTGCTGTCGGCCTTGTCTGTGCTCACTTTGTCTGCATTGGGCGTCACACCGCGCCTGTTTGTCGGTTCGTGGTCCGAGTGGAACAAAAGTCCCGCGCGCATGGCGCGCAGCGCCAGCGAGAGGTTTCTGACATGACACATCGCAATGCCCATCAAAGGCTGGCTGAGGGCGAAGTGATCGTCAGCCAACATACCCAAGTCCCCTCCGAAGCCGATGTCATCGTCTGTGGTGGCGGGCCGACGGGTCTGTCCATGGCCTACCTGCTCGGCCGGGCCGGACTGCGGGTTGCCATGTTCGAGCGCCGGGCCACCACCACCGCCCTGCCCAAGGGGCAATACGTGCATGCCTCCACGGCGGAGTTTTTTCGCCAGTGGGGCGTGTGGGATTTGCTCGAGCATGCGGGCTGGGAGACGGAAAAGTCGAACGGCCAGGGCTTTTACGTCAACGTGGTCAACGGCCCGGTGGTGGCGGCGCCGGCCATCAAGGGTTCACACCAGGACTATGAGCGCAAGTGGGAGCCGCTGAGCCCGGTGTACCCGCGCAAGATCCCCGCTGCGGACTACGAAGCGGCCATCCGGCGCCAGGCCTCGCGTTGGCCCCACGTGGGCTTGCATTTCAACTCACGGGTGGTCGAGGTGGACCAACAGGCCGACGGGGTGCGTGTGAGTGTGCAGGACTCCGAATCGTTGGCCCGCAGCGATATGTCGGCGAAATACCTGGTGGCCTGCGACGGTTCGCACAGTTTCGTGCGCAGCCAAGTCGGCCGTGGACAGGACCATGGGCCAACGTTTGGCAACCAGATTTTGGTGGAGTTTCGCGCGGCCCTGGAAGACACCCTGGGCAGGGATGGGTTCTTTCATTCGTTCATTCTGCATCCCTTGTACGCAGGCTGGTTCGGCAGTCAGCACCCGGAGAACGGGCTGTGGCGTTACAGCTTCAGGCACGACGAAGAAGAGTTGCCTGGCGCCGATCTGGTGCTGGAACGCATTCGCGGGGCATTGGGCATGCCCGAGCTGCCCGTCGATATCATCCAGTTCTACCGGTTTGACTACACCACGGGAATCTTGCGCAACTGGCGCGAAGGCAGGATTTTCTTTGCCGGAGATTCCGCGCACTGGCATTCTCCCTGGGGGGGCTATGGCATGAACTCGGGGATTCAGGACGCCAATAATCTCGCGTGGAAACTGGCCTTGGCGGTCAAGGGACTGGCCGGCGATGGTTTGCTGGACAGCTACGAAGTGGAGCGGCGCTCCAAGGCCCTGATTACCGTGAAGTCCGCGACCTACAACTCCCTGCACTACCAGGCGATCGCCGAAGCGGTTCGCCTGGGCGAGGGGGCGCTGATGGTGCAAGGGAAAATCTCTCCCGAAGGCAAGACGTTTCTCGAGCAACGGGTGGCACCCCACATCGACAACAGTGTGTTGCACACTGGCTATCAGTTCGGCACGGTGTACCGCTCGAAAGCCATCAGGCCGAGCGGTGAGATCGTGCCGACACCACAGCTGTGCGAATACCAAGAAACCACCGTGCCAGGCGTCAGGGCACCCCACGCATGGCTGCTCAAGCCCGATGATCAGAAAGTCTCGACCATTGATCTTTGGGATGGCCAGTTCACGCTGATCGGTGCCGAGCTTGCGGCCAAATGGGAGCAAGCCTGTCTATCGGTTCAGCAGGAGTTCGAACTTGAGGTGCGCTGTGTGAGCGTCACAGGACAAGGAGAATTGCGTGCCGCGGATGAGAAGTTTGCCGCGCTGTACGCCAGGGTGCCCGGTGAGGCGGTACTGGTGCGACCCGATGGGTTCATCGCGGCGAAATTGCGGGCCTCCTCGGATGAGGACGCCCACAAGGAGCTGGCCTACAGCCTGCGATTGATCTTGGGGCGAGAAAGCGACCGGTTGGCCCAGGTACTGGAGTCGGTGAGCGCCTGATCGCCTGCCTTGGGGTGCTCTTGCCCAGGCCATTCAGCGCGGCAGCCCGCCGCGCACGCCTTTCACCAGCCAGTTCATGGACAGGATCTGCTCGTCGCCCAGGGCCTGGCCGGCGGCAATGACTTCGCGGCCCTCGGCGTCGCGGATCGGGCCGTGGTTGGCCTGGAAAGGGCGCAGCTTGCCGGCGCCGATGGCTTGCTGCGCCTGCAGCACCTCGCGCTGCACCTCGGCGGGTACCTTGGGGCCGAAGTCGCCGACCCGGATCATGCCGTCGCGCACACCGCCCCACAACGCGCCGCTTTTCCAGCTGCCGTCCTGCACGGCGCGCACGCGGCGCGTGTAGTAGTCGCCCCATTGGTGGGTGATGGCGGCGATCTGCGCCGTGGGCGCCACCTTGCGCATGTCGGAGTGGTAGGCCACGGCCAGCTTGCCGCGCGCCTCGGCCGCGGCCATGACGGCGGTGGAGCCGGTGTGGAAAGCCAGCACGTCGGCGCCCTGGTTCATCAAGGTCGTGGCGGCTTCGCGCTCGCGCGCCGGATTGAACCACTCGTTCAGCCAGATCACGCGCACCTCGGCCTTGGGGTCGACGCTGCGCATGCCCAACGTGAAAGCGTTCAGGCCCTGCAACACCTCGGGGATGGGAAAACCGGCCACGTAGCCCGCCAGGTGGGACTGGCTCATGCGCGCCGCGGCAATGCCGGCCAGGTAGCGACCTTCGTAGTAGCGTGCGTTGGCAATCGCCACGTTGGGCGCCTGCTTCAGGCCGGTGATGGATTCGAACTTCACGTTGGGGAACTCGCGCGCCACCTTCAGCGTGGGTTCCATGTAACCAAAGCTGGGCGTGAAGATGATCTGGTGGCCTTGCTGCGCCAGGTCGCGGATCACGCGTTCGGCGTCGGCGCCCTCGGGCACGTTCTCCACGTAGGTGGTCCGCACCTGGTTGCCCAGGGCTTTCTCGACCGCGCGGCGGCCCTGGTCGTGCTGCTGGGTCCAGCCGGCGTCGGTGAGCGGGGTGACGTAGACCCATGCCGCCTTCACCGGCGCCGTGGCGGGGTTGGCGGTTTGCGCGACAACGGGGGAGAAAAAACAGGCGGCCGCGAGCGCGGCAGCGAGGTTTTTGTACATGGTGTTCCTCTACATGGCCCCCGAAAGCGATGCCGCGGCGTCCTGGAGCGGGGGACGCCGAGCGGCCGGGATTGTCTCACGGCCGCGCTGGGGGGTGGCCTGGCCTCAGCCGCCGCGCACGCCGTGGCGTTCGAACACCGCGTCCAACTGCTCGCGCCAGCGCGCCTGGTCGGCCGCGGGGGCGAAGCTGGCCTTGAAGCTGTTCAGTGCCAGCTGGCGCGCGTGCCGGGCCGTCAGGCCGGTGGCGGCAAACACGCTGCGGAAGTTCTGGTTGAGGTAGCCGCCGAAGTAGGCCGGATCGTCGGAATTGACGGTGGCGCACAGGCCGGCGTCCAGTAACGCCCCCAGGTTGTGCCGCGCCAGGTCGGGGAACACGCGCAGTTTCTGGTTGGACAAGGGGCACACGGTGAGCGGCACGCCCGACGCGGCCAGGCGGCGCACCAGGGCCGTGTCGTGCAGGCATTGCACGCCGTGGTCGATGCGCTCGGCTTTCAGCACGTCCAGCGCCTGCCAGATGTAGTCGGGCGGGCCTTCCTCGCCGGCGTGGGCGACCACGTGCAGGCCCAACGCGCGGCAGCGTGCGAAGACGCGGGCAAACTTCTCGGGCGGATGGCCCAGCTCGCTCGAATCCAGCCCCACGCCAATGAAGTGCTCGCGCCAGGGCAGGGCCTGCTCCAGGGTGTCAAAGGCGTCGCGCTCGCTCAGGTGGCGCAGGAAGCACAGGATCAGCGCCGCGCTGACGCCGTGGCGCGTGTCGGCCTCGGCGCAGGCGCGCGACAGTCCGCCGATCACGGCCGACATCGGCACGCCGCGTGCGGTGTGGGTCTGTGGGTCGAAGAAGATCTCTGCCCGGACTATGTTTTCAGTAGCGGCCCTGGCAAGGTAGGCGCCGGCCAGATCGTAAAAATCCTGTTCGGTGCGCAGGACGTCGGCGCCCTGGTAGTAGATGTCCAGAAAGCTCTGCAGGTCGCTGAAGGCGTAGGCGCGGCGCAGCGCCTCGACGTCGGGGTAGGGCAGGGCCACGCCGTGGCGCGCGGCCAGGGCGAAGATCATCTCGGGCTCCAGCGAGCCTTCGATGTGGATGTGCAGTTCGGCCTTCGGCATGGCCGCCAGCAGGGCCGGCAGGTCGTCGGGCGCGAGAGGTGGTGGCGGGTTCATGCGATGACGCCGAAGCGGATGCCGATCTGACGCAGGTGGCGCCGGTAGGCGGTGGACAGGCGGTCGGCGGCGCAGTGCGCCTCGGCGTCCAGCGCCAGCGGCAGGCGCTTGGGGCGCTGCGATTCCAGCACCGGCTGGTCCTGGCCGAAGATGGTGTTCTGGAACTCGATCAGCCGGGCGTCGGGCGAGTCGAAGTCGTTCATCGCCATGCGCGTCCAGACCACCGAGTGCTCCTCGCCGGCCGGGCACACGAACATGGCGATCGACTCCCACAGGCCGGCGATGGCGGTGGTGCCGGCCTCGGGCTGCTTGGTCAGCACCGCCATGTAGGGGGCGGTGACTTCGTAGCTGTATTCGACCTGCGCGCCGGCCTCGGCGTGGATCGACGAGCGCGGCTGCCAAGCCAGGCAGCCGGTGGCGCGCAGGCCGTGCGGCGTGGCGGCCACCTCGTAGGGCGGCACCTGGGTGTGGGCGCGGCTGCCCAGCCAGCCCTCGTGCACATAGCCGAAGTGCGCCATGTCCAGAAAGTTCTCGATGATGCGCGGCGCGCTGGCCGCCACCTGGTAGGGGCCGCTGGTGGTTTTGCGCAGGCGCGGCTCGGCCTCGGCGGTGAACAGCGGGAAGTCGTGCAGCGGGTCGGGCGCGCCGGCCGGCGGCGCCAGGCGCACCCAGACCATGCCGTAGGCCTCGCGTGCCTCGAAGCCGCGCGCGCAATGGCGCGGGCCGGGCTGGAAATCGGGCACGGCCGGAATGTGCGTGCACTGGCCGCCGGCGCCAAACTGCCAGCCGTGGTAGGGGCATTCCAGCGCCTGACCATCGGCCGCCAGGCGGCCCAGCGACAGGCGGGCGCCACGGTGCGGGCACTGGTCGGCCCAGGCGTGGGCGGTGCCGCTGGCGTCGCGCCACAGCACCAGCTCTTCGCCCAGCAACAGCACCGGCTGTGGCGCGGCCCCGAGGGCATGGCCCAGCGCCACGGGATGCCAGAGGGAGCGTTCAAGGGTTGTCATGGGTAGAGTTTTTACGCCTTGGTCGGCGTGGAATAATCCTGGATAGCTATTGAAATAGTAGCAATCAATGGGTGCCGAGCGGGCCAGCCGCTGCCGCGCATGGTAGCGCCGGCGCCTGGCGGTGAAGAAAAAACGCGGTGGCGGGTTGCCCCGCCACCGCGTTCATGCCTGCGGCATCGGTCCGGCTTACTTCTTCTCGCCCCCCGGCACGGTGCCTTCCACGCCCTTGACGTAGAAGTTCACCCCGCCCAGGAACTTGTCGTCGGCCACGACGTCCTTGGCCAGCACTTCCTTGCCGGTGTTGTCCATGATCGGGCCTTTCCAGATCTGGAAGGTGCCCGCCTTCAGGCCGGCCCGCACTTCGTCGAGTTTCTTCTTGGCATCCTCGGGCACGTCGGCGGCCAGCGACACCAGGTCGATCGCGCCTTCCTTCACGCCCCACCAGCTCTGCCCGGTGGCCCACTTGCCCTCCAGCGCGTCGCCCACGGTCTTGATGTAGTACGGCGCCCAGTTGATGATGGCCGAGCCCAGGTGCGCCTTGGGGCCGTAGGCGGTCATGTCGCTGTCCCAGCCGAAGGCGCGCTTGCCCATGGTTTCCGCGGTTTTCAGCACGGCGGGGGAATCGGTGTTCTGCATCAGCACGTCGGCACCGCCGTTGATCAGGGCCGTGGCGGCCTCGGTTTCCTTGGGGGGGTTGTGCCAGTCGCCAACCCACACCACCTTGGTCTTGATCTTCGGGTTGGTGCTTTGCGCGCCCAGGGTGAAGCTGTCGATGTTGCGGATCACCTCGGGGATCGGCACCGAGCCCACCACGCCCAGGGTGCCGGTCTTGGTCATGGCGCCGGCGATCACGCCGGCCATGTAGGCGCCTTCGTAGGTGCGGCTGTCGTAGGTGCGCAGGTTCTCGGCCGTCTTGTAGCCGGTGGCGTGCTCGAACTTGACGTCCTTCTGGTCGGCCGCCACCTTGAGCATGGGCTCCATGAAGCCGAAGCTGGTGCCGAAGATCAGCTTGTTGCCCTGGCTGACCAAGTCGCGCGTCACGCGCTCGGCGTCGGCGCCCTCGGGCACGCTCTCGACGAAGCTGGTGACGACACGGTCGCCGAACTCTTTCTCGACCGCCTTGCGTGCGTTGTCGTGGGCAAAGCTCCAGCCGCCATCGCCCACCGGGCCGACGTAGACGAAGGCCACCTTCAGCGGATCGGCCTTGGCCGGGGCCGCAGCCACGGCCGGCGCCGGCGCGGGCGCGGCGGCGCTGGGCGCCGGCTCTTCCTTCTTGCCGCAGGCCACCAGGGTCGCGGCCGCGGCAGCCAGCGCGGCCAGCCGCAACGCAGAGCGTTTGTTCAGGTCGATCATTGAGGTTTCCTTCACGTCCAGGGATGAAAAAGGCAGATTGTATGAAGCGCCGGGGGCGTCAGGCGCCGGGGTGGAACGGCTTGCCCAGCGAGGCCGGCATGTTGACGCGAATCCACATCGGGTTGCGTGAGATCAGCGCCAGCACCACGATCGTGGCCAGATACGGCAGCATCGTCAGCACCTGGCTCGGGATCTGCACGCCCTGCGCCTGCAGGTGAAACTGCAGCATGGTCACGCCGCCGAACAGGTAGGCGCCCAGCAGCACGCGCGCCGGCCGCCAGGTGGCGAAGGTGGTCAGCGCCAGCGCGATCCAGCCCTTGCCGGCCAC
>JAIUOM010000020.1 GCA_020161215.1 Pseudomonadota bacterium
GTGGCAGAACTGGAGATTCAAGCCTTCACCGCCCGCGTCGGTGGAAATCAGCACCCGCGCATCCTTTGCGAACTGCTGCAAGGTGCGCGTGCGCGCTTCCATGTCCATGCTGCCGTTGAGCGTAGCCACCGCAAAGCCCCGACTTTCCAGATAGTCCGCCAGCATCGCCTGCGTGGGCACGAACTCGGTAAACACCAGCACCTTCAGCGCGGGGTCGGCTTCTTCCTGTTGCAGCTTGTAGATCAGTTCCAGCAGGCTTTCGGCCTTGGCGTCGGTGCCTGCGGCTTCGGTGGAACGCGCAAGCGCAAGCAGCGTTTCCACTTCCGACTTCTCCAGTTCCAGCCCATTGGCCTGCAAGGCCAAGTCCACCTGCGCTTCACCGTCCAGATCCGCCCATTCGTCCGCGCTGAGGTTCTCGAACAAGCGCGTCTGCGCCTGCGGCGTGTCCAGCACCGCCTGGCGCTTTTCCAGCGTGGCGCGAATCGCCGCCGTGCTGGATGTCACCAGCCGCTGCATCAGGATCATCAGAAAGCCGACGTGGCGCTGCTTGGCTGCCAGCGCCTGGTTGTAGCCGTGGCGCACGTAGTCGGTGACGGCTTCGTACAACTGCTGTTGGGCCGCGTGCCGCGTCTGCCATGCCACCGCGTGCAGGCGCGTGAGCCGGGGCCGGAACAGCGGCTGGCCTTCGGCATTGATGGCGGCGCGCTTTTCGGTACGGATCACGAAGGGCTGCACACGCTCGCGGCTGACGCTGCCCTCGTCGGGAAAAGCGTCCCTGTCCAGCAACTGCATCAGGCGCATGAACTGGTCGGTCTTGCCCTGATGCGGCGTGGCTGAGAGCAGCAGCAGATAGGGCGAGGCTTCGGCCAGCGCCGCGCCCAGCTTGTAGCGCGCCACCTGCTCGGTGCTGCCGCCCATGCGGTGCGCTTCGTCGATGATGACCAAGTCCCACGCCGCCGACACCAAGTCCTCGAAGCGTTCGCGGTTGTAGGTCTGGATCTGCTCCAGGCTCCAGCCACGGCGCGATTCCAGCGGCTTCACCGAATCCAGCGCGCAGATCACCTGATCGTGCATCCGCCACGGGTTGTCTTCCGCGTTGTCGCCGCGCCACTGGCGCAAGGCAGCCAATGCCGACGGTTCCACAAAGTGCAAGGGTTCGCCGAAGTGCTGGCGCATTTCCGCCTGCCATTGCCGCACCAGTCCCTTCGGCGCGACCACCAGAATGCGTTTGGCGCGGCCGCGCAGTTTCAATTCACGCAAAACCAAACCCGCTTCGATGGTCTTGCCCAAGCCCACCTCGTCCGCCAACAGGTAGCGGATACGATCCTGCCCCACGGCGCGGTTCAGTGCGTAAAGCTGGTGCGGCAGCGGGATGACGCTGGACTGGATGGGCGCGAGCAGCAGGTTTTCTTCCAGCGCGTCCTGCAACTTGGCCGCTGCCGTGGCGTGCAGAAGCTGCTCCACCGTGGGCTGCACGCTGGAAAGCAGAGCCAGTTCCGCCGCCCGCGCACGCAGCACGGCGTTTTTCGACGGCAGCCACACACGGTAAGCCGCTTCGCCCCACAGCGCCAGCCGCTCCACCACGCGGCAAGGCGTGGCCTGCCGGGTGTGCCAGCACCAGTCGCCGGTGTCGAAGCCTCCGCTACCTGTTGCCACCATTGATCACGCCCCGTCTTCGCTACGCGTCAGCGCCATGTCGTACAGGGTGAGCAGCTTCTCGTCTTCTTGCAGGGTTTCGTCGGGCAGCTTGTGGGCGATGGCGAGGATGGTGGCGTAGTCCTTCCTGGCCCAGGCATCGCGGAAACCGGCGCGCAGCACTTCCAGGCGCGATTCCTTGATCTTGCGACCGGTGAAGGTCTTGTACTGCTCGAATTCCTTGAGCAGCGCCTTTTCGCGCTTTTTCTCCAAGTCCTGCGCCTTGTTCGGGTCGGGCACGTACCAGCGGTCTTGCGCCTTGGCGATCAGGCGCGGATCGTTTTTCTCCAGCCCGCGCAGGTCGTGGTAGTTGGTGGAGAGGTAGCGGTGAATCTGGCTGGGCACTTCGCCCGCGCCCTCGAAGCGCAGGAAGTTGGCTTCCAGCAGCGCCGAGAGTTCCGGGCGGGTTTCGTGCTTCTTCCAGCCCGCGCCCAGTTGCTTGATGAACTCCGGGTGGATGTCCTGATAGGTGGAAGGCCGCGCCTTCAGGTAGTCCGCCGCCCAGTCGATGGCGCTGCGCTCGTCGGAGACGAACAGTTCCATCTGCGGCGCTTGCGCGGTCTGCGCGCGCTTCTTGTCGTATTCGGTGACTTGCTCGGGCAGAAAGACCATGCCGTCGCGTTCGGGAAAGCGGCTGCGCAGGCCGTCCTGAAACTCCTGACTGGAAAGCGGCACGGGCGCGCTGTGCCGCACGAACCACGCCACCATGCGGTCGAACAAGATGCGCGGATCGCGTTCGGCGACAAACTCCAGCTCGCCACCTTTCATCTTCACCACGGGAAGCTGCTTCAAGTGGGTCTGCACAAAGTCCCACGCCGATTCCGGCGTTGCGCCACGTTCTGCGAATCGCTGCTCCAGACCACCGTTGGGCTTGTAGGCGGAAATCACCAGGTCCTGCTTGACGGCCACCGCTGTGGTTACAGCCTTGAAGCTACCTTGCTGCTTGTCCAGCGCGGAAACATTGGCAACGACGAACCCGGCTTGCTGCATGGCAGTTTGCAAACCATTCCATACTGCCGCTTGCGTGTTGGAAAACACCACCGTCATCCAGCGGCCCGGTTTGAGCACACGGAAATACTCGCTGAAGCAATCGGCCATCAGCTTGCGGTAGTCGTCCACCGACTTCTGCGCCGCCCGGTTTTCCTTGGCGCGATCAACGATGGCGTCCAGCTTGGCTTGCGTCATCACGCCATGCCAAGCCTCAACGATGAAATTCAGCTCGGCATAGGGCAGGTTTTCGCCGAAAGGTGGATCGGTGAAGATGTAATCTATGCATCCATCTGGTAGCGGCAGTCGCGCTGCCGTACCGGTAGTGATCGCCGCATTAGCGGGTGCTGTTTGGTATTGCTGGAATGCCTTAACCAATCGTTCCAACTTGCCATCAAGGATGTACCAAGGGCTGCATTCAGAATGTTGAGCTGCCACGTAATAAACGCCAGCCAGCATACGGTTAACTTGTGAAAAATGTGTAGGGCCATAGCGGTTGAGGAGCGACAGTCCTGGAATGGCCTGCTCCACCATAAACACCATGAAGTCGCGAACACGGGCATCAGGGTGCGCTTTTGCTTTTGTCCACAACGCCCCCATCGCCTGCGCAGCACGCGGTAAGAACATGTGATGGGTGTGGGTGATTCCCTTGTCGCGCATCCGTGGTGCTTCCCACATATCCGCGAAGGGAAACGCAACCACGGGTACATCGGCAGGCAGCGGCAAGGCATCAATCTTTGCCAGTGTCGCCAAGTCCGCCGCATCCGGTTTTTTCTCGTACTTTGTTTTGCCGATGCGATACGAAATCAGGCTGGGCACGCGCTTGAGCGTTTGCAGTGTGGTGCCCGTGGCGCTATCCAGCTTGGTGACGTAGAGCCGCTCCAGCTTTTTCTTGGTCAGGCCGGCATTGCAGTGCGGGCACGGAAACTCATCTTTGACACGCTTGGATTCCTCATCCAAGGCCTCATCCAGAAAATTCACTTCACCCGCACATTCCGGGCAAGTGAACACCTCGCTCCACACCGTGTATTCAATGCGGCCTTTCGTCTTGCCATCGCTGTGCAGCGTTTCGTACATCCAGCCGATGTCTTGCTCCACGGCCTTGAGCAGTTGCTTGCCCGCCTTGGCGAAGGCGTCCACATCGAAGGGAATGTTGTAGTTCGCGCCGATGAAGGTGGCGGCGGGCGACAGGTCGTTGAGCACCGCGCGGCGCGCACCCCACTTGGGCGCAGCGCGACCTTCCTTCTTCCACGTCTGCTCCAGTTCAAAACGATAGTTGGCCGGCGCCGTGCCGCACCATTGCGCGGCCACGCCGGTCATGCCCGAACCGGAAAAACCGTCCAGCACCACATCGCCCGGCTGCGTGTAGTGCAGGATCGATGGCACGATGGCCAGGTGTGGCACCTTGGTGTGGTAGCTGTGCGCCTTGTAGATGGCATCGGTCTTACCCACGCTCACGTCAATCGCCAGCGGCTCGCGGCTGTACTTCACCGCCGGGTCGTAGGGCTTGCCGTAGTGCGCCACGAACTCCGCCAGCCACGGGTTCGGGCAAGCGGTGTAGTACGGCGGGTCGGACATGGCGAGGATGGCTTCGTCCGTGCCCTGAGGGAAACCTTCCTGCTGACGGAACGCCGGAGCTTTCAGCTTCTCGGCCAACAGCGCAAGGAAATGCGCGCGGCGCGCGTCGTCGCTGGGGAAGGTTTGGCCCAGGCATTCGACGGGGCCGGATGCTTTTTTATCGTGATTACCGAGCAGGTCATTCATATTCGTATCGCTCCCCGCCACATTCAACGGCGCAAAGTTGGGCGTTTGCATTTGGCAGGAAACAGATTTCCTTGCGCTTGAGTTTCAGGTTCATTGGCAACGTCTTCGTCATGCTCGCCTCACATGAAATTGAGCATAAGACGCCCGATGGAGTTGGTCAGATCACGGGCAAAGACGGCAAGCCACCGCTGAGAGTCGCCGCCAAAATGCGACTCGCTGAAGCCATTCCTTGAGTTTGCAATCGCGTTCGTCAACGTCGGCATGGCGTTGACGATCTCGACAGGAAACGGGCCTTGCGCCTGAAGTTTTCTGATGATGTCGTCCTTCACCACTTTGCATAAGGGCATCAAGTCCGTCAGTGCGGCTTGATCGGGGACGTGCTTGCGCACGTAGGCTTTGTAGAGTCCCTCAAGGCAGGTGTAGCTCAGCGTCGTTGCGCGGTTGTAGTGGTGAGCATCAACGGCATGGTCAATGTCCTTGAGGCTGTTGTTCAGTTTCTCCGAGTTCCAGAGATCGACAGGAACCACGGTGGTTGGCACCGCATAGCCGCCGCCAAAAACGATGCCTCTGATGGCATCCACCTCGCTCTTGGCGTGGGGTTCAAGCACATCAATGAACAATCTGAACAACTGGAACCGTTGCTGCTCAGGTAGCTCGCGGATCACGTCCCAGTAATAGTCTTTGCGGGACGTGCTCTTACCTTGCTGCTGCCTCAGGGGAATGAGCTGACCGTAGCTGGGTGAGCCGGGATCGACCTGTTGCACGATGCGCAGAAAATCCCCGCCGCTGTGATAAGCCGGGGTGTCTTTCCTGTCCAGCAAGGAAAATAGCTGGTTGTATGCCGCTATCCAGTTGACCGAGGTACTCATGGCGCGGCCTGCTGTTGTTCGTGCAGCAGCTTGAGCTGCACGCCCGCGTCGGTGAGCACGTAGCGTTGCTGCGGCGAACGCGGTTTGTCGGGGATGGTCAGGCGCAGCACGCCACCGGTGAGCAGCGGCTCCAGATGTGTGGCCACGAAGTGCGGACGCTGGCGGTAGCCGGTGTGGGCCATCAGCTCGGCCAGCGAGCGCGGCACGTCGGCGTGGCCGACGATGCGCCACTGCACATCGGTCAACCGATCAAGTGACCGATCAAGTCCGGGCTGCTCTGGCGCGACTTGTTCGGTGGCTTGTTCGGTGGAGCCTGTCGCCGCCGTTTCTGCGACAGATGGTTGATTTTTCTCACTATTTTCCGCATGACCGGGCGCGGCGGGCAGGAAACGGGCGCGCAGGTGCTCGGCCAGACCGAACAAGTTGCCGGTTTCGCCCTGCACCACGAGCAGGGCTTGTACAGTGAGCCGCTGCACAAGCTGGCGGGCGTCCGCACCGGACAGGCCGGTGAGCGCCTTCACGTCGGTCAGGTCGATCTGGCCTTTGCGGGTGAGGTAGGCAAAGACGTCGGCCTCTTGCGCGGACAGGCGAACGCCCAAGTTGGCTTGCGCCAAGATCTGCGCTTCCGTCAGTAGCCGTTCTTTGGGCAGGGTCAGGCGGAACGATTTTTCCGCCTTGTCGTTGTCGATTTCCGGCGGCAGGTTGCCCAGTTGCCGCCAACTTGCGTAGATGGCTCCGACGCCCGAACCCGCTTGGTCGGACAGGCCGATGCGGCGGAACAAGGCGACGATGCTGGGGTTGCGTACCGGCTTTTCGCCTGGATCGAGAAGCTGCTCGCGGGGTGCGAACGCATCGCCGGGGTTGAAGAACTCCGACTGGTCTCGAAAGAACAGGATCGTGGGCCAGCGCGTCTGCTCACCGAAATCTTGGTGGATCAGCAGATTGATGGCCGCTTCGCGGAAGGAGATGTAGTCCGGCGGATCATCCGCGCGGTGCAGCTTGCCCGGATCGACCGCGAAGGGGTGCTCGGAATGCCGGGTGTAGAAACCCACCATCGTTTGCCACGTCTTCAGAAGGTTTTCTTCTGGCACGGGCGTCATCCGGTCGGCCCAGCGCACTTCTGCTGAGTAGGCTGTCTTGGCTTCACGATAGACCCGGAAATCGACAACGGGCCGCGAGAGAATTTGACGAACCGCCGCGTCCGTGCCGAAAACCAGAATGCCTGCGCGCGTCGGGATCAGTTGGTGCTGCTTGCTGACGATGCAGGCCATCTGATGCAAAAAATCGGTGTCTGAAAGCTGCTCGTAGCGACCGGGGTTGCGTTCGGTGTGGCGCTGGCGATACCAGCGCACCGTGGTTTCGTCGAAGCAATTTTCGACGCTGAAATCCGGCAACGGCTCGCTGTCGAAGCGCGTGTCGGATGCATCGCGGATGAAGCGCAGCAGTTCGTCGCCGGTGCAGGTGTCGTCACGCCCACCACGGCGGATGTAGGCTTTGTGCGGGGTGCGATCAATGAACACGGGCTTTTCGTTGCGCTTGGCTTCCGGCACATAGAAGGCCAGAACCGTGCCTTCAGCCAAGGTGTGCACCGACCCATTTATGGGCAGGAAGACACTGATCTTGTGGGCGTCACGAACTTGCCCAAGGAAGTCGTTTTGCATCTTGTCGGCATCGGTGACCCCGGTGACGGTGAATGCACCGTTGGCCTGCTTCACACCGAACACCAGATGACCGCCCGTGGTGTTGGCAAAGGCGCTGACCGTGGACAGCGCATCCTTGGGAACAGCCCACGCTGCTTCCTTGAATTCGATGTCGCTCCATTCGATGGATTGGAGTCGGGCAAGCAGTTCGTCTCGGGTCATGGCGTCACTCGATCACGAACCTCAGCTTGGTGGCGTCCTTGCCCTTGCTGCGCTCGCTGATGAGCGCGTCGAACCGCTTGCGCAGTTCTTCGGGCATGGCGGGTGAGCCGCCTTGCAGCAGGGCTTGGCGCAGTTCGCCGGTGGTGACCGCGATCTTCTCCAGACCGGACAGGGCTTCCTGCACGGCGCTGGCGAAATCGGATGTCACCGGCTCCGGCAGCCTGCGTGCGGCGAGGAAAGCGTCGATCAGCTTCTTCGCAGCGGGCGGCAATAGATCCAAGCTGTCCTGCGTGAACGGATCTTCCAAATTTTCCAGCAGGGTTTGTTGCCAGTTGGCCTGCAACTGATCTAGGTCGTCGTCGAGCTTGTTCAGGCGATTGGCAGCGGGCAGCAGTTCCAGTTGTTCGGCGGACGGGCGGAACTGGCAGTGCGGGCACACCGGCGCGGTGAACAGCGTCGGCTCGTCCAGCGCGGAGCAGCTTTTCAGGCCGTTGAGCGCATCCTCGAAGGCGGTGAGCTGGCTGGTGGGCATCAAGGACACGCCCGCCAGCACGCGCAGGGACAGCAGACGGTCGTCGCGGCGCAGGGCGTTGCGGGTTTTCTCCTCGGAGACGCCCAGCCGCGCCTTGCTGTGGCTTGCGATGTAGGCGGCGATGTAGTCCTTTTTGAGTTGCGCCAGCGTCTGGCGGCCTTCGCCGAGCACGGTGGCGGCACGTTCCGCTGTGCGGTCTTCGCCGAGCTTGTCGAACAGCGCCTTGCGCGCGGCTTCAGCCTGCTTCACCCAGCCGTGGTCGGGCTGCAAAACCATCTCCGCCTGCGAGAGGTAGGACGCAGTGCCGCCGAGTTCGCCAACCAGTTCCAACAGGCGCTCAACGCCGGTGAGCACATCCAGATTCTTCTTCTGGGTGTCGAGATCGTCCTGCGTGACGCGCAGGTTCTTGAGCTTGCCGACGGTGTTGTAGGGCGACAGCGACTCGGTGAACTTCTTGAGCGCATCCAGCCGCGCATACCAGTCCTTGGCTTCTTCGTCGCGCAGCAGGCTTTGGCCCCAGAAGCCGAGCTTGCCCTGCTGGAGATCGGAGCCAGCCTTGAGCACGCGCGGCACCAGCGCGCTGACCTTCTCCTGCAAGGCAACGACGGGTTCCGTGTCACCCTGACTGGCCTTTTGCGCCAGACCGGACGGCAGGCCGAGCAACTCGAACAGCGCACGCAGCACCGCGAGGTTGATTTCCTTGGGTGCTTCGATGTGCTTGAACTGCTTGAGTTCGTCGAGGGAGCGTTCGGCCAGCAAGGCGAGCTTGCCGGAGTCGATCTTGTCGCCAGTGATGGAAAGCACGATGTCGCCGGAATACACCAGCGTGCCCAACACCGCGACGAGCAAATCGGGTTCCAGACGGAGCTTGGCGGGCGCGAAATATTCCACGTCGGTTGCGCCGGTGATGAGTTCGTTGCGGTTGAGCACCTGGCCGTGGCCTTTGGCTTTGAGGCGGTTCAGCACCTCTTGCGCGTAGCGCGAGCTGGCCGGGTCGATGCGTTCGCCATCGAGCACTTCCAGCGCGTCGAGCACGGCGGTGGCGTCCTTGGTACGCGTGCCACCGGCCAGTGCGCGCAGCGTGCTGGTGATGAGCGATTTGCGGTTGGCTTCGGTGACCAGCATCGGGAACTTGGGGTATTCGGGCGCGATGTCGGCGAAACGCTGGGCCAAGACCAAGCCCGAGACGATGTTCACGATGTCGCGGAAGTTGATGCGCTCATCCGGCCCCAAGCGTGCGCGGTCGCGCAGTGAGACACCCTTCGCCCAGTCTTGCAGCGTTTTGGCCTTGCCTTGATAGGTAACTTCAAAAGCGGTGAGCTGCTTTTCTTGCAACCACTTGCTCATGGCGCGCAGAGAATCCTGCGCCTTGGACTGATAGACGGCCTTTGCGCCGCCGCTGGCGGTGGATGCCAAGTCCAGCGAGGCGGCGTATTGCGACAGGTGACGCTTGTAGTCCTCGTCCGGCGATTTCAGGCGGAAGAACACTTCGTCCGGTTGCTGCGTATCGGTGAAGCGCGGCTTGTCGAAGGGCTGGATGAAGTAGATGTAGAAGTCGCGCTCCGGCTGCGCCGTGGGGCGGTCGTTGGGCGCGCCGAAGAACAGGTAGCCCAGGCGTTCGACGCGGCGCTCCTGCCACTCGATTTGGTACTGCCAAATTTGGAAGCCGGGATAGCGCAGATCGTCGCTGCACTCCATCAGCGCCTTGACGGCACTGTAGTAGGCGCGGTCGAGCGCATCGTCGGACAGGGCTTCGGCGCGCTTTTCGATCTGGGCGTCGTAGTCGATGTCCTTCTTCAGGTCGAGGTAATACTGTTCCGTGTCGGCGGCCTTGGAGATGAACTGGCCGTTGACGGTTTTCAGTACCTCGCGCATGACCGTCTGCACCATCGACAGCAGGTTCTCGGCGGGTTCGCCGGGCATGTCCTCCACGCCGGACTGGAACAGGCACAGGGAGTCGCGCAGTTCGGCGGCAGTGGGGCCAATCGGGATGTGGATGTCGCCGCCGGTGGTCAGGCGATGCACGGCCAAGCCATTGATGACGCGTAGCGCCATCGGCTTGTAGGCCGGGCGCGTGAATGCCTGCTGGATGCGGGATTCGAGCACTTCGGAGACGCGCAGCACTTCCTTGATGTTGGGGTCGGCGCGCAGCACCTGATTACTCTTGACCGTGTTCCAGAAGCTCTCGTAGGCGATCAGTTGCGGGCGGTCGGTGGGCACATCCTGATCGAGGATGGCCTGCATCGCGGCTTCGATGGTCTTGAGCGCGCCGCGTTTTTCGGTGAAGTGAATCTGCTCGAAGGTCTTGAGGTAGTCCGGGTGAACCGGGAACAGCCGGACGTATTCGTCCATGCGCTCGTTCATCGAACCGTAGAACTTGGCGAAGGGCTTGAGGTATTCGCGGATCTTGTTCTGCTGGTCGGCAGATTTCTTGAGCAGGCGCGCGGAGACGACGAAGCTCACGTCCTGACGGTCGATCAGGATTTGGGTGAAGCGCTCGTTGACGCGGCGAATGCTGTCGGCCACGTGCTGGAAGCGGCCACTGTCGAAGATGGCTTCCTGCACGCCCGCGACGAAGCGGAATTTCAAGTGTTTGGCGACTTCGCCGATCTGGCGCAGGATGGCCAGGTCGAGCACCAGTTCGTGATCGCGGCGCGATTGCAGATATTCAAGGAACTCGTCCACCACGAGCAGCAGCCCTTGGTTCGGGAATTTTTCGCCGAACGCGGCCATCATCTCCTCGAAGGAATCCTTGTTGTTCAGTTCCTGATCCGCCGCTGGGAAGGTGAAATCCACACCGAGCTTCTTGAGGAAGCGTTCGAGCTGCTGGGTGATGATTTGGCGCAGCGGCATTTCCAGACCGCCGATTTCGATACGCAGCACCTTGAACTGCCCGGCGATGGACGAAACCGCATCCACGACCTTGGGGTGACGGATCATCGGCGCGTAGGCTGCGTCTTCGGCCACCAGCGACAGCACCGACATCAAGTGCGACTTACCCGTGCCGTAGTTGCCGACGATGAGTACGCCCTTGTGATCGACCGCTTCGTCAAAGCCAAGCTGGGGCACCATGAGCTTGGCGATGCGCTCGGCCATGTCGTCGGAGATGACGAAGGTCGAGACGAGCTTCTTGGCTTCGTCCGGGCGGTCGGCGTCGAGCAGTTGGACGACGGATTCGATCTGCTCGAATTGAATCAGGTCTTTGTATTTCATGTTCTGGTTCCTTGCTGGCCCTGCGCCGTTTCAAAGACGACGACGCCATCGCGGGAGTAGTCGCGGTATTCGGGATGCCCCAAGCTGGCGTACACCAAGCGGTCATCACGCATTTCACCCGGCCACACAGCGACGACGCGGCGCGCATGCGCCAGCCGTTTGATGAGGTCGAGCGGATTGATCTTCAGGCTCGGCTCGAACAGCACTTCAAGGTTGTCGAGCAGCAGCGGCGCGTCGCCGCACGCGTTGTCGGTCAATTCGCGCAGCAGTTCGTTCGCCGAGAAGCCGCGCTCGGACACAGGCGTAGCCGCCAGCCGATGCCCCAGCTCCACGCCGAGATTGAACGGCGCGACATTCAGCCGCAGTGCCAAGGCGTGCAAGAGCCGGGTCTTGCCGCCGTTGCCCACCAGCAGGATCAGCTTGCTTTGAAGATCGCCGATCTCCCCGACCAGACGTTCAAGCCCGTCGAGTACCGGATTGCTGGGAGTGCCTTGGGAGACAGGCCCACTCACGGCGCATCTCCGTCTGGATTGGACTGGCTGTGCGTGTCGATACGGTTTGCAATCCAGCGATCCAGCTCGGTGCGCCGGAAGCGCCACGTGCCACCCAGCTTGAAGGCCGGAATCTGACCGTTGGCTGCAAGGCGATAGACCGTGCGTCGCCCGGCCTTAAGGTAGGCGGCAACTTCGTCGATGGTAAGGATTTCACCAGACTCTTCGTTCATGTATGCGTCGGCAGGCTGCGGGTTAATTTGTGCAATCTTGGCACAAATTGGCAACCGATTCGGATTGGTGAATTTTCAGTCGAGTCTGATGGGCGCATGGCGACTGCATTCTTTAGCAACCAACGCACGCATCCATGGTGTACATGGCATTCCGATAATTCCTACTAGTTTTTGATTCGCTGAGCACAAAATGCGGTTGCAGCACCATGACGACACCTAACCGCATCTTCACGGCAAGCACCTGACACCGATTCGAACCAGCACGCCCCCATGGCGGCACCGTCACGACACGCTCACAGCACCACTACATTGGTTGGCCACCAATGGCAGCAGGCCAAAGTAGCACCACGAAAGCGCCCTTGGAGCACGCATACGGCATCGTCACGACACCGCAGTGACACCTTGACGGCACGCTGCCACCGACCGCCTCTGTTTTCGTGGGCGCAGCACCGTGACAGTGCCTCTCTGGTGCCACCGTGACACGCTGGCGGCACCTACATGGCACCCCTGCAGCGCAGCCGCTGGACGCAAGAAGCACAAAAAACACCTGTCCCCAACGACGATCACCACATTCTTTGTGCTGGCTGGACGGGCACAAAGAATGGGGCCGCTGGGTCAGATTTCGGGAGAAATCGGACACGGCGGCATCCTGGGGACAAAGCTACCCACTCCTGCGTCCAAACCAACGCCTCCATTTGCGGCCATTTGCCGCGTTGCCGCCACTCGCGGTCTTGGTGCCTAAAGCGACGGTGTTTCCTTGGTGCCGGCAATCCGCCACAGCAGTTTCGACCTTGTAGGCGCAGGGCAAGTCTTGCGCTCCTTTACCGCCGGCGCCCTGCACGTGCATGGTCAAACGTCCCCGGCCGAATGCAGCTGCCGTTCATATCGGTCACCCCGCAAAACCCCACGCCAAAGGCCGCAAACCCCAGCCGCGCCCGATCACGGCTGTAGTCCAGACAGTCATGGTGGTGGCCGTGGAACGCCTTGCCCACACGCAGGCTGCGCGCCAATTCGTCAATGGCCTCAAATCCATGCGGATGGGCGCTGGGTGCCTCGTGTGTCACCAGAATGTCGGCGTGCTGTGAAACCAGGCGAAAGTAATCCTCCGGGAAGATGGAGCTGCGGTGCTTGCGCGGCAGCCCATCGCGCCAGCGATTGCCACTGCCGCAGCGCGCAGTGAACTCCTTGGAGCTCTCGTACAGCCAGTCCACCGGCGGCGTCCATACCTGCCCTCGGAACACACCGCCCAGCCCGGCAATGCGCACACCATCAACCAGGGCAACGCGCCCATGCAAGTTCCTGTCTGCCAACGCCGATCCAAACAGGTGGTCGTATTCGGCATCGGAATCCGTGTCGTGGTTTCCATGGATGAACCAGACTTCGGTCATTCCCAGGATGGAGTCCAGCTCGGCATCCAACGGGCGCTGTGCCTGCAAGTCGCCCAGGAAGACGATGGCTGCCGGGCGATCTCTGGAGACGATCTCCAGCACATGCCGGAAGTGGCCGTGGGTGTCGCCAAAGAAGTAAATCATTGCGCTCCCCTTGGCGGGACAACGTCCACGTTGACCAGCACTTCTCGCCGGGTCAATCCCCGAGGCAGAGCCTGGCCCACGTGCAGCAGCAGAGCGGCGATTTCATCCTGGCGCGCCATCTTCTGTGCGGGCGACCATTGGCTGGCATAGCCCATCTTGAGCAGCAGCGCCCACTCCTCACGCAGGGCGTCTGCCTGCCTTTGGCTCATCGGCTGGGCATCGTTGGCTGTCATGTTGATCTCCGGCGAGGGATTGTTGTCACAAGCACGAGCTTGCATGGAGCGGCAATTTCATGGATAGTTAGTTTAACTAGTGTTGTTAATTAAACAAGCATGGCACGTCCACGAACCGGCAGGCAGTCGTCCGCCGAATACCAACGTCGCTACCGCGAGCGCAAGAAGGCCCAGGGTGCCATGGCGCAAACCAACTGGATGCTGGACGTGCGCCTGACGGATGCGATCCGGCACGAGGCCAAAGCTCGGGGCCTGCGCGAATCTGAACTCGCCACGGAAATCCTGGGCGAGTGGTACGAGGCCCGGTTTGGCGGCCGATTACCACCGGCGCAGGCCGTTCCGCCCCAAGACACCGCTGCGCCTCCCCCACCACCGACGCCCATAAACGCCACGGTCGAACTGTTGCTGGGCAAGCTGGAGGAGCTGGGTTTCGTCATTCCGCTGCAGGGCATGGCTACGCAGTGCCTGCATGGGGACGAACGCAATGGCCTGTGGGCCACGGTCTCCCTCAACGGGCTGGATGCCATCGAGTTCGGCCTGGTCGAGCGCACCGACAGCGTGGCGCAGAACATCCTGCATTGCGTAGTGGACACGGTGACACGCCATGCCTGGCTGACCAGTGACGTCTATGGCGAGCTGAACCAGGACAGGGACATCGGCACCAAGATCAACACAAAAGGCCTACGGGCGCTCGACGATGCATTTATGCAACTACGCGAGTTCATCATGGCCAAGCGCAAGCCACTGCACTATGAAGAAACGCTGGCCGCTCTGCCGGGCTATCTGGACCAGGAGCCGTCACGCTCGCTGCTGGCTCTGGCATTTCAGCGGGTGGGTCTGGAGCTGGTGCATGTGCCCTCTACCGATCTGGTGATTTCTGCGGCAGAGCCGCCGCAGAACATTGCGCTGCATGACCTGGAAGCACTGGCGCAGTACGTGCGGCAGGAGTTTTTGTGCATGGGGCGAACGATCTACACCGTCCCCCTCTGGGATGGCGGAGAACTCATCGCCTACGCACCCGAGGCCCGCGCCACCGTGTATGCAGGACTACGGATGCTCCCCTGATGCAGAGAAAGGACAGCCATGAACACCACCGAGGCCGCTGATCTGGCTGCCGAGCTGCGCAAAGCAGCGCAAGACCTGCTGCTGTGTGTCAACGCCATCGTGGGGCAGGAGCAATCCCTGGCCACTGATTTGCTGAGGCATTTTCCGGGACGATTGGAGTTGTTGGCCTTGCGTATCGCGCCACGCCCACAGGCCGATATGCCACCTGATTGGCCACAGTGGAATGCATCCGGTGAAGACCATTTTCAGGCCCTGCTGGAGCGCCAGCGGTGGCGGTTGCAATGTCGTTCGGAAAGGCGCGCTCTGTGAATCGGAATCTTCGCACCCTGCGCCACTGGATTGCTTGCGGCCTGGCCTTGTCTGGCGTTGGCCTCGCGTGTGCACAAATGCCCGTGCCGCTGCTCGATACCGCTGCCGCACCAGCCACAGTGCAGCAGCTCGAAGCCTTGCTTCAATGCAAGGCCGGAACGGTGTTGACGACCGATGAAGTGGAATCCAAGCTCCGCGCCATCGGCCTCATCAAAGGGGCGGATGGCTTCTTGATGCCTTCACAGAAAGGCCCTCTGCCATCGCTGTTCGGAGACGAGGTGGTGGCAGCGCTGGTCACAGCCGCTGACGGTGAAAACAGGGCAACCGTCTATCTGAAACGCCTGGCAGGCAAGCAGCTGGCCAAGCGGCTGGGCGTCAGCCAGATCGACGAACAGGCGGACACTAACGAGCCGTCGTACTTCAAGCAAACCAGCAAAAAGACGACCTTGCTGGTCGGCGCGGCATCTGAGGTTTTTGTGGGCATCGACGGCGTCAGGTACCAATCGGCGGTGGCTTGTCAGCAGGTCAGATGAACATCAACACGCACATATTGGATGCATAGACACTTCGGATTCCTCGCTCATTGGCTTAGTTTGCTAAAACGCAGATCAGGATCGACAGCCAGGGTCTTTCTGGATACCGAATTCACCGGGCTCGACTGGCGCTATCCACGTCGCCTGATTTCGATCGGACTGGTGGCCAGCGAGGAGAGTCTGGGCGAATGGTATGCAGAGGTCGATGGCTGGTCAGTGGAGGATGGCCCTGCCCGAAGTCTTGCGCGCGAGCCACGCCAAACCCTGGGCAGAGTGCGCCAACGATGCCGAGCGGCTGGACGTGTTCAACGGCTTCTTGCTGGTCGCCAATCTGGATGCGCTGTTCGACCGTTTTTTGATCAGCTTTGACGACACGGGTCGGTTGGACGGCTTTCAAGAAGCCACCGTGAAACTGGCGCTGCAGCTCCGGCAAATGGGCAGATCTTTCCGCGAATACCTCAAGGGCCTGGTGTTGTAACACTGCGGCACCCTGCCGCGACACAGTCTGTCGCGGCTCACCAGACAATCCCCTCATTCAGCCCAAACAGGCTCTTGCGCGTGCCCCAAAAAGCGCAAGCAGCTATCAAGAGAGGAGTATTCATGCCCACAGGCGCGTTGCCCGACCCGCTATACCACCTGGCACGCCAGCACTTGCTATTCTCGGGTGACACCCGCATTTCCTCTTTACAGCGACGGCTGCGCATAGGATACGAACACGCCCGTGCCCTACGTGAGGCTCTGCGAGGCGACGCATTGGACTACCACGCAGACACCGACACCTGGCATATCCATCCCAACGCCGACCGACAGACCGACTATCTGTTGGCCGACAAACTCCAACGCGCCGCACACTTGCTGCAAGGCTCCAGCGCGCTGATGATCGCTACCGGCGAGGGCATGGCTGCCGACAGCGGCCTGCCAGACTTGCGCGACGCAGCCACCTTTTCGCACACCTGGCCAGCGCTTGCCAGACAGGGGCTCGGCTTTGAAAAAATGACCTCGCCTCAAGCCTTCGATGAACACCCCGCCACGGCGTGGGGCATGTATGGCCAGCGGCTGAACCTGTGTCGCACCACAGAGCCCCACGCCGGATACACCCTGCTGCGCCAGTGGGGTCAGCGCATGCCGCACGGCTGCTTCGTGTTCACCAGCAACGCCGACGGGCACTTTCACAAAGCCGGTTTCCCGGCCGCCCGCATCTACGAATGCCTCGGCTCTATCCACCGGCTGCAATGCACAACGGCCTGCGGTGCCCACCCATGGCAGACCGGCCGCCTGCACCCACAGGTGGACAGCGCCACCTTGGAGTGGCAAGGCGATTTGCCTCACTGCCCCCGCTGCGGCGCTCTGGCACGGCCCAACCTGTTGATGATCGATGACGGGCAATGGAACCCCATCCGCAGCACCCAGCAACGGATGCTGCTGGACATGTGGCTCGATAGCACCCCCTCCCCGCTGGTGTTGGAGATAGGTGCCAGCCGTGCCGTTGCCACCGTACGCAACTTCACCCGGCGCATGCAGCGGCGCGGCAGCCCTCTGATTCGCATCAACCTGCACGAGGCGAACATCCACAACCCCGGCGACATCGAGCTGGCGCTGGAGGCCAAGGAGGCACTGGAAGCGATTGCGACGCACCTTCCTCAGGGCGGCTGAGCATGCCCCCAGACATTTTTCTGCAAAGCGTTCGGGCATTCACTCGGGCAGAACCGCCACCGATTCCTGCACCGGCCGTCACCACGATTCGATACGCTGCTGGATCAGCATCACATCCGTCCAAATTTTTCCAATGCCCAAGAGCGCGCCCCAGTCGTAGCCCAGAACATGATCGCAAAGGTCATGGAAAAGCCAGCAGTGGTATTCACCCTGCAAGGGGAGGCCATCCCATTGCGGGTATTCGTTCCAGTTGCGCCGGGGGTTGCCTTCGTCCAGGCAAGTCACCCACGAAAAAGCGACACATTTTGTCGCAGCCACGCCGGATGATGCAGCCATACAAGGAGTTGAACCATGCCCCAACTGTTCCACACCATCGACCACATCGCCCGCACCTAACAGCGTAGCGTGCTGATGCTCTCGTTCCACGACCGCGCACTCAAGGAGCGCCATCCGCCAGCTAATCATCAGCTGGCTGAACGCCAAGGGCATTGCCTGGCAGCCCTGCGCGCCTTTCATGTCAAGCGGGGTGATGATGTGCGGCTACATGGGGGATATTTACCTTGACATTCCTTACGACAAGGATTTACCGCTATACCAAGAGTTGGAAGCATATTTGCAATACTCGGACGACCGCATGCGCTTCGACAATGTGATGTTCCGCTACATACCTCTGGAACTGGCAATGGAAAACGCCGAGCAGGATGAACCAGGCTTCCTTGACAATATGTGAAAGAAAGAAAAATGAGAAACCCCGAACGAATTCCTGCAATCCTTCATACGCTCCGAGAATTTTGGGAGAAACATCCTGACTGGCGGCTTGGCCAACTACTGGTCAACATCGCAAAACCCTCTGAGCCATGCCCTCAGATTTTCTACCTTGAGGATGACGTCTTCTTGGAGCGGCTCCAAGAAATGTCAAAATCTGATGACAGCAAATCCAAACTTTGAGACATGGGCCACATCCTATTCGGGCTGCGACGGCGGGGACATTGGCAATCCTGAACGGCGCGCCATATGGCTATGCGGCATCGAGTGGGGCGGTGCCTGCACCGCCGAGCAACTCCAGAACGAAATGCGGCGCGGCGAGCCCTGTCCGCCCAGAGGCTATGGCGATGCCTCGGAAAACCTGACTTACATTTTCAACCGGCAAGCCATGAAGATACTCGCTGCCATTCATGGCCGCCCCGTGTCTGAATACCGCGATTTTTGCCAACAGGCCAAACCATTTACCCAAGGTTCATCGGGTTACTTCAAGATTAATCTCTACCCCATCGCCTTTAAGGACACGAACCAGGCCCGGTGGCATTCCAATTTTGCAGAAGCGACCGGCTTGGAGAACAAATCCGACTATCTCGATTGGTGCAGAAAGCACCGTTTCCCACGCATGCGCCAGTGGGCTGCAACGGCACGGCCCAAGCTTATCCTGTGCCTTGGCAAGAGCTACCGAGATGACTTTCAAAAGGCGTTCCATGACAAAAACTCAACTTTCACTCACGAACCACCCATCGACGGTCGCGACCTGTGGTGGGGCGTCAATGCCGAGAGCACCCTGGTCGCTGTCATTCCTTTCATGGTCAACCGCTATGGGCTGACCCGCAACGACAGCATCCAAAAATTCGGCTACCGGATTGCACAACTGATGCAGCAGCATGGCTGCCGACAGGCGCAAATACCTGAACTCAATACATCAACGATCCTATGACCCCAGCACTTGACGCGCTTCTGTGCCAGCGGTACCCGCAGCTATTCCAGCACCGTCACGCCGAGCCGCAGACCTGCGCCATGAGCTGGGGCCTGCAATGCGGTGATGGCTGGTTCGACCTGATCGACATCCTGTGTGAAAGCCTGCAACAGGAAACCGAGCACGGCGACGCACCACAAGCGGTCGCCATGCAGGTCAAGCAAAAATGGGGACGGCTGCGCTTTTCCGTGGAATCCGCCTCCGAACGCCAGCAAGCCATGATCGACCTGGCCGAAGCGCTGTCCGCACGCCTGTGCGAGCAGTGCGGCAAGCCCGGCAAGATGCAATCCATCAAAGGTTTCCGCACTGTGCGCTGCGAAGGA
The DNA here is from genome assembly GCA_020161215.1 of Pseudomonadota bacterium. Taxonomy (GTDB): domain Bacteria; phylum Pseudomonadota; class Gammaproteobacteria; order Burkholderiales; family Burkholderiaceae_C; genus Ottowia. The sequence goes on from JAIUOM010000020.1 coordinate 19,036, forward strand.
CATGCGTCGACTCAACCATGACGGGCGGGAGCTCACCCACTCGAGGGACCAATTGCAATCGTTCCCATGTATGAGCGTGATGGCCGACTGCTCCACGTTAGTCTTGAGTACGTTCCCCAGCCGGAGCTGTATCAGTTTTGGACGGCGCTGCGCGATCGCAGCGCAGTAGATGATGAGCCCATCACCACACCAGCCACACAATCTGCCATGCGCGTGCTGTCCAAATCCAAGCTATTGGCTTTTCGCCAATGCCCCAAGCGCCTGTGGCTCGAAATCCACCAGCCTGAGCGGCGCAAGGACTCCGGCGCCAGCCTGGCCAGCTACGCCACGGGCCACCAGGTGGGGGACATTGCACGGCGGCTGTACAACCCGTTCGAGCAGGGTCAGTTAATCGACCCGCAGGCCGAAGGCTTCGATGCAGCTTTTGCCCGCACCCAGGTACTGCTGCGGTCCGCACAGCCAATCTTCGAGGCAGGTTTTCGTGCCGAGGGCGCACTGGCCTTTGCCGATGTGCTGCTGCCCACCGCCAAGGGCTGGCGCATGGTGGAGGTCAAGTCCAGCGCGAGCGTGAAGGACTACCACCGCGACGATGCCGCCGCGCAGTCCTTCCTGGCCCGTGCCAGTGGAGTGCCGCTCCAATCCATCGCTGTCGCACACATCGACAGCGGCTGGAGCTACCCTGGCGGCGGCGACTACCGGGGCCTGCTGATGGAGGTGGATGTGACTGCTGATGCATTGGGCCGCGACCATGAAGTGCGCAGCTGGATCGCCAGCGCACAGGCCGTAATGGCCCTCGAGAAAGCCCCACCCATCGCCACCGGCGGCCAGTGCCATGCGCGCCCTATGAATGCGGCTTCATCACTCACTGCCAAAGCCAGGAGCCATCGGCGGAACACCCCATCCACTGGCTGCCGCGCCCCAGCAACACGCTCAAGACATACGTCGCGGAGCACGGCATCCGCGAACTGCGCGACGTGCCGGACGATCTGCTCAACCCCACGCAGCAGCGCGTGAAGGCTGCTACCTTGTCGAGCCAGGCGTATTTCGACCGTTGCGCTGCCGCGCAGGCACTGGCGGCACACAGACTGCCGGGTTATTTCATCGACTTCGAGACCATCCAGTTCGCTGTGCCGATCTGGGAAGGCACCCGGCCCTACCAGCAAATTCCCTTCCAGTTTAGCGTCCATCGCCTGGGGCGCACGGGACGGGCCACGCACCATGCGTTCCTCGACCTCTCTGGCGGCAACCCCGGACGTGCTTTTGCCCAAGCCCTCATCACCGCCTGCGGCGAATGCGGCCCTGTGTTCGTCTACAACGCCGCGTTCGAAACCACCCGCATCCGCGAACTGGCCGACCGCTACCCAAGCCTGGCCCCTGCGCTGCACGCCATCAACGACCGCGTGGTCGATCTGCTGCCCGTGGCACGCCAGCACTACTACCATCCCAGCCAGCAGGGCAGCTGGAGCATCAAGGCCGTTCTGCCAGCCCTATGCCCTGATCTGGGTTACGACCAACTCGATGGCGTGCAGGACGGCGGTATGGCCCAGCAGGCCTATCTAGAGGCCATCGCCTCCACCACCAGCGCGGGGCGCAAGGCCGAGCTGGAACGCCAGTTGCTCGCCTACTGCTGCCTCGACACCTGGGCCATGGTGCGCCTGTGGGCAGTCTTCACCAACACCCCCTTGAAAGGCTGACGCACTCCATGGCCAAGCGACCCGACACCCTGGACACCGCACTGCTCATGGTGGAGCTACTTCGCCGCATACCGCGCGGGCGCAAGATCACCACGGCAGAGCTGCACCAGCAGCTGCAGAGCGCGGGTTTTGAGCGCGATCTGCGTACCATCCAGCGCCAAGTGGAAACTCTGAGCGAGCATTTCGACATCGAGCGCGACGACCGCAGCAAACCCTACGGTTACCGCTGGCGCGAGTGCGCTCAGGGCCTAGCCGTGCCCCAACTGACCCCCCAGGAGTCGCTGCTGCTGCAACTGGCCGAAGAACACCTCAAACATCTGCTGCCAGCGCGGCTGATGCAGTCCATGGACGGCTTTTTCAGCCAGGCCCGGCGCAACCTGGGTGACAGCCACAACCAGCGCAGCGACACAGCGGCTCTGGAGCGTGAATGGCCACGCAAGGTGCGGGTTGTGGCCACAAGCCAGCCGCTGCTGCCGCCGGCCATCGCCCCTGGCGTGCTGGAAGCCGTGAGCGATGCGCTGTACGCCAACCGCTGGCTGCATATCGACTATCAAAACGCTGCAGGCAAGCGCCGCCAGGCAAAGGTCATGCCCCTGGGCCTGGCCCAACAAGGCCCGCGCCTGTATTTGGTGTGCCGCTACGAGGGTTTTGCCAACGAGCGCAGCCTTGCACTTCACCGCATTAACCAGGCCGAGGCATCCACTCTGGCTTTCGAGCGCCCTGCGGAATTTGATCTACAGAAGTACGACGAGGATGGGCGATTCGGCTTTGGCGAGGGGCAGAGGGTGCAGCTCACGTTCTGCATTGATAACGACGCCGGTTTCCATCTGCGGGAAACACCGCTGTCAAAAGACCAGCAGGTGCATGACCAGGAGGATGGCTGGATGAAAATTACCGCGACGGTGGTGGACAGTGCGATGCTGGACTGGTGGCTGCGCGGGTTTGGGCAAGCATTACGCGACGTGCAGAAAACGCCATTGACGACCAAGGAACAATGACCCGATGAGCTACAAACTCGAATACCGAACCATCTGCTTTGGTGTTGATTCAGCAAGCCGCCTGCCCACCCAGGGCATAGAGGGAACCTTCTTCATCCCCTCCTACCAACGCGGCTATCGCTGGACTGCGGACGAAGTCACCAAGCTGCTGGACGACATCTGGGAGAGCGCAGGCCAGCGCTACAGCCTGCAGCCTATCGTCGTGAAAAGCCTGGGCACCGGCGCATGGGAGCTGATCGACGGCCAGCAGCGCCTGACAACCCTGTGGCTGCTGCTGCGCTTCATGAACAAAGGTGAGCCCCGCTACCACCTGGAATACCAGACCAGGGCTGGCAGCCAGGCGTACCTGAGAGAACTTGATGCCGCGCAAGCTGAGGAAAACATCGACTACTTCCACATGCACCAGGCCTATGCAACGATTGCTGGCTGGTTCGCAAACAAGATGGGGCTGCAGTACCAACAATTTCTGGTCGATGAGATGTTCCGTTTTCTCTCGACCACCGTGCGCATCATCTGGTACGAAGTTCCAGAAAACGAAGAGCCCATCCCACTGTTCACCCGCTTGAACCAGGGCCGCATTCCGTTGACCGATGCGGAGCTGCTCAAGGCGGTCCTGCTGTCGAAAGTGCAGGAAAAGCACCCTGGCCGCGAGACCGAGATCGCCGCGCAGTGGGACGGGATTGAGCGTGATTTGCAACGGCCGGATGTCTGGGCCTTCGTCACAGGCCAGGCAGCTGCACAGGGCCGCGTCACCCTGCAGCACGGCACGCGCATCGACCTGTTGTTCGATACCCTGGCAAAGAAGCCCGCCACGGGCGCGCCGGCGTATCACACCTTTGACCAATTGCGCCCTCAGGCCGAGGGCGATTCACTGGCCTTCTGGGCGAAAGTGGAAGCACTGCACGCGCAAATCCTGGGTTGGTTCGAAGAGCCGCTCTGGCACAACAAAATCGGTTTCCTGGTGACCTGTGGATTGTCCCTGCAGGCCATTTTCGACCTGGCCCAGGGGCAAGGCAAGAAGGCCTTCGACAATGCCCTTACCTCACGCATCAAGGCCACACTGAAGACCCGCGCCGACGATCTCGACGGCACCCTGCACTACGAGAACAGCAGCCATAAAGTCACATTGCAGCGTCTGCTGCTATTGTTCAACATCGAGGTCCGCCGTGACCGCTTTCCATTCAAGGAGCACGTCGGCGCCACATGGTCCCTGGAGCATATCCATGCGCAGAACGCCCAGGACTTGATCCGCGCAGAGCAATGGGAGACGTGGCTTGCAGAGCATCGCCAGGCCTTGAGCGACATCCGGGCAACAGGCAACATGGCCGCTATTGACCCGTTGCTGGCCGACATCAACGCAGCTACTCCGCACCTGCATACCAAGCAGTTTGGTCTGGAAGAATTCAAGGCGCTGGCAGGGAGGGTTCTCGTGGAACTCAATGACGGCGTGGAAGAAGAGGCGGACCACAGCATTGCCAACCTGGCATTGCTATCCCTCGGCGCCAACGCCGCGCTGAGCAATGCAGTTTTTGAAGTCAAACGCAGCAAAGTGCTGGCGATGGACAGGCGCGGCGACTACATCCCGGCCGCCACGCGCAACGTGTTCCTGAAGTACTACGCGCCTGCAGACCGGCTGCAACCTCATTTCTGGGGAGACGCCGACAAAGACGCCTATCTCCGAGAAATCAAGAAAAAACTGGCCGCATACCTGCAATGACCGATACCCCCATGACCACACCGCCAGCACAAGGCGACGGCACCCTTACCAGTCTGGCACAACTGTTTTCCCGGCCCATCAATGGCACGCAAGTGCAAGCCATCGAGATCCCACTGTTCCAGCGCGACTACGCCCAAGGCCGCAAGAACGAGCAGGCACGCCAAGTGCGCGAACGCTTTATTGCCGACCTGTGTGCCGCGCTGGACAGCGATGGCAAGAGCCTTCACCTCGACTTCGTCTTTGGCGACGTAGTGAACAAGGAGGACGGCGGCAAGCAAATACCTACGCTGTACCCGCTGGACGGCCAGCAGCGCCTGACGACCCTCTTTCTGCTGCACTGCTATCTGGCCTGGCACCAGCCACAGAGCAGCGCAAGCGCGCTGCCGTGGCACGCATTTCAATACGCCACGCGCCCCGGCGCGCGGGCGTTCTGCCAGTTCCTGACCCAATGCAGGCCCCGCATGGATGCTCAGCCGGTTTCAGCATGGCTGTGCGACCAGGCCAACTACCTGCCCACCTGGAAGCACGACCCCACCATCCAGGGCATGCTGGTGGTGCTGGATGCTCTGCACCGGCACTACCAAGATCAACCCAGCGAACTCCTGCATGCCGCCTGGCTACGGCTGACCGACCCTGTAAACCCGGCGATCCGCTTCCTGCTGCTGCCCGTGGCCGCGCAAAAGCTCGACAACACGTTGTACGTGAAGATGAATTCACGCGGCAGGCCCTTGACCGGGTTCGAGAACTTCAAGGCCGACCTGGAAGCCCTGCTGCACAAGAACCCGGCACTGCTGGAAGCGGACGGCGCAGCCGTGAAGGCGTTCTCGCACAAGATCGACACAGACTGGGCCGACCTGTTCTGGCCCTACCGGGGCGACAACCACCTGATCGACGAAGAATGCGTGCGCTACCTGCGCTTTCTCTTCGAGGTGCGGGCGTGGAAACAAGGCCTGTCCGTGCAGACGAGCCTGGGCGACCTCAGCGCCCTTTCAGTTCTTTCGAAAGCTCTGCTGGGCAACCAGGCGTCAGCAGCCCACGACAACCTCGATTGGATTGCACGCGCACTCGATGTCTGGCTCACCGTGCAATCCGCTGGGTTGTCTGGCCCCCAAGCCATTGCCCCGCTGTTTACCAGCCTTTTTACCCGAGATACCGAGAGCATCGCTTCAACGCCCCTGCGCATCTTCAACTTCCGCGACTTCGGGGACGCCCCGGTGGGCGTGAACATGTTCCATGCCTGCTGCCGCCTGTATGGCACGCGCCCCTGGTCGCTGGCGCACACCGTGCTGCTGTATGGCGTGCTGCACGGCCTGATGCAGGGCACGCCGCTGGCAGACATGCACCACCGGTTGCGCATTCTGCGTAACCTGATCGAAGCCTCGCGCAGCGAAATCCGCGCCGACTCCACCCGCAACAATATGCCCGCTTTGCTCGCGGAGGTGGAAACCATCATGGCGGGCGGGCCGCTACATGCCGTGGAAACCTTCAATCAGGTTCAGGTTCGCAACGAGCAGGCCAAGCAAGCCCTGGTAGGGGCCCACCCCACGCTGCACGAATCCGTGTGCCAGCTCGAAGACCATGAACTGCTGCGCGGGGGATTGACAGTGTTCGACCTCAGCCCCGCACAGGATCCTCGCGCCTTTGCCAGCCGCGCAAGGCAGTTTTTCACGTTGTTCAAGCACCCTTACCACCAGGTCAGCGCCGCCCTTCTGGCCAAGGGCCATACAGGCAGAAGCCGCCAGCGCAGCTCGGGCCATCGCCTGACCTATATCGGAGCCCCGCGGCAGCGGCAGGCAGGGCTGTGGGAAAACCACTGGCGTATTCGCTACAACGAAGCCATCCACCCCAGCGCCGCTGCCCTGCAAGGCCTGCTGGACGACCTGGCCGTCGGACAAACACCGCAAGCCGTCATCGACACGTTCGTGCAAGCCCCTTCCACGCCAAAAGACTGGCGCTACTACATCGCCAAATACGAGGTAATGCGCGGTGCGAGCCTGGATTTCGCTGGCAACTACGTTCTGGGGCCCGGCCCAGGCTACGCCATCTGTATGCCCTTGAGCGACTCCTGCGACAACCGCAGCAACCACCATGACGCCTATTTGCTGGCTCTGGCCAACGAAGCGGGACTGCCCACATCAGACATTGGCAACCACGGTTGGCCGCGTTGCTTTCCAGGCCACGAAACCAATGAACGCCATCTAATACTACGACGCAGCGGGCTCAAGATCCGCTGTGTGGAAAACGGCTGGGCACTGAGCGATATCCCCAGCGAACCGGCACTGCGCAACGCCTTCGATACCGTGGCAAGCAAGTACGCCATTCAGGATGGCTTATTTGCCGTGCCGCAAACCCAGGGCATAGACATTGAAGACCGCATCATCATAGGCGCGCAGTTACTGCATGAGTTGATCGAAGCCGGACTTTGAGACTTGGCTTGCGCCCGAGAATACCCACCGACATGGCAAGCGCTACCAGCAAAAATTAAAGGAATGCTATAGGAACACCCTATAGGTATAGAGAAGGGGTAATCTAACGAACCGACAAGGGGCGATCTAACGAACCCCGCCCCAGCACGCAATCAGGGGCGATGTATCGAACCATCAAGGGGCGATGTAACGAGGACAACCCGAGCAGAACACAGCCTTGTCCACAGCCCAAGCAGCCGATCTACCCCAGCTTTTTCGCCAGGTCTTCGGCACGGGGATGGTAGTAACGCTTGAGCATGCGCAAATCCTTGTGACCTGTCACGGCAGACAACTCCAAGACGTTGCTCAGCTTTTCCGACAAACGAGACGCGGCTTCGTGGCGAGTGTCATGGAAATGGACATCCTCCAGAAAGCTGCGAACAGGCCGCTTTCCGACTGCTCGGCAATCTTCCTTGTACTGCTGCTGGGCGCGTTCCAAAGCACGCTTGAATCCTTTGCGCAAGGCCATGGCCGTCGTGGGGAACACCGACCCCTCAAGGACATCGTCTACACCAGCCAAAGTTTGCAGCTCCTGCAGGATGGCCACCGCCTTGCGTGACAAAGGCACCATGCGCGAATCGCCATTCTTGGTGTCTGGCAAAAATGCTGTCTGCCGAGCCAGATTCACACACTCCCAGCGCAAGGACAACAACTCCCCCCGGCGCATCGCCGTCTCCACGGCTAATTCGACCAGGGGTTGCAACCATGGGTTGCGCGCCCCCTTGCTGAACGTGCCATCAGCCAGGCGCTCACCGCCCGTCAAGGCTGCGAGCAAATACGCCATCTCCTCATCCGAAAAGCGCCTGTCCCTGGCTTTGGCCTTTTCCGGGCGACGCACCAGGGGCACGGGGTTTTCGATATGGATACCCCACTCACGCCGCGCGTGGTTGATCGCCGCCGACAGAACGTCGATCTCGCGGTTGACCGTGGCCCCGCTGACCTGCTTGAGGCGGCGGTCACGCCAGGCAGCGACAATCGAACTGCTCAAGGCTGAAGTCTTGATCTGGGTAAGGGCGGCATCCCTGAGTAAGAGCTTGATCTTGGTGGACTCCATCGCTGCCGATTTTTTATGCGGTGTGACTTCCTGCCCATACCGCACAAGGATGTCGGCCAAGGTGTTGCGCTCAGCCTCCCGGCGGTCGATGAAACCGGTCGTCTCCAGCTCGCGCTCCATCGCGCGAACCCAGCGCTCGGCATCCTCCTTGTAGGAGAAGGTTCGTGACTGAGCAGGGAAACCACGGCGCCTGACCTTGGCTTGCCACTGCAACTCTCCGCGTTTTGTAATAGTGCCCACCGGCCCGTGTCCCCGAAGTGTCCCAAATAATGGGTTTCATCGTACAACACATTGATTTCATTGGCAATAAAAAGGCGTTCGGGACGTAGAGGCCGGAGGTTCGAATCCTCTCACCCCGACCAGATTCAGATCAAGCCGGATCCGCCATCGCGCCGATCCGGCTTTTTATTGGGCCCCAATATGATGGCCAAAACCCAGTAGTCCCAGCACAAAACAACGGGTTTTCGCTCTCTTTTTTGAAGTAAACAGCCTGGTGACGGTGGCTCAAACCACCCCCGCCTCCTGTCCCCGGGCAATATCCGCCGCCGACCAGCCCAGCCCGCGCAGGATGGCCTCGGTGTGCTGGCCCAGCGCGGGGATGGGGTCCATGCGCGGGGCCTCGGCGGCGTGGGTGCCGGGTGGCAGCAGGGCCGGAACCGGGCCGGCCGGGGTGTCCACCTGGGCCCAGCGGTCACGTGCCGCCAGTTGCGGGTGGCGCCAGACATCGTGCATGTCGTTCACGCTGGCGTTGGCGATCTGGGCCTCGTCCAGCCGGGCCCGCACCTGCTCGGCGCTGAGGGCACCGAACACCTCTTGGATCAACCCCCGCAGCGCGTCGCGGTGCGCCACGCGCTGCGAGTTGCTGGCAAAGCGCGGGTCGGTGGCCACGGCCGGACGGCGCAGCACCAGCTGGCAGAAGCTGTGCCATTCGCGCTCGTTCTGCAGCCCCAGCATCACGGTGCGGCCATCGCCGGAGGGGAATGGCCCGTAGGGAAAAATCGTCGCGTGCGCGGCGCCGGCGCGCGGCGGCGGAGGAGCGCCGTCGAAGGCGTAGTACAGGGGGTAGCCCATCCACTCGGTCATGCTCTCCAGCATCGACACCTCGACGCGGCAGCCCTGGCCGGTCTTGCCGCGCCGCAGCAGCGCGTTCAGGATGCCGGTGTAGGCGTACATGCCGGCGGCGATGTCGGCGATGGAGCAGCCGGCCTTGGCCGACTCGTCCGGCGTGCCGGTCACCGACAAAAAACCCGCTTCGCTCTGGATCAGCAGGTCGTAGGCCTTTTTGTCGCGGTAAGGACCGTCGTCGCCGTAGCCTGAGATGTCGCACACGATCAGGCCCGGGTGCGTGACGTGCAGGGCCTCGAAGCCGAGCCCGAGCCGCGCCGCCGCGCCCGGCGCCAGGTTTTGCACCAGCACGTCGGCGTCGGCCAGCAGCTGCATCAGCACCTGGCGCGCCGGCGGTTGCTTGAGATCCAGCGTGAGGCTCTCCTTGGAGCGGTTGGTCCACACGAAGTGCGAGGCCAGGCCGCGCACGCGCTCGTCGTAGGCGCGCGCGAAGTCCCCCACGCCGGGCCGCTCGATCTTGATCACGCGCGCGCCCTGGTCGGCCAGCTGGCGCGTGCAGAACGGGGCGGCGATGGCGTGTTCGAGGGCAATGACGGTAATGCCGTCCAGGGATCGGGTCATGGCACGGCCTCAGAACGAGCGCGGCAGCCCGAGGATGTGCTCGGCCACGTAGCTGAAAATCATGTTGGTGGACACCGGCGCCACCTGGTACAGCCGGGTTTCACGGAACTTGCGCTCGACGTCGTATTCGCAGGCAAAGCCAAAGCCACCATGGGTTTGCAGGCAGCAGTTGGCGGCCTCCCAACTGGCCTTGGCGGCCAGGTATTTGGCCATGTTGGCCTCGACGCCGGCGTGCTGGTGCGCGTCGATTTTTTCGCAGGCCTTCCAGCGCATCAGGTTGGCCGCCTCCAGCTCGATATAGGCCTCGGCGATGGGAAACTGCACGCCCTGGTTCTGGCCGATCGGGCGGCCGAACACCACGCGCTGCGTGGCGTACTTGGTCGCGCGGTCGATGAACCAGTAGCCGTCGCCGATGCACTCGGCGGCGATCAGGGTGCGCTCGGCGTTCAGGCCGTCCAGCAAGGTCTTGAAGCCCTGGCCCTCGGGGCCGAGCAGGTTCTCCTCGGGAATTTCCAGCTGGTCGAAGAACAGCTCGTTGGTCTCGTGGTTGACCATGTTCAAAATGGGCCGCACCGTCAGGCCTTGGCCGATGGCGCTTTTCAAGTCGATCAGAAAGCAGCTCAAGCCCTCGGAGCGCCTGTGCACCTGGTCCAGCGGCGTGGTGCGCGCCAGCAGGATCATCATGTCGCTGTGCTGGATGCGCGAGATCCACACCTTCTGCCCGTCGATGACCCAGCGCCCGTCCTTGCGCCGTGCCGTGGTCTTGAGCTGGGTGGTGTCGCTGCCGGTGCCGGGCTCGGTCACGCCCATGGACTGGATGCGCAGCTCGCCCGCGGCGATGCGCGGCAGGTACTTCTGCTTTTGCGCCTCGGAGCCGCTGCGCACGATGGCGTTCATCACGTACATCTGGCCGTGGCAGGCGCCCGAGTTGCCGCCGGCGCGGTTGATCTCCTCCATGATCACCGAGGCCTCGGCCATGGACAGGCCCGAGCCGCCGTAGTCCTGCGGGATCAGCGCCGCCATCCAGCCGGCCTGGGTCAGGGCCTGCACGAAGGCTTCGGGGTAGCCGCGCACCTCGTCGATCTGGCGGAAATACTCGTCGGGGAACTGCGCGCACAGGGCGCGCACGGCGTCGCGGATGTCGCGGTGGTCGTCTGGGTTGGGCAAGCTGGGCTCCGGTGAAAAGGTGTCAGGCCAGGGTGGCGGTGGCGTCCATGGCGAGCAGGCCGTCCTCGGTGCTGGCCCACAGGCGCACCGTGCCCGCGTCCAGCCCTTGACCGCGGACGCGGAACGGGGCGGTGTCGAACAGGGGCCGCAGGGCACGAAAGGCAAACCGCGCCACCCGTGCCTGGGGCAGCTCACGGCGCAGCAAATCCAGCAGCAAGGTGGCGATCAGCGGGCCATGCACGACCAGGCCCGGGTAGCCTTCGACCTCGGTCGCGTAGCGGCGGTCGTAGTGGATGCGGTGGCCGTTGAAGGTCAGCGCCGAGTAGCGAAACAGCAGCACGTCGTCCGGCACGACGCGGCGCGTCCACTGGGCGTCGGCGGGTGCCGGCTGGCCGGCTGGCGCGGCGTCGCCTGGCTGGGGCAGGTCGCGGTAGACGAGGTCGTGGCGCTCGCGCACGCAGACCTGGCCGTCGGCGTGGATCTCGTGCTCGACGTGCACGAACACCATCGGCCCGCCACGCCCTTCTTTCAGGCGCACGTCGGCGATGCGCGACTGGCGCCGGATCAACTGGCCCACGCGCAGCGGCGCGGCGAACTCCAACTGGCTGCCGGCCCACATGCGGCGCGGCAGCGGCACCGGGGGCAAAAAGCCGCCCCGGCGCGCATGGCCGTCCGGCCCCAGCTCGGACTGAGGCGCACGCGGCAGAAAAAACAGCCAGTGCCAGCACGGCGGCAGTTCGGTGCCGTTGGCCCAATCGGCAGGTGGCCAGTCCAGCGTGGCGCCCAGCGCCTGCGGCGGCACGTGCGTGACGGCGTCTTGTTGCTGCTCGGTGCGGCCGATCCAGCGGCGCAGCGAATCCATGTCCAGGTTCATGGGCCTCCCGTGAGGTGCTCTTGAGGAATGGGCCCGGGTGGCGGGCGTTGGTGGCATTGTGAAAAGAAACGCGCTAGTTGTGAAATACTTATTCAACCTATCCGCTGCATGTAAAACACATAGCCAAACTCATCGGAGTCTCATGGAACTGCGCCAGCTGCGCTATTTCGTCGGTGTCAGCGAGGCCGGCAGCCTGTTGCAGGCGTCGGTCCGGCTGCGTGTGGCCCAGCCCTCGCTGGGCCAGCAGATCACGGCGTTGGAGCGGGAGCTGGGCGCCAGGCTGCTTGAGCGTTCCAGCCGCGGCGTGGCCCTGACCGAGGCCGGCAAGGTGTTCCTGGCGCACGCCCGCCTGGTGCTGGCCGACGCCGAGCGGGCCCGGCAGGCGGTGCGCGACAGCGTCGCCGTGCCGCGCGGCGAAGTCACGCTGGGCCTGACCACCACGGTGGCGCTGGTCGCCACCATGCCCATTCTCAGCGCCTGCCGGGCCGAGCTGCCGCAGGTGCGATTGAAGGTGGTGGAGGCTTACAGCGGCTTTCTGCGCGAATGGCTGCTGGCCGGGCGGCTGGACGTGGCCCTGATGTACGGCGACGGCCCCGACCCGGGCCTGGCCAAGCGGGCGCTGCTGGACGACCGGCTGGTGCTCATTGCCCGCGCCGGGCAGCCGGATCTGCCGGCGCGCCTGGCCTTGCCCGAGCTGGCGCGCTGGCCGATGGTGCTGCCGGGGCCGGAGCACGCGCTGCGCCGCATCGTCGAGGACGCCTGCGCGCCGCAAGGCGTGCGGCTGAACGTGGTGGCCGAGATCGAATCGCTGGGCAGCGTCAAGCGCGCGGTGGAGGCCGGCATTGGCGCCACCATCCTGCCGCTGGGCGCGGTGGCCGAGGAGGTGGCCGCCGGGCGCCTGGCCACCGCCGAGCTGGACAGCCCGCGCCTGGTGCGGCGCGTGGTCTGCGCCACCCATCTGGCGCGCCCGGCGACCGGCGCCAGCACCGCCCTGGCGGTGCTGATTCGGCGCGTGCTGTGGCGCATGGTGGCGACGGGCGAGTGGCCAGGCCGCTGGCTGGACACGCCAGCGGAGGGCGCCGCCGGGAGCGCGCCCCTCGATTTCGACCCGTCTGCCTAATTTTTAAGCAATCTCGGGCAAGCCCATGCCGGACAACAGGTTTTCGGGTTTTCCCTGAGGATTTCCACAAGCTTGGCCCCATGCGGCGGGCATAACTTCGGGATTTGCACAGTCTTGGACGTCGGCGGGCATCCCAAAAGCCATTTTTCTGCTCGAATTGGCCACAGGTCGGCGCCCATACATCCTGAGTAGCTATCAATTTTGATGTTGAAAACGGTCTTGACAGACCTTTTACCCGCACCAGCTTGGCTGGCCCGGGTGCACCGCCGACAATGCGGGCTCCTCCGTCCACAGACCGCCCGGTCCATGCGCAAGATCGACGTCCACAGCATGCGGCTGTTCCTGGCCACCGTGCGCGCCGGCTCCATTGCCCGCGCCGCGCAGCTCGAGCACATCGCACCGTCGGCGCTGAGCCGGCGCCTGGCCGACCTGGAACACGCGCTGGGTGCACCGCTGCTGGTGCGCTCGCCGCGCGGCATCGTGCTGACGGCGGCCGGCGAGCTGGTGGCCGAACGCGCCGGCCGCATCGAGGCCGAGCTGCAGACCATCGTGCGCGACGTGCAGGCCAGCACCGGCCAGGTGAGCGGGCCGGCGCGGCTGTGGGCCAACCCGTCGGCCATCGTCGGCGCGCTGCCCGAGCGGCTGAACCGCTTCGTCACCGAACACCCGGCCGCGCAACTGCAATTGCACGAATCCAGCAGCGCCGAGGTGCTGCGGGCCTGCCTGGACGATCTGGCCGACGTGGGTGTGGCGGTGCGGCCGGCGGAAGCCCTGCCTTCGGGCCTGGAGGCGCATCTTTTCGCCACCGACTATCTGCTGGTGGTGCTGCCGGCCGGTCACCCGTTGTGTGGCCAGCGCAGCCTGCGCCTGGCGCAGGTGCTGACGCATCCGCTGATCGGCATCCAGTCCGGCGGCGCGCTGGACCGGCTGCTGCACGCCGAGGCGGCGCGCCTGGGCATGCCCCTGCACTTCCCGATCAGCGTGCACAGCACCGACGCGCAGTGCCGCATGGTCGAGGCGGGCCTGGGCCTGGCGGTGATGCCCAGCAGCACGGCGTCGGCCTACGCCGGCAGCCGGCGCTTCGTGCGGCGCGCCCTGGACGAGCCCTGGGCGCAGCGTGAGCTGTGCGTGTTCACCCTGCGCAAGTCGCCGCAACCGGCGGTGGTGGCGGCCCTGGTCGAGGCGCTGCGCGGCGACTGAAACCCCTGCGGGTATCGGGTTTTCACGGACGTCGCCTGTCGCGATGTCCCGTGTGCTGTATCAGCACTTTTCGCGATGTCTCTGGCTTCGTATCCTGCCCAGACAGCACGCGATCCGTCGCGCACAGACCACCCGTGAAGGAGACACTCATGACGCATTGGATGCGCAGCAACCTGGCCGCCGCCGGCCTGATGGCCGTACTGGGCAGCGCCCAGGCTCAGACCCCGCCCGCCGATCTGCTGGCCGCGGCCCAGAAGGAAGGCGAAGTGGTCTGGTACGAGACCAGCGTGCCGGGTGTGGCCGACAAGATTCGCGCCGCTTTTGACGCCAAGTTCCCTGGCGTCAAGCTGCGCCACGTCTCGGTGCCCAACGCCGAGCAGATGGGTCCGCGCCTCCTGCAGGAGGCGCGCACCGGTGTGCCCTCGGCCGACCTGGTACAGATCAGTGCCGACCAGATCGCCAACATGCACAAACGCCAGATCCTTGCTGACGTGGACTGGGGAAAGGTCGGCGTCGACAAGAAGATGGTGCCGGCCGCTTATGCCGTGGCCACCTCGGCCACCGTGGTGGTGCTGATGGCCAACACCAAGCAGGTGCCCGAGGCGGAGCGCCCCAAGACCTGGAACGCCCTGCTCGATCCGCGCTGGAAGGGCAAGATGTCCGCCTGGGCCAACCCCTACTCGTTCGCCCTGCTGGCTTCCGCCTGGGGCGACGCCGACGCACGCGCCTACCTGGAGAAGTTCGCGCGGCAGGACCCTTCGCTGTTCCCGGCACCGGCCGCGTCGGTGCAGGCGGTGGTCTCTGGCGATCTGCCCCTGGGGGTGGGCCTGTCGCACATTGCCCAGCACTCGGTCGACGCCGGCGCGCCGCTGGCACTCAGCACGCTGGACGTGGTGCCGGTGGCCGTCAACTACTCGTCCGTGCTGGCCAAGGCGCGCCACCCCAACGCAGCGCGCCTGCTGGTGTGGTGGCTCACCTCGGCCGATGGTGCGCGGGCCTATGAGCAAGCCACCAAGCGCGGCAACATCTACGTCGATGCCACCGAGGCCGCGAAGTCGCTCAAGGGCAAGCAGGTGTCCGCCTGGCCGTTCGAGAAGGGCGATGCCATCGCCACCCTGCTGCCGCCTTATCAGGCGCTGCTGCGGAATAGATAACCCCCCCGAAGCGCCTGCGGCGCCTCCCCCCAGGGGGCGGGCCGGCCGCTTCGGAGCGGCCGGGCGCGGCGACCCCTGATCTGGACTGCGACGTTTCATACGGCATGGTTGATCCACACCGCCGTGAACGACCGACAAGCAGTGAACCCGCGCGGCGACCGAGTCGCGCCAGGAGAGACATCCCATGAACACTTCCGCGCACGCGCTCTCAGCGCCGGGCATGGCCTTGCCGGCTGCACGCAGGCGTTGGCCATGGTCCGCGCTGCTGCTGGCCCTGGTCATGCTGTGGCTGGTGGTGGTGCCCTTTGCTCTGATGGCGCTCAGCAGCGTCAAACCCGATGGACTGGTGATCAGCGAGGGCTACACGCTGGACCATTTCCGCGCTCTGACCGAGGACGGACAGTGGGGGCAAATCGCCTGGAACACCGTGTGCTTCGTCGGCGGCTCGGTGCTGCTGTCGGTGGTGCTGAGCCTGGCCCTGGCCTGGCTGACCGAGCGCACCGACATGCCGGGCCGGCGCCTGGTGCGCGCCCTGCTGGTGCTGCCCATGGCTATGCCACCGCTGCTGCTGGCCGTGGCCTGGATTCTGCTGGCCAGCCCGCGCAGCGGCATGCTCAACCAGGGCATCACAGCCGTAACCGGCCTGCCCGCGCTGTTCGACATCTTCACCCTGCCCGGGATGGTGTTCGTGCAGACCTTGTCCATGGTGCCGGCGGCCTATTTGATCCTGATGGCCCTGGTGCGCCGCACCAACGCCGACATGGAGGATGCGGCGCGCCTGTCCGGCGCCGGCTTTTGGCGCATTTTGTTTCGCATCACCATTCCGATCCTGAGCCCGGGGCTGATCGCCACGGCGCTGCTGCTGGTGATCGGGGGCGTAGCCACTTTCGATATTCCGGGCGCCATCGGCATGCCGGTGGGCAAGTTCGTGGTCAGCTCGCAGGTCTATGCCTATGTGTTTCAGTCGGTGACCGGGCTGCCTCTGTACGGCCAGGTCGGTGTGGTGGGCAGCTTCATCGTGCTGCTGACGGTGCCCATGGTGTACGTGTACCAACGCGCCACGGCCGACTCGGGCCGATTCGTCACCGTCACCGGCAAGGGGCGCGGCCATTCGCGCACGGCCCTGGGGCGCTGGCGCTGGGGCGCGCTGGCCCTGGTGCTGGGCTACTTCGTGCTGTCCACCCTGCTGCCGCTGGCGGTGCTGCTGTGGGTCAGTTTGATGCCGTATCAGGTCGGTTTTTCGGTGGAAGCGCTGTCGCTCTTGACCTTGAAGAACCACGCCGAGGTATTCGGCAACCCGCGCATCCATCAGGCCACGGTGAACACCTTTCTGGTCTCGGTGCTGGCGGCCACGCTGGTGGTGGCACTGTCGGTCTGGCTGGCTTACGTGGTGGTGCGCATGCGGCCACGCGGGCACGGGGCGCTGAACTTCGCCAGCTTCCTACCGATGGCCATGCCGGGCGTGGTGCTGGGGGTGTCGCTGACCTACGTGTACCAGCTGGTCTCGCCGGGCTTCATGCTGGGTTCGGTGTGGATTCTGGTGATCGCCTTCACCACCAGCTACCTGACCTACGGCGCCCAGACCATGAACTCGACGCTGCTGCAAAGCAGCCCGGTGCTGGAAGAGGCCGGTCAAATGTGCGGCGCCAGCACGGTGCAGGTGCTGCGCCGTGTGTCGCTGCCGCTGTTGATGCCGGCCATGATCGGCGTCTGGATCTGGGTGTTCTCGCACGGCCTGCGCGAGCTGACCATGGCGCTGATGCTGCAAAGCGAACGCAACATGACGCTGGCGGCCCTGCTGTGGGGCTTCTGGACCATGGGCAACGCAACCGGAGCGGCTGCCGTCGGCATCTGGTTGACCGTGGCCATGGGGATATTGGTGCTGCTGTGGCAGCTGGTGATGGACCGTGACAAGGAGGCATGACATGCTGCAACTTCAATCGCTCGCCAAGACCTACGGTACCGGCGCCCGTGCGCACCAGGCGCTCAAGGGCGTGGACCTGGAGGTGCGCCAGGGGGAGTTCTTTACCCTGGTCGGCCCCTCCGGCTGCGGCAAAACCACCGCCCTGCGCTGCGTGGCGGGGCTGGAAACGCCCACCAGCGGCGACATTCTGCTGGGCGGCGAACCGGTGTTTTCGTCCGCCCGCAGGCAGATGGTGCCGGCCAACCGGCGCGATGTGTCGATGGTGTTCCAGTCCTACGCCATCTGGCCGCACATGACGGTGCAGCAGAACGTCGAGTTCCCGCTGGAGGTGCAGCGCGTGCCCACCGCCGAGCGGCGCAAGCGCGCCCTGCAGGCGCTGGAGATGGTGGGCCTGGCGGCGGTGGCCGAGCGCCCGGCCACCAACCTCTCGGGCGGCCAGCAGCAGCGTGTGTCGCTGGCGCGCGCCATTGTGCGCGGGGCCAAGCTGCTGCTGCTGGACGAGCCGCTGAGCAACCTGGACGCCGAGCTGCGCGTGCAGATGCGCAGCGAGTTGCGTCAGTTGCAGCAGCAACTGGGCGTGACCACCTTGTTCGTCACCCACGACCAGGAAGAGGCGATGAGCATGTCGGACCGCGTGGCGGTGTTCGACCACGGCGTGCTGGTGGAGATCGGCACGCCCCAGGAGCTGTACATGCGCCCGCGCCACCAGTTCACGGCGACGTTTCTGGGTTTGTCGGACCTGCTGGACTGCACCGTGCGTCAGACCTCGGCCAGCGAAGGCCGCGCGCTGCTGGACACGGCCATCGGCCCGGTGTTGGCGACCGCGCCCAACCCGGTCACCGGCGACAACGGCCGCCTGCTGATCCGCCCCGAGCACATCGTTCTGGCCACCGGCGAGCGCATGCACGCCCTGCCGTCGCAGAACAGCTATGTCGGGCACATCACCCACGCCTCGTTCTCCGGCCGTTACGTCGACTACGACGTGCAGGTCGCCGGGCGCGCGCTGCGGGTACAGACCTCATCCGCCGCCTGGCATGGCGCCGGCACCGAGGTGGGTCTGCATTTGCCGCCCGAGCACTGCGTGCTGCTGGCCGCCTGAGTTGGAGCGCATTCATGCTCACACAAGCCCTGCGCCAGGTGCCGCTGTCGGATGGCCCCACCGATGCGCCTTGCCTCGTCTTTCTGCCTGGCGCCATGTGCCCGCCCGAGGTCTGCGCCGAGGCCGCCCAGGCCAGCGGGCTGCGCGGCCTGGGCCTGGCCTGGCTGGAAGGCCCCGGTCCGCATGATCTGCCGTCCATCGCCGAACGCGTGTGGCGGGCGCTGGCCGAACTGCCGGGCGCCATCCTGGTCGGCCATTCGATGGGCACACCCATAGCCATCCTGGCCGCGCTGCGCGACCGCGCCGAAGGCAGCAGCCGGGTGCGCGGCCTGGTGCTCTCCAACAGCGGCGCCAGCACGCGCGGCCATGGCGACATCGAACAGGTGGTGCAGCGCATTCAAAACGAATGGGGGCCGGTGTTCTGGGACAGCTTCGTGGCGCGCTGCTTTCACCGCCCGCCCGCGGGCGCGCTGGCCGAGGCGGTGACGCACTACCCCCAGCGCGTGACGCCCGAGGCGACCATCGAGGTCATCCGCAGCCAGCAGGCCACCGATCTGGGTCCACGCCTGGCTGCGTTGGGCGGCCTGCCAACCACCGTGGTGTACGGCCGCCATGACCCGGCGCGCACCCTGGCCCACGCCCGCGAAATGTCCGACGGCATTGCCGGCGCTCGTCTGGAGGCGCTGGACACCGGCCACACGTCCTGCGCGGAGGCACCGGCAGAGTTCGGCCGTCTGATTCGCGAAGTGGCCGACCGTGCGGCCGCCGACCCCCTACTATCCCCCGACACTCGATGACGCGCACCATGGACGCCTCCCCCACCAGCCCCATCCTGTCCCTGTCCGGCCGCGTGCTGCTGCTGTCGCGCGACCCGGAACGGGTGCGCGCGCAATTGGCCGGCCAGCAGCTGACGCTGGCCGACGCCGGGGCGCTGCGCGACGACATCTCCACCGACGAGATCACGCCGGTGGCCATCCTGTCGCACTACGACGCGCGGCTGGGGCGTTTTGCACACACCGGATTTCACGCGGCTGGGCAGCACCCGATCGGCCCCGACGCGCTGCGCCAGGGCGGCTTTGCGGTGCTTGTGGGCGGGGCGCGCTACGGTAAGGGCTCTTCGCGCGAGCACAGCCCGGCCGCGGAGAAGCTGGCCGGCATCCGGCTGGTGATCGCCGAGAGCTTTGAGCGCATCTACCGCCAGAACGCCGACAACATTGGCCTGTTCACCTCCACCGACCTGGGGCTGGTCGAGCGCATCGCGCGCGGCGAATCCATCACCGTGGAAGAGTTGGTGGCGGGACGCGACGCCCTGGCGGCGAACATCCTGCGCAGCGGCGGTCTGCTGCGCTTCGGGCAACGGCATTTGCGCTCGGTGGCGCCTTCGACCTTGGCGGAACCCAGCGCCCCCCGCACCTTGTTTGAAAAGATCGTGGCACGCCACCTGTTGCGCACACCGGCCTCGCCGGAGTACCCGGCACCGGGCGATGGCGTGTTCGTACGGGCCGATTGGCGCTTCATCCACGAGTACTACACCGGTATGGCGGAGCACATGCTGAACGAGACGCTTGGCGGCGAACTCGCACTGCGCGACCCCGCCAGCATCGTGGTGTTCGAGGACCACACCTCCTACATCGAGCAAAGCCCGGCGCACGCGCGGCTGGGTCTGGTGCCCCTGGTGCAGGCCATGCGGCAGGCGCAGCGCGATTTCGCCGCGGGCTTCGGCTTGGCTTTGCACCGCACCCTGACCGACGAGGAGGCCGCGCGCGACGACGGCAGTAACGTGGCCGGCATCTCGCACGCCATGATGCTGGAGCACTACGCGCTGCCCGGTCAGGTGGTGGTGGGTACCGATTCGCACACGCCGCACAGCGGTGCCCTGGGCTGCGTGGCCTTCGGCGTGGGCACTACCGACATGGCCAACGCCTTCGTCACCGGCGCGGTGCGGCTGACGCTGCCCCCGCAGTTGCGGGTGGAACTGAGCGGCGCGCTGCGGCCAGGCGTCAGTGCCAAGGACGTGGTGCTGCACCTGCTCGCGCTGCCGAACATTCGCGCCGGCGCCGGGGTCGGCAAGGTGTTCGAGTTCCACGGCCCGGTGGTCGAGCAACTGTCCACCGACGAGCGCGCCACCCTGACCAACATGACGGCCGAGCTGGGCGGTCTGACCGGCATTGTGGCGCCCGACGCCGAAACGCAGCGCTTCCTGCGCGAGCGGCGCGGCGTCGACTTCGTGATCGAACCCTGGATGCGCAGCGACGCCGAGGCGACCTACGCGGAAGTAATTCGCGTCGATTGCAGCACCTTGGACGTGATGGTGGCGGCGCCGGGTGATCCGGGCCAAGGCGTGCCGCTCGCGCAGCTTGAATCCCGGCCTCGGCTGGACATTGCCTACGGTGGCTCCTGCACGGCCGGCAAGCGCGAGGATTTCGATCAGTACCACGCGGTGCTGGCCTGGGCCCTGGCGCGGGGCCTGAAGCGGGCACCGCACGTGCGGCTGTACCTGCAGTACGGCACCACCGCCGTGCGCGACCACTGCATCGCGCGCGGCTACGACCGCACTTTCGCGGCCGTGGGGGCGGTGATGCTGCAGCCGTCCTGCGGGGCCTGCGCCAACTGCGGCCCCGGCTCTTCCACGGCGCCGGATCAGGTGACGGTGAGCGCCATCAACCGCAACTTTCCGGGCCGCTCCGGCCCTGGCCAGGTGTGGCTGGCCAGCCCGGCCACCGTGGCGGCCAGCGCCATTGCCGGCGAGTTGGTGTCGTTTGCCGAGCTGCAGGCTCGCTGACTTCCGGCCAGCCCATCACTTGTCGGCGTTGGGAAAGAACAGCTGCTCGCCGCCGATCTTGTAGCTGGCGATCACCGCCTGACCGGCGGCCGAGGTCACCCAGTCGACGAAACCTTGCGCCTCGGCCTGCTTGACCTGTGGGTGCTTGGCGGGGTTGACCACCATCACGCCATACTGGTTGAACAGGCGCTTGTCGCCCTCCACCAAAATAGCCAGATCGGCGCGGTTCTTGAAGTTGAGCCAGGTGCCGCGGTCGGTCAGCACGTAGGCGCCAGTGGAGGCGCCCATGTTCAGCGCCGGCCCCATGCCACAGCCGCACTCCTTGTAGCCACCGCCCTTGGCGGCAGCCAGCCCAGCCTGACCCCAGTAGCGCAACTCGGCGGCGTGCGTGCCGCTTTTGTCGCCGCGTGACACAAACGGTGCGTTGGCGGCAGCCAGCTTCTTCAAGCCGTCGACGATGTCGCGGCCCTTGACGCCGGCCGGATCGCTCCTGGGGCCGACCAGGACAAAATCGTTGTACATCACCGGCAGGCGCTTGACGCCAAAGCCATCGGCGACGAACTTCTCCTCGGCCTTCTGGTCGTGCACGAACACCACGTCGGCGTCGCCGCGGCGTGCCATGTCCAGCGCCTGCCCGGTGCCCAGCGCCACCACCTTGACATCGATGCCGCTGGACTTCTTGAACTCGGGCAGCAAATAGGCGAACAGGCCAGACTGCTCGGTGGAGGTGGTGGACGCCACCACGATGGACTGCGCCGCGACGGCCGCGCTGGCCAGCGTCAACGCCACCGCCGCGGCGCCGAGGAACAAACGGCGCGGCCAGGACGTCTTCAAGGGTTTCATAGCAACTCTCCTTTCAAAAAAAAGTCGGCCTGCGGCGACACCGCACGCAGCACCTGCCGGTCAAAAAACTGTTCCACCGGCAAGTCGGCCAGCACGCGCCCCTGCTCCAGGTACACCACGCGGCGCGCCAGGCGCTTGACTTGTCCGAGGTTGTGGCTGGCGAAAATCATGGTCAGCGGTGCGGCGTCGGGCAGCCCCGGCGCACGGGCAAACTCGTGCATCAGCACCTCCACCTTGTGCTTGGCGGCCGGGTCGAGGTTGGCGGTGGGCTCGTCCAGCAGCAGCAGGCTGGGACGCTGCGCCCAGGCACGCGCCAGCGCCAGTTGCTGCTGCTGTCCGCCGGACAGGCCCCGTGCGCCGCGCTCGGCCAGATGCGCCAGTTGCACCCGCTCCAGCGCCGCCAACGCGCGCGTCCAGGCGTCGGCCCAGGGTACGCCACGCAGCCACAAGCCCATGGCAATGTTGCGGCGCGCGGTGGTGTGCAACATCCACGGCCGCTGAAACAGCATCGCCTGCGCTCGGCGCGGCGGTGTCGACACGCCGCCCCCGGAAGGCGCCAGCAGGCCATGTATGACCCGCAGCAGCGTGCTCTTGCCCGATCCATTGCCACCAATCAAGGCCACGCTTTCGCCAGGCCAGACCTCCAGAGTCACCCCTGCCAAGGCCTGCACGGGGCCGAAGGACACGGACAGATCGCCGAGCGACACCAGGCGAGGGACTTGGCTGCGGGCGCACACCGCTGCAGCGCCCGGTGGGGGCGATGGCGTGGTCACGCCGCCAGTGACGTCGCGCACCACCGCGCTCTTCATGAGGCCACCATGGCACTGGGCACCCTGCCGCTCACCCCATCGATCCGCTCACGCCAGGCACGCACGGCGGATATCAGCGCGTTCAACAGCAGCACCACAGTCAACAAGACAATGCCCAGGCCCAGGGCCAGCGGCAGATCGCCCTTGCTGGTCTCGAGTGCGATGGCCGTGGTCATCACACGCGTGAAACCGTCGATGTTGCCGCCCACGATCATGACGGCCCCGACTTCCGACACGGCGCGGCCGAACGCGGTCATCACCACGGTGAGCAACGCGTAGCGCTCGTCCCAGGCCAGCAGCAGGCCGCGCATGAAACGCCCCGCGCCAAGCGAGGCCAACTGCTCGCCATGCTGCAAGTCCGCATCCTCGACAACCTGTCGGGTGAGCGCGGTGACCACCGGAATCACCAGCACCACCTGGGCGATCACCATGGCCTGGAAAGTGAACATCCAGCCCAGAAAACCCAGCGGTCCGGAGCGCGACAGCAGCAAATACACCACCAAGCCAACCACCACGGACGGCAAGGCCAGCAAGGTGTTCAGCACCGTCAACACCATGTGCCGGCCAGGAAAACCCGACACCCCCAGCCACGCGCCAACCAGCAGACCGACGCCACAGCCGATCAGGCAGGCGCTCGCACTCACGCCCAACGACCGACCCACGATGGTCCATAGCGCCGGATCGAAAGAGGTGACGAGGTGCAGCGCGGCACGCACGCTGTCGGCAAAAGTATTCACGGAGATCAGGCGCGCTGGGAAGTTGAGGCTGCGCGAGAAGCTCGTGATGCTAAACCCTGCGCCAACCTCCACGCATCGGGGTTGAAGAGCTATGCAATAGATTGCATATTCTTCCTTGAAAACACGAATCCGGCATCGGGCACACTGGTGGCCGTGCACAAAATCGGTCTGTCCTACTCACTCGAAACCTCCGCGGCCGCGCCGCTGATCCGCAATCCGCTCATCGACCTTCTGCAAGCCGTGCGGGCCAGCGGATCGATTTCAGGGGCGGCGAAGACGCTGAATCTGTCCTACCGGCATGTCTGGGGCGAGCTCAAACGCTGGGAACAGGTGCTGGACCACCCGCTGGTGATCTGGGAAAAAGGCACGCCAGCGCGCCTGTCTTCCTTCGGCGACAAGCTGCTGTGGTCGGAACGTCAGGCTCAGGCCCGGTTGGCGCCGCAGATCGAAGCCTTGCGGGCCGAACTGGAGCGCAGCTTTGCCGTGGCCTTTGACGAAAACGCCCATGTGCTGACGCTGCACGCCAGCCACGACGACGCCTTGACCGCGTTGCGCACGCACGCCGCCAGTGGCGGCAACCGCCCGCGCCTGCACCTGGACATCCGCTTCATGGGCAGCGTGGACGCCATCCAGGCGCTGAACGAAGGGCGCTGCAGTTTGGCCGGCTTCCACACGCTGCGCGACGCGCCCGTCGGCTCACTGGCCGAACGCACCTACAAACCCCTGCTCACGCCGGGGCTCCACAAGCTGATCGGCTTTGCCCGTCGCACGCAAGGTTTGATGGTCCCGCGCGGCAACCCGCGCGGCGTCCAGGGTCTGGAGGATCTGGCCCGCAACGATCTGCACTTCGTGAACCGGGCGCGGGGTACCGGCACGCGCGTGCTGCTCGACGAGTTGCTGGCCCGTGCCGGAATAAAGCCCGGACAAATTCGAGGCTACTCGCACACGGAACCCTCGCACACCGCGGTTGCACAAGCCGTGGCCAGCGGTCGCGCCGACCTGGGCCTGGGCATCGAGGCCGCGGCCGTGGCGCGTGGCCTCGACTTCATTTCCTTGGTCGAGGAGGACTACCACCTGGTGTGCCTGCAATCGGTGCTGGACCAGCCGCCGGTGGCGGCCTTGTGCGAGGTGCTCGCCAGCCAGGATTGGCAACAGTCGCTGGCCACGCTGGCGGGCTACCAACCATCGCTCAGCGGTCAGGTTCGGTCCATGACCCAGGTGCTCCCTTGGTGGCATTTTGCCCGCCCCAAGCGCCATCGGCACCGATAAGGTGCGTGGCCGCCGCGGTGCCCTAAGGGAAACCATCGTCGTCAACTCCAGGCGGCGTTATTACAATCGGCCACCTTTTGCGGCTGGGCGGCGCTCCGAGGGTGGCGATCGCGCCCCAGGAGCCCTGCCCACCCGGTTTCCCCCAGCAACGCGCACTGCGTCTCCGTGCAGAGGTGTCCATGCAATTTCTATTGAGTGTTTCCCGCGCCATCGACCGGCTCAACGAGCGGGTGGGCCGCATCACCATTTGGCTCATCCTGGCCTCCACCGTCATCAGCGGACTGAACGCCATCGTCCGCAAGACGTTCAACTACAGCTCCAACGCGTACCTGGAAGTGCAGTGGTACCTGTTTGCCTGGGCTTTCCTGGTGGCGGCCGGCTACACGCTGCTGCACCAGGAGCACGTGAAAATCGATGTGGTTTACAGCCGCCTGTCGCAACGCACGCAGATCTGGATCGACATCTTCGGCTTCGCTGTTTTCCTGACCGCGCTCTGTACCGTGGTGCTGTATTACAGCTGGCCCTTGGTGGTACAGAAATACGAGACCGGGGAGATGTCGAACAACGCGGGCGGCCTGATCCGCTGGCCGGTATGGGTGGCCATCCCGGTGGGTTTCACCTTGCTCTTGCTGCAGGGGTGGTCGGAATTGATCAAACGCATCGCGTTCCTCAAGGGGCTGATCCCCGACCCGCGTATCAAACAAGGGGAAAAGAGCGCCGAGGAGCAGTTGGCGGAAGCCATCCGCGAGCAGGCCGACAAGGACGCCGCCATGTCCAAGGCTTCGCCCTGAACTGACTCACGGAGCACCTCGACATGGAATTTCTCTCCGCCAACTACGCCCCGATCATGTTCGCGGGGCTGGTGATGTTCTTGCTGCTGGGCTTTCCCGTGGCGTTCAGCCTGGGCGCCTGCGGCCTGTTCTTCGGCTTCCTGGGCATCGAGCTGGGTCTGCTGCCCGCCGCGCTGATGCAGGCGCTGCCGCTGCGCTTGATCGGCATCATGCAGAACGATACGCTGCTGGCCATTCCGTTCTTCACCCTTATGGGCCTAATTCTTGAACGCAGCGGCATGGCCGAGGACCTGCTGGACACTATCGGCCAGGTGTTCGGGCCCCTGCGCGGCGGTCTGGCCATCGCGGTGATCTTGGTGGGCGCCTTGCTGGCGGCCACCACGGGTGTGGTCGCCGCCTCGGTGATCTCGATGGGCCTGATCTCGCTGCCCATCATGCTGCGCTACGGCTACGACCGGAGGCTGGCCTCGGGTGTCATCGCCGCCTCCGGCACACTGGCGCAGATCATTCCGCCCTCGCTGGTGCTGATCATCATGGCCGACCAGCTGGGCCGCAGCGTGGGCGACATGTACAAGGGCGCCTTCATCCCCGGCTTCGTGCTCACCGGCCTGTACGTGGGCTACGTGGTGCTGCTGGCGCTGTTCCTGCGTCACCGCGCGCCCGCCCTGCCACTCGAGGCGCGTGTCTACCGCGAGCCCAACGGCAGTGGCGGCTACATCTCCCTGGTCGGGCTGGCGGTGGCCTCCACCCTGGTGGCCGTGTTCCTGGCCCGTCACATGACCGACGTGCACACCTGGTGGGAAGGCCATAAAGTGGATTTCGTGGCCACCGACGAAAAGATCGTGGTGGCCATGTGTGGCGGCGTGCTGGTGGCGCTGATCATTGCGCTGCTGAACAAACTGCTGCGCCTGAAGCTGCTGTCGCGACTGGCCGAGCGCGTGACCTTCGTGCTGATCCCGCCGCTGCTGCTGATCTTCCTGGTGCTGGGCACCATCTTCCTGGGCATCGCCACGCCGACCGAAGGCGGCGCCATGG
>JAIUOM010000021.1 GCA_020161215.1 Pseudomonadota bacterium
GGCCAATACACGCTGGAGGAGGAGGTCTGCGATCTCGCCGTCGTGCTGAGCGCCGTCGGCGCCGCGATCAAGAGCATTACACACAGGGCATGCATGCGTTTCATGACGAACTCCTTATCTGTCTGTGGGTGTTTCCCTTCGCAGGGCGCGCATGTGGTTCCATTCGCCCTGCGAGCACGACCTTAGGAGCGACGTGCCGGATGGTCAATCGTCGCGGCCTGCGCGGCCCGCGCATGCGCGGGCGTGGATGGCGATGCGAACGTGGATGCGCGTGCGATGGCGATGGCCGGAATCTTCATTCGCCTGGCGTCGGTGCGCGACGCGGTCGATAGCCGTCGTCATTCGCGGGCGATGCCGTTGCGGCGTCTCGCGCGCGATTCGTGAACATGGCATCGGCAAAAGAAAAGCGTTCCCGTATCGCATCGCGATCGCGTCGTTCCGATCCGGAAGCGATCGCGACGCCGGCGAGACGCCGTATCGACGACGTTCGACGGATGCCCCGTTCGTCGCCGGACTTCGCGCATTGAGAGTGCATTCAGTCTTGTGCCGCGGGCGACCGTCCCGGGCGCACCGTACCGAACGGCGGGCGCCGGCGGTGGCGTCCGCCGGGGGCGCTGGCGGCGGAGGGGGAAAGAATGGTTCAATGCCGGTTCGAGAAGCGGGGGTATCGCCCGCGGCCCCGGCCGCAGGCGGTTGAGACAGACCCTTCGAACCTGGGCCGCACGCCTTCACGGGCCGCGGCCACTGACCGGTTCAGACCGGCGTAGGGAAGCTTCGCAACGCGCGCACCCCGGTGCGTCCGACGCGCCGCCGCTTCGTCCGATGGGCCCGCACCGTGCGGGTCTTCCGTATCCCAGGACGAATGCAGAGTGAGTGCGCCGATGAACGCCGTGCCTTCCCCGCTGTTGCAGCAGACCGAACAGCTCTCCGAATCCGTGACCCAGCCGATCCCGGGCTCGCGCAAGATCTTCGTCGACGGCGCGCAGCCGGGCGTGCGCGTGCCGATGCGCGAGATCGCGCTGAGCCGCACGCCGACCCTGTTCGGCGGCGAGGACAATCCGCCGGTCACCGTCTACGACTGCTCCGGCCCCTACACCGATCCACAGGCGGACATCGACCTGTCGCGCGGATTGCCGCCGTTGCGCGCGCGCTGGATCGCCGAGCGCGGCGATACCGAAGCGTTGTCGGCGCTGAGCTCCGAGTTCGGGCGTTCGCGCGAGCACAACCCGAAGCTCGATGCGGTGCGGTTCCCCAATCGCCTGCTGCCGCGCCGCGCCAAGGCCGGCGCCAACGTCAGCCAGATGCATTACGCGCGTCGCGGCATCGTCACCCCGGAGATGGAATTCGTGGCGATCCGCGAGAACCAGCGGCTCGAGGCCGTGCGCGACGCCGGCCTGCTGGCGCAGCACCCGGGCGAGTCCTTCGGCGCCAGCATCCAGCAGGTCATCACGCCGGAATTCGTGCGCGACGAGATCGCGCGCGGCCGCGCAATCCTGCCCAACAACATCAACCATCCCGAAAGCGAGCCGATGATCATCGGCCGCAACTTCCTGACCAAGATCAACGCCAACATCGGCAACAGCGCGGTGTCGTCGGGTATCGCCGAGGAAGTGGAGAAGCTGGTCTGGGCGATCCGCTGGGGCGGCGACACGGTGATGGACCTGTCGACCGGCAAGCACATCCACGAGACGCGCGAGTGGATCATCCGCAACTCGCCCGTTCCCATTGGTACCGTCCCGATCTACCAGGCGCTGGAGAAGGTGGACGGCCGCGCCGAGGAACTGACCTGGGAGATCTTCCGCGACACGCTGGTCGAGCAGGCCGAACAGGGCGTGGACTACTTCACGATCCACGCCGGCGTGCTGCTGCGCCACGTGCCGCTGACGGCGAAGCGCGTGACCGGCATCGTCTCGCGCGGCGGCTCGATCATGGCCAAGTGGTGCCTGGCGCACCACAAGGAGAACTTCCTCTACACGCACTTCGAGGACATCTGCGAGATCATGAAGGCCTACGACGTGGCCTTCTCGCTGGGCGACGGCCTGCGCCCGGGCTGCATCGCCGATGCCAACGACGCGGCGCAGTTCGGCGAGCTCGAAGCGCTGGGCGAGCTGACGAAGATCGCCTGGAAGCACGACGTGCAATGCATGATCGAAGGGCCCGGCCACGTGCCGATGCAGCTGATCAAGGCCAACATGGACAAGCAGCTCGCCGAATGCGGCGAGGCGCCGTTCTACACGCTCGGTCCGTTGACCACCGACATCGCGCCGGGCTACGACCACATCACCTCGGCCATCGGCGCGGCGATGATCGGCTGGTACGGCACCGCCATGCTCTGCTACGTCACGCCGAAGGAACACCTGGGCCTGCCCAACCGCGAGGACGTGCGCGACGGCATCATGGCGTACAAGATCGCCGCGCACGCCGCCGACCTCGCCAAGGGCCATCCGGGCGCGCAGGTGCGCGACAACGCGCTGAGCAAGGCGCGCTTCGAATTCCGCTGGGAGGACCAGTTCCACCTCGGCCTGGATCCGGAGAAGGCGAAGGAGTTCCACGACGAGACACTGCCCAAGGACGCGCACAAGCTGGCGCACTTCTGCTCGATGTGCGGCCCGCATTTCTGTTCGATGAAGATCACCCAGGACGTGCGCGACTACGCGGCCGGGCAGGGGGTGGACGCGCAGGCGGTGCTGGACGCGGGCATGGCCGAGAAGTCGGCGGAGTTCCTGGCGCAGGGCGGGCAGGTCTACCGACAGGGCTGAGCGACGGGTGGAGTCCCGGCTGGCGCCTGCAAAAAAGAGGGCGCCCGCAGGCGCCCAGGGGATCGGATCGGAGAGAGAGTCGATTCGATGCGTGGCACGTGTTTCGAGTCGTGCCGCCAGTCTGGACGCGGCCGCGACCGGGCGTGATGCGGCATCCGGGGGCTGGCTTTGCCGGCCTTGCCGGTCGACGGACCGGCCGCCGCCCGTCGGTCCTGGGTGGCCGCTGGTAAGGGTCGGGCCGGCATTCAGTCAACGTCATGGCCCGCGTGCTAGCGTCCCGCGGACGACAGGAGGGATTCGCCATGAAAGCATTCCGCATCACGGCCTGGACTTGCGGGCTGTTCATGCTCGCGCTGCTCGCAGGCTGCGCGACCGGCCCGCGCATCAGCACCGAGGCCGACCCCGAGGCCGACTTCGCCCGCTACCGCACCTTCGCCTTCTACTCGCCGCTGGCGATCGAGAAGGACGGCTATTCCTCGGCCGCCAGCGAGCGCATGAAGGCGTCAGCCCGCGCGCAGATGGAAGCGCTGGGCTACCAGTACAGCGACAAGCCCGACCTGTGGCTGAACATCAACGCCTATACCGAGCGTCGCACCGACGTCAGCAGCTATCCGACGGTCGACTACGCCTACTACTACAGCTATCGCGCCCGCGGCTACTTCGTGATGCCCTACTGGCGCGACCGCACCGACGTCTACCGCTACACCGAGGGCACGATCAACGTCGACCTGGTCGACGTGGCCCGCAACCGGCTGGTCTGGGAAGGCGTGGCCGTGGGCCGCGTGTCCAATTCGAAGGATCCCTCGCAGCGCGATGCGCGCATCGATGGCGCCATCGCCGGGATCTTCGCCAAGTACCCGTACCGCGCGGGCTCGGTGCCGGCCCCGCAGTAATCCGGCGTGGCCGGAGACGGGATGCGGCCGTCCCGTCTCCGGAGGCTGCGGCCCGTCAGCGGCGGTTGCGGCGCGCGACCCGTGCATACTCGTCGGCGTCGATCGTTTCCACCGAGCGCACCGGGCAGAAGTCGGTCCGCGAACTGACGTTGCTGCCCTTCGCGCAAAGCTTGTTCTTCTCGCGGCCGGTGGCGACCTGCACGATCGAACTGCGCGCGAGCGCGTCGCAGGAGCCGCCGAAGCCGACCCGGTAATGCGTGTCTCCGTCCTTCAGCAGCAGGTACTGGGTGCCCGAGCGCGTGCCCTCATGGGCATTGGAGAGTTGCACGCAGTTGGCGAGCGGTTGTGATGCCTTCGCATCCACCGGCAGCAGGTGTCCGGCGAGGATCAGTCCGGCAAGCAGGATCGTGGTCTTGTTCATGGCAGGGCCTCGTGACTTCGGGGTGGGGTCGATCCCCGGAGTCAGGCTAGGCAACGACGCGCGCCTGCGAATCTGCTTGAAGTGCCGGTGACGCTCGTCACGGCGTCGCGCCAGATCGCGCAACGTCGCGGGCGCGTCCCGCCGCCGTCGCGACATGCCCCGGAAACGAACGGGCCCGGCTTGCGCCGGGCCCGTCGATCCCGCGTTTCGACGCTTGATCCGGGTTTAATCGAAGCGGTATTCCACCTGCGCGAACACCTCGCGCCCGATCGGGTCGTAGGCGTAGAAGAAGAACGGGTAGTCCTCGAAGGTCTGGTCATTCGGCGGCTTCTTGTCGAGCAGGTTGTTGACGAAAAAGCCCAGCGTCAGCTTGTCGGTCACCTTCCTGGTCACGTTCGCGTTGTAGAGCATGTACGGGCCCATGCGCGCGGTCTCGCCCCAGTTCGGCAGCGAGCCCCAGCGGGTGCCGAACAGCGCCACGTTCCAGTCGTCCTTCGACCAGGCCGCGGTCGCCGCGATGCGGCTGCGGAAATCGTAGTTGAACAGCGAGTCGCGCGTTTCAACCACGCCGTCCTGCACGTACTGGGTCCGCTCGTACTTGAGCGTATGCGACCAGGCGAGGTTGAAGTCGAAGTCGCCGAGGCGGTCGGTGTCGAGCTTGTAGCGGATCGAGGCATCGATGCCCGAGGTGCGTTCCAGCGCGCTGTTGATCGGCACGCGGCGGGTGCTGGCCACCTGCTCGTCGATGGTCGTGCCCGGGGCGTCGATGCGGTTCACGCGCGCCAGGTAGTCCACGCACAGGTCGGAGCCGGTGTCGACCGCGTTACCGTCGCGGTCGGTGCCCAGCCGGCAGCCGGCCTCGATCCGCAGCAGGCGTCCCGCCGACAGGTCGTTGACGCCGTTCTCGATCTCGATCTCGTAGTAGTCGGCCTGCAGCGACAGGGCGTCGGTGATGTCCCAGACGAAGCCCGCGGTCCACGAATTGCCGGTTTCCTCCTCCAGGCCGGGGTTGCCACGACGGAAGTTCTGCACCTGGTAGTTGTAGCGGTCGTCGTTGAGGCAATCCGCGTCGGTGATCGACAGGCCGTCGAGGCGGCACAGGTACTCGTCGCGGATGCTGCTGTAGGACGCGCTTTCGTCGGCGAACACGTAGTGCATGTCCGGCGCGCGGAAGCTGGTGGCGTAGGACGTGCGCAGCAGCAGCCGGTCGACCGGGCGCCATTCGAGGCCGGCGTTCCAGGTCACCGCATCGTCGACGGCGGTGATGTCGTCGTACTTGTCGTAGCGCGCGGCCACGCTGCCCTTCAGGCTGTCCAGCAGCGGCAGGCTGAACTCGACGCCGAGCGCATAGCGATCGCGGCTGCCACCGCCCCCGGTGTCGGAATAGTTGTAGGTGATCTCCTCCGCCGGCGCGTTGGGCAGGCTGGCCGGATCGGGACTCAGGCGGTACTCCTGGGTGGCGCCTTCGAGCACCGCCGCGAAGCCGACCGGTCCGGCCGGCAGCTCGAACAGGTCGCCCGACAGCGTGAACGACAGCTGGTCGGCCGAGGATTCCGCGGTGGAGACGAGGCGGCGGCTGATGCCGGCGAACTGCTGCGGCGTCATCGGCGTGACGAAGCGGTCAAAATCCAGCGCGTACGAGGGGAACGCGCCGAAGTACGGGTCCGGGCCGAGGTCCTCGCCGAGGAAGTAGCGCGTCAGCGGCGCATTGATCAGGCGCACGTTGGAGACATCGGTGGTGTAGCGCGAATGGCTGTAGGCCGCCTCGTAGTCGAAGCGGTTGTCGAACAGGCCGCCGCGGATGCCGGCGGTCGCGCTCCATGCCTGCTCGCGGCTGCGGATCTCCAGCGCATCGCGCCCGGTCTCCTCGACCTGGAACAGGCGCAGCGTCGACACGATGGTGTCGTAGTTCGGGTCGTAGAACGGCGTGCCGATGGTGGACCAGCCGAGGATGCCGCTGGCGTAGACGGACTTCGACCGCCACGCGCCGACGTCGGCGAACAGCTGCGCGCCGTTGCCGAGCTGGTAGTTGGCCGACAGGTACGCCGACACGTTGTCGTCGGAGCTGCGCACGGACTGGAACGCGGGCGCGTCGAACTGCGCGCAGCGGCGCCCGGCGCCCGTCTGGCGGACGACGAAATGGCCGAAGAAGCGGTCACAGGTGCCGTTGGCGGTGGTATCGAAGTAGGTGTTGCCGGCGAGCCGGTCGATCACGCCGAGGCCGAGGCTGGGCAGGCGCGCGGCGTCGGTGGGGCCATCCAGCCAGGAGTCCATGAAGTCGCGCTGGTAGGCGTACACCGGCTCGCGGTTGAGGTACTCCAGCGCGTAGGTGACGTTCCAGTTGTCGCCGGAGCGGCCGCCGACCCACTGCAGGTTGCCGGTGTCGCCGCCGCCCTGGGTGGTGGTGCCGGCGCGCAGCCGCACCAGGTCGCCCTCGAAGTTGGTCTTGGTGATGATGTTGACCACGCCGGCGACGGCATCGGAGCCGTAGATCGCCGACGCGCCGCCCGACAGCACCTCGATGCGCTCGACCGCCGAGGCGGGGATCGAGGTCAGGTTCACGAAGTTGCTCTGCGCGTTGTAAGGCAGCGGGTACTCGGCGACGCGGCGACCGTTGACCAGGACCAGCGTCCGCCCCGGGCCGAGGCTGCGCAGGTTGATGATGTTGGCGTTGGGCGTGAAGCCGTTGGTGATCAGCTCGTTCTGCACGAAGCCGGTGGACTGGGTGAGCGTGCCCAGCGCCTCGTGGATGGTGACGAAGCCCTGCTTCTGCAGGTCCTCGCTGGTGATGATGGTGACCGGCGACGGGCCTTCGACCTGGTTGCGCTTGATGCGCGAACCGGTGACGACCACGCCATCGAGTTCGACCGCCTCGTCGTTGGCGGCTGGCGCGGGTCCCTGCGGTGCCTGCGCCTGCGCGACGCCGGCAAGCGCAGCGGCGAGCGCGATGGCAAGCGTCGTCACCTGGGCGCCTGCACGGGCGCGCGAGTTGTTGCGAGTCTTCATGGAGTCTCCGTGTTGAAGCGTTGCTGCGTGAGTCCGGATGCCGGGACAACCGGGTTTCGATCGACGCTAACACGCGCTTAACAACACGGATCACGACATGAAAAAGCCGCCAGAACGCGCAAACAATGGCGACAGGACGCGTCGATCAACGCACCTGCGCGGGATCGCCGACGTCGACGTTGCCGCCGATGTTCCGCTGCAGGAACGAAAGGATCTTCGTGTACAGCGCCTCGCGGTGGGCAGGATCGTAGAAGCCGTGCATCTCGCCTGACTGGATGATCGTTTCGTCCGGCGGGTTGCCGGCCTTCACCAGTGCATCGCGCATCGCCTCGGTGTGCTCGGGCGCGGCGCGGAAGTCGCGCGCACCGGCCGCGAGCAGTACCGGGATCCCGATCCGGTCGGCCTGGCGCGCGGGCGAGATCGCGTCAAGTGACGCGCGGCCGCTGCCGATGGTGTGGCGCAGGAAGCGCAGGCCGCCGCTGCTGTCCTCGACGTCGCCCTTCTCGTACATCAGGGCCATGTCGTAGACGCCGACGTAGCCGATCGCGCACTTGTACAGGCCGGGGCTGCGGATCGGTGCCATCAGCGCCGAGTAGCCGCCGAAGCTGCCGCCGAAGATGCAGATGCGATCGGGATCGGCGAAGCCCTGCGCCACCGCCCAGCGCGCCGCATCGTTGATGTCGTCCTGGATGCGCGTGCCCCAGGCGCCGTGGCCGGCGTCCTCGAACGCCTGGCCGTAGCCGCCGGAGCCGCGGAAGTTCACCTGCAGCACCAGGTAGCCGCGGCTGGCCAGCAGCTGCGTGGACCAGTCGTAGCTCCAGCGGTCGCGCGGGCCGATCGGGCCGCCGTGCGGGTTGACGACCATCGGCAGGCGCTTGCCGGTGCCGTCGCCGGGCACGGTGAGGTAGCCGTGCAGGCGCGTGCCGTCGCTGGCGGTGAACGAGAACGGGCGCACCTGCGCCAGCCGCGAGCGGTCGATCCAGTCGACGTTGCGCATCAGGAAGCGCGCCTGCCCGCTGGCGCGATCATAGAGGTACAGCTCGCCGGGATTGCGCGCGCCGGACACGCCGACCACGATCCGGCTGCCGTCGCGCGTGGCGCTGGTGAACGCGATGTTCTGCCCGGGGAAGGCACGCGACATCTCCAGGTAGACGTCGGCATCGGGATGCGCCGGTTCGATGATCTCCACCCGCGGCACGCCGGCTTCGGTGGCGACCGCGATCACCGTGCGCTCGTCCGCCGAACGCACCAGCGACGACACGTCCGCAACCTCGTCGCGGAACAGTTCGCTGAAGCGCTTGCCGGACCCGTCGACGCGACCGAACGCGGCCGGCGCCTTGCCGTCGCTGGCGCGTGCGTACGCGTCGTCGCCGCCATCGCCCCCGATCACCTCGAGATGGCGGCCGCTGTCGCGCGAGTCGTTGACCAGCGCCCATTTGCGGCCGTCGTCGAGCCGGAACAGCAGGCTGCGTGTCTCGAACCCGCCATCCTCGGCCTTGCTCGTGCCGCAGTTGGCGAAGCGCGGGCGGTGCGCCGCATCGAGCGCGATCGTGCAGTTCTCGCGCGGCGCGCGCGCCAGCGACTGCCGGCGGCCGCTGTAGACGTCCAGCAGCACCACCTCGGTGCCCGCGCCTTCGCTGGAGCGCGGGGTGTTCACCTGCATCACCACGTTGCGATCGTCGTCGGTCAGCGTGTCCAGCAGCGAGAACACCGCGTTGCCCACCGCCTTGCCGCGCTGGGTGGCGTCGCGCGTGCCGTAGGCAACGAGGGTGCGCGGCATGGTGCCGTCGGCGTTCACCGCGAACCACTCGCCGGTGGCGAAGGGCTGGGTGTAGCTGCCGATCTTGCGGATGGCGTTGAACACGAGGCGGTCCGGTGCCGCCCATTCGAACTGGCCGACGCTCTTGCCGTCGGGCAGCTGGTTCACGCGCACCAGCGACAGGTCGGCGGTGCGCAGCACGGTCAGCACGTCCTGGTCGCCACGGTCGACGGTCATCGCGAGGTAGGTGCCATCCGGCGAGATCTTCACCGTGCTGTAGGTGGGATGGCGCACGAAGTCGGCGACCGGGATCGGCGCCTGCGCGGGCCTGGCCAGCGCCGTCGGCGTGCAGGCCAGCATCAGGGACAACAGGAAGCAGCGGAGGGTCATGGCAGCCCGGCGTGTGGACGTGGAGGTGCGCGAACCTAGCATCGGTGCATTGCGCGTCACCCGTGCGCCGCGCAACGCGCCAGATCGTGCAAACCCTTGGCGCAGGGCCTGCGTGCGCGCATGGCGGCGTCGACGTCGCAGGCGTGCCTGAATGGCGAATTCGGGCCGTCTCCGGCAAGACCAAAGGCACATGCCGGGCGCTTGCGGCGATGCAATCCTGCGCCGGCAGGGCGAGGCGCCGGCGGCGCCTTCCGGACCACCAGGGATAGCGAATGCGAACGAGGGCACAGGAGGACCGCGCTCCCGGCGGTCGCGGAGGCGTGCGGCGGTGTCCGCGCGCGCAACCGTGATCACGCCGCGGTCGCCTGTGCTGCGTGTACGCGATTGCGAGGTCGACACCGTGCGCCGTGTCGTGGTGCGCGCGGATGGTGCCTCGCTGCGGATCACGGTCAAGGCGATGCAGGTGCTGCTGGTGCTGGTCGCGGAGCGCGGCCAGGTGGTGAGCCGCGACGTGCTGTTCGCGCGCGTGTGGCCCGACACCATGCCCACCGACGACGTGCTCACCCAGGCCATCGCCCAGCTGCGCAAGGCGTTCAGTGACGATCGCGACGCGCCGCGCTACATCGAAACGATCGCCAAGGCGGGCTATCGCCTGCTGGCCGACGTGGCCTGGGGCGACGATGGCCGCTCGCCGATGCCGGTGGGCGGTCCGGCCGCGGCGGACGATGCGATCGTCGCGGCCAGCCCGTCGCGCGATGACGCCGACGCGAAGACCATTGCCCCGCCGCGCGCCATGCCCGCGCACACGCGGCGCCCGTGGCGCTGGGCGATGGTGCTGGCGACCGCCGCGCTGGCCGTGGCTTTGCTCGTGGCCACGCGTCCGTGGGCGCCCTCGGCGCCGGCCGCCGCGGCCGGGGAGCCCGCGCCCGGAGCGCCGCCCCCGATCGTGCTCAACTACCGCGCGCTCACCTCGCTGCCGGGGCAGGAGCGGCAGCCGTCGCTCTCGCCGGACGGATCGACGATCGCATTCACCGCCCTGTCGGCAGGGGTGGACCGCGCCGGCATCCAACTGCAGGACGTACGTCATGCGTCCGCGCGGGTGCTCACCGCGCCGCCGCGCGGCTACGACCAGTTGCCCGTGTGGTCGCGCGACGGCACGCGCATCGCGTTCGTGCGCGTAGCCGGTCCGCGCTGCGAGCTGATGGTGGTGGCCGCCAGCGGCGGCGAGCCGCGCAAGGTCGGCGACTGCTTCCGGGGCGCATTCTCCGCCTTCGACTGGACGCCCGATGGCCGTGGCCTGGTGATGGGCGTGCTGCGCGAGCAGGTCAATGCCAGCGGCTCGCTGCGGGTGCTCGACCTCGCGAGCGGGGAATGGCGCGCGCTGGCATACGGCATCGACGACGACGATACCGACCTGATCCCGCGCTACTCGCCCGACGGACGCTGGCTGGCGTTCCGCCGCAACACCTCGCTTGCCGACCTGTGGATGATGCCCGCCGCTGGCGGCGAGCCGCGGCGGCTGACCGAGCTCAAGGGCGACATCCGCGGCTGGGACTGGCTGCCCGACAGCAGCGGCCTCGTCTTCAGCCACGTCACCACCGAGGCCAGCCTGTTCCTGTACACGCTCGCCGACGGCGCGATCCGGCCCTTGCCTTCGCTCTCCAGCGGCAATGCCACCTATCCGGACATCGCGCTCAAGGACTGGTCGATGGTGTTCGAGATCGACCAGTCGCGCAGCGGTTTGTTCCGGCTGCTGCCGGGCGCGGACGGCGCGCCGCCGCTGCGCGAGGCGGTGTTTCCCTCCAGCGGCGTCGACCTGCTGCCGGCGCTGTCGCCCGACGGCGATACGCTCGCGTTCTTCTCCGATCGTTCGATGGCCGTGCAGCTGTGGATCGGCGAGGTCGGCCATCCGGACACCTTGCGCGCGATCGAAGGACTGACGCCGGTACCGCGCCATCCGGCGGCGTGGTCGCCGGCAGGCGACACCCTGCTGGTCGTCGGCAAGACCGCGGGCGGCGATCGCCTGTTCGAGGTGGAAGCCGGCAGCGGCCGCGTGCGCACGCTGGCCGTGCCCGACGGCGTCCCCGCGTTCGCCAGCTATGCCGGCGCCCGCGACCGCCTGCTGGTCGGCGTGGACAGCGGCCAGGGGCGGCTGCGCCTGGTGCTGTATGCGCTGCCGGACTGGCGCGTGCTGGGCAGCGAGGACGACGTGGCCGTGGCCCGCCACGACGACGCCGGCGGCGCGATCTACTTCACCCGGCCCTCGCGCGTCGGCCTGTGGCGCGCGGACGCGATGCTGCGCAACGTGGTCGAGGCCTCCAACGCCTATCCCGCGCCGCAGCTGTACCGGCACTGGGGGCTCGTCGACGGCATGCCCTACTACGTCGGTTCGAGCGGGGGCTGCGCCGCGGTGTGGCGGCCGCTGCCGGCCAGCGCCGGCGCGGCGGTCGATGCGCCGCGTCCGCCGTGCCTGTCGCGCGACGGCGGCGTGATCGCGGGTTCGCCCGCGGTGGATCGTCGGGCAGGCTGGATCTACCTCGGCCTGCCCGTGGCCGAAAACATCGACGTGGGCTGGACCGCGCTGCCGCCGTCGATGCAGGCGCCGCAGGCCGTGCCGCGCGTCGCGCGACCATGACTTTCGGAAGCGCGACGGCGCAATTTCGGCAAGATTTCGCCACGCATTCCTGAGTTTCGGACGCGATTGCGTCAAACCGATGGCCACATTCCCCCAAGGAGATGGCCATGGAGATGCAGGTGGTGTGGGCCGATCGTGGCAACCCGCTGGGCGTGGAACCCGGGCCCGGTCGAGAAGAATCGACGGCGCTGGTGGCGCTCAGCCGCGGTGGCAGCGTGTCCATGGCGACGCCGGTGGCGTCGCTGTGGCTGGTGCTGCGCGGCGACGCCGAGATCGAATGTCGCGAGGGCCGCTTCGTGCTCGGCGCGGGCCAGTGGCTGCTGCTCGAGCGCGATGCATGCCCCGCGGTGTATGCCGGCGCCGGCGCGCTGGTGCTCGGCGTCGCGCTGGGCGCGGACCTGCAGGCGCAGTTGCAGCAGTCGGCGCAGGTCGCGGTGTTCCCCGGCCGCGGCGAGGCCGGGCGGGGCGTGCGGCCGCTGGCGTTCGCGCTGTGGCGACGCTGCGCCGCCTTCAGCCGCAACGAGGCGCGCCTGCGCGAGGTCGATCGCCAGGCGTTCGCGCCGGTGCTGCGCCTGCTCGCCGGCCTGCAGTCCGGCTATCGCGGGCTGGTGGACCGCTGCCCGGGTCGCTCGCTGCGGCGCAAGCGCCAGGTGTTCAGCCGCATGCAGCGCGCGCGGCTGTACCTGGAGGGCAACCTCGGGCGCGCGGTGCGCATCACCGAACTGGCGCAGATCAGCAACGTCTCGGTCTGGTACTTCACCAAGACCTTCCACGCGCTGTACGGCGAGGGCCCGCAGGCGGCATCGGCGCGGCTGCGCCTGCAGCACGCCTCGCGGCTGCTGCGGCACACCCGGCAGTCGGTGAGCGAAGTCGGCGCCGCCTGCGGCTTCGAGAACAACTGCAGCTTCTCGCGGGCGTTCCGCGCACAGTTCGGCGTGCCGCCGTCGCTGTACCGGCTGCGCGATGCAATCCTGCCGACAGGCGCGGCAAACCGAGTCGACATGCAGCGCCAAGCGGTCGCGGGACGCGCTCCGTAACGTCACCGGGTGTTTAACGCACCCGTAACGGCTTTCGGAGAGAACCCATGATTTCCAGTTGTTCCCCCAACCGCACACGCGTGGCCGTGCTGCCGGCCTGCATCGCCACCGCGCTGGCCCCGGCGCTGCTGTTCGCGCAGGAGGCCGCGCCCGACGGCGCGCCGCAGACGCTCGACCGCATCGAGGTGACCGGCTCGCGCATCAAGCGCGCCGACGTCGAGACCTCGCAGCCGGTGCTGCTGATGCAGCGCCAGGACATCGAGAAGCAGGGCCTGGTCTCGGTCGCGGACGTGCTGCAGCGCATCTCCACCAACGGCGCGGCGCTCAACACCACCTACAACAACGGCGGCGACGGCTCGGCCAGCATCAGCCTGCGCAACCTCGAGTCCGGCCGCACCCTGGTGCTGTTCAACGGGCGCCGCTGGAGCAGCCAGATCACCGGCGACGTCGACCTCAACACCATCCCGGCCTCGATCATCGAGCGCGTGGAAGTGCTCAAGGACGGTGCGTCGACGATCTACGGTTCGGACGCCATCGCCGGCGTGGTCAACATCATCACCCGCAAGGACTTCGAGGGCGCCGAGGCCGGCGCGTACTTCGGCCAGTACGGCCAGTCGACGGTTCACGCCAGTCCTACGACTTCACCATCGGCGCGCGCGGCGAGCGCAGCTCGGCGATGCTCGGCCTGTCCTACACCAAGGAAGACGCGGTGATGGCCGGCGCGCGCGCGATCTCCGCCGGCGGCCCGCCGTTCTTCACCGGGCAGAGCGGCACCGGTTTCCCGGGTTCGTTCGTCGCCGACACCGGCCAGCGCATGATCTACATCGACGGCGTGCTCACGCCGTACGTGTCGGCCGTGCATGGCTACAACACCTCGCCCGACAACTACCTGCTGACGCCGCAGGAGCGCACGGCGCTGTACGCGCAGGGCAGCTTCGACATCACCGACCGCGTCAGCTTCCGCACCGAGGCGCTGTACAACGAACGCGTCTCCGAACAGCTGCTCGCGGCGATGCCGGTCACCGGCATGGTGCTCAGCGCCGACAGCCTGTACAACCCGCTTGGCTACGACCTGATCGGCGTCAACCGCCGCTTCATCGAGACCGGCGGCCGCTCGTTCAACCAGAACGCCAAGACCTGGCATTTCTACGGCGGCTTCGAGGGCTACTTCGACGTCGGCACGCGCACCTTCGACTGGGACGTGGGCTTCCGCTACGACCGCACCGACCAGAACGACCTGACCTACGGCCTGTTCAACACCGCCAACCTCGACCTCGCCTACGGCCCGTCGGAGCTTCGCGACGGCGTGCCGGTGTGCGTCGACGCCCCGGGTGGCAACATCATCGCCGGCTGCGTGCCGCTCAACCCGCTTGGTCCCAACGGCTCGATCACGCAGGACGCGCTGGACTACACCTCGTTCACCGCGCACGACTCCTCGCGGCTGATGTCGCGCGGCGGCATGGCCAACCTGTCCGGCGAACTGTTCGACCTGCCCGCTGGCCCGCTCGCCTTCGCCGCCGGCCTGGAACGGCGCACCGAAAGCGGCCAGTTCGACCCCGACGCCTTCATCGCCGCCGGGCTGAGCACCGGCAACGCCACCCAGCCGACGAGGGGCTCGTACACGCTGGACGAGGCCTACCTGGAACTGTCGATCCCGATCCTGGCCGACGCGCCGCTGGCGAAGCTGCTCGATGTCAGCATCGCCACGCGCTATTCCGACTACAGCAACTTCGGCAACACCACCAACAGCAAGTTCGGCTTCCGCTGGAAGCCCGTCGACGACCTGCTGGTGCGCGGCAACTACAGCCAGGGCTTCCGCGCGCCGAGCATCAACAGCCTGTTCGCCGGCGACACCGACTCGTACGAGACCTACGCCGACCCGTGCTCGGTGCACAACCCGCAGAGCGCGGTCCCGCAGGTGGCGGCGCGCTGCGCGGCCGAAGGGGTGCCGGTGGGCTTCGAACAGCCGGGCGACGGCTCCTCGCGGCAGACGCTGGAGCCCTTCATCTGGAAGTCGAACGACGAACTCCAGCCGGAGACGGCCACCACCCGCACCCTCGGCGTGGTCTTCAACCCGACGTGGCTGCCGGGCTTCGACATCTCCGTCGACTGGTGGCGGATCAAGATCGAGAACGCGTTCACGCGTCCGGAGGCGCAGTTCATCCTGGACAAGTGCTACCTCGGCACGCCCGGCGAGCAGGCCGTGTACTGCGCGCTGTTCTCGCGCGATCCGGCCTACCCCGGCGACAACTACATCATCACCCAGATGGACATGCCGTTGCTCAACCTGGCGTCGTACGACGTCGAGGGCTACGACGTGACCCTCAACTACCGCTTGCCGGAGACGCGCTTCGGCCAGTTCCGGATCTCGTGGGACAGCACCTACACCAGCAACTGGGCGGTGAAGGCCACCGAGGACTCGGCGCCCGAGCAGCGCCAGGGCCTGTACTTCGACCGCGATCCGTACTGGCGCATCAAGTCGAACCTGTTCCTGGACTGGTCGCTCGGCGACTGGGCGGCGACCTGGGGCATGCGCTACAAGTCGGGCATCGACGAGGCCTGCCCGTTCGACGGCCAGGATGCGCAGGACTACTGCTCCGACCCCGGACGCGTCACCGCCGAGGGCCCGTCGCCGCGCAACCGCATGGGCGCCACGCTCTACAACGACGTGCAGCTGCGCTGGAACGCACCCTGGAACGCGACCGTGGCGATCGGCGCGAACAACGTCTTCGACCGCGATCCGCCGCGCTCGCTGACCACGGCCTACAATCTGTTCGACCCGCAGTACGACCTGCCGGGACGCTTCCTCTACCTGCAGTACCGCCAGCGGTTCTGAGCCGCGGCGGGGGGCGTCCCCGGGAAGGCAGGCCTCGGCCTGCCTTCCTGCCGTCCGCAAGCCGGCGCCGGCATCGACCCGACGCCCTTGGATCCGGGCCCCGATCGCCCGGGGTGCCGCCAAGGCGCCCCCGGTGGTGACTGCAACGTATTGATTTTGATAAAATTCAACGGCCTGCGATGGGCTCCTGCGGCAGCCGGGGCGACGGGGGCGGGGGCGTTGTCGAGTGCAGCTAACCGTGTCAGTTCGGTTGCTTGATCTCGTAAGGCTTTGATTTCTATATTGGGTCTTACCGTGCCTGCAGTCTGGGAGCGTGATTCGACAAAGGCGTGGCTGACAGGGTTACGAGCCTACTTGCCAGCAACTGACGGGGCTACGCTTCCTGGGCAAATCCCTACTGACATGGTTATCTAACCGCCCGCTTCGACCTGCCGCGACCTGTCCTTGACAACTTTGCGATCCGAGCTTCCCACTGGCCGACCAGTTCTCCGAGGCTGATACCTAGGCCTGCGCAGTAGTCCCGTAGTTCAACAAGGTCCAACCGCCGGATCCCCAACTCCACGTTGCTGACGAACGTCTGGGTGCGCCCGAGCCGCTTCGCCAGTGCGGTCTGCACCATGCCGCCGCCTTCGCGGAGGTCCCGCAGCAGAGCGGCGAGTTCCAGGTTCTCGATCCGGTACAGGCTCTTGGCCACAGGCACGAGGCCTCGCGAAACAGGTGGTGCACACGCTAGGGCCCGGACCCGGATACGCAGATACCGTGTTTTCGAATATTTGGGTATGCTCCCGGTCACCCACTGCAGGCTGGAGGCCGGAATGCGCATAAGGAAGGGAGTATCGGTAGCGTCCAGAATGCGGTGCCAGCCCCTCCTGACTCTTCTACTGGCCGGATGGGTTCTCGTGGCCTGTACGCAACCGGCTGATGAGGGGCTGGTGACCGGAGGGACGGAGCAGGAGTTCTTCGCCTCGCTAGAGGCCATGACACCGAAGATGTCGCAGCACGAACGGGAAGGCTTGGCGTGGGCTGCATCCGATCTCGACCTCGCCGCCATCCACGCCCGGTATCCAGGTGGAAGTCCGCGGCAGATCATCCGCGGCGAGGTTAAGGATGTTCTGGACACGTATCCCGCCAAGATCGAAGCTCTGCAGAAGCAGGCGGACGTGGACGCTCCCATGCGTGTGGAGTTGGGCAAGATCGTGGCCCGT
Source organism: Pseudomonadota bacterium (assembly GCA_020161215.1). Taxonomy (GTDB): domain Bacteria; phylum Pseudomonadota; class Gammaproteobacteria; order Burkholderiales; family Burkholderiaceae_C; genus Ottowia. The sequence goes on from JAIUOM010000021.1 coordinate 16,942, forward strand.
GAAGCACGTTTCAGCATCGAGAAGAACTTTTTCGGCCTGCAGCCAGAAATCAAGGCCGTCGTGACCAATGGATCAAGCCACCCAGTGAGTCGATTGAGGTGGCGAGCATTGCTTTACATCAATGGCGCCGATACACCTGTAGCGGAATCGATTTTGGCCGACGACTATCGAGAACAGGGGGGATTCAATCCAGGCGAGCGATTCCGGACAACGTTACGGGTCGGCTTCGTACGAGGCGACGAGTCATGGAGCACACTAGAGATCCGCAACGCGTCAGACCGTCGCGTGGTCCTCGAGCCTGTGCTCGACAGCATTCTGGATCACGGCGAACGACCCTATCTTGCCGAGGATCCGGCCCCCCATATCGAGCGGATGAAAGCTGCGATTGAGGCTGCAAAGGTGTATTCGGATATCTGACGATATCGTGTCGTGTCCACGAGATCCTGGTAACTCCAATCTCCACTTATCGGAATGACTTGACTCCGGCATGATTTTGGCGTAGGAAAGTGCCAACGGAGTGGCCGCCTTCTTGGAAGCGTGGCTTGGCCTGGATGCGGGGGCATCTGATGGCTCACAAGGACGTCAATCTGGGGGACAACATGACTCACGTCGAGATCCGGACGTCGCGGACGGCCGCGGCGTTGTTTCTGCTTGTTTTGGCGATCCTGCTCGCTCCCGTTGGGATCATCTTCTCCCAAGTATGGGCACAGATGACGGCCTACTCCGGGCCGGGCGTTCTGGTGATCTCTCCTGATCCCATTTCCGACGCCGTCGCCGCGACGCCGGCGGAATTCCGCGTCGACGAATCCGGCGCGGCCACCTACTCGGTTCCGATTTTCGTGGTTCCAGGCACCGCCGGTGTAGCGCCGCAGCTGTCGCTGAACTACTCCAGCCAGGGTGGTTACGGCCCGATGGGCCGCGGCTGGTCCGTAAGCGGCCTGTCGGCGATCTCACGCTGCCGCGCCACACGCGAGGCGGGCGACTTCCTTGCAGCAGCAACGCCCGACGGAAATCCGAGACCCATCAACTTCAGCGCATCCGATAGGTTCTGCTTGGACGGTCAGCGGCTCGTGCCCTCGGTAGCGACTTGTCCGAACGTGGGCGGCATGTCCGCATCCCCCCTGGCCACAGAGATCGAGTCCTTTCAGCGCGTGTGCGCCTACACGCCCGCGGGTAGCGAAAACGGCCCCGCCTTCTTCACCGCCGAACGAAAGGATGGCTCGATCAGTTGGTACGGCGATCGTGATCAAAATGCTTCCTCAAATCGACCTGACGGCTACTTCGAATCCACCGCGCCCGGCCAGACGGGCAAGGCGCTGTCTTGGGCGCAGACCCGATTCCAGGACTCTACGGGCAACTACATCGACTACCTGTACCTGGAAAATTCGGGAGGTGCGGTTGGCGAACACCTGATCAGCGAGGTGCGCTACACCGGCAAGGTGGCCCTCGCGGGACAAAGTGCACCGGCCTCGGGACCCTTCGCGCGCGTGGTATTCAACTATTCGGCACGGGCAACTCAGTTATGGGGAAAGGGCTATGTTTCTGGCGGCCTGCTGACGCAAAGCCGCAAGCTCGACAGCATCACCTCCTGCGCGACGATCGCGTGCGAGACCTTTTCTCAAGTCCGCCACTACGTACTTGGATATCTGAACAGCCCGTCTGGTAGCGGGCTTGAGACACTGGTCAGCCTGAGGGAATGTCGAGACAACCGCACGGATGCCGTGTGCGCATCGGCGACGACATTCGAGTGGAGTACCGCGCCTCACAATTTTGCCAGCAGCGAGTCGCCCAGTAGCTCCACGCTCACGACGGATCCGTATCACGATTTCAAACTGGCTGACATCAATGGGGATGGCCGGCAGGATCTAGCGCTGTTGTACACGGCGGGTAGCGGTTGTGTCGGCGGGTCCTGGGTCGTCAGCATGCTGGGCACGTTCGATGGCGCAGGACGGCCAACGTTCGCCAGCACTATCTACAACTGCGTTCCGACGAACATCGTCAATCGGGGCTCAGGGGCATGGCATCTGTTTGACTACAATGGCGACGGATTGGATGACCTGTTCGTCTCAGGTGCGAACGGCGCCGGATGGCGCATGCACCCATCCAATGGCACGCACTTCGACATGACCACAAACCTGATATCCGGTCTGTCGATTCCTTCGCGAACTGACAGGCTTGATCAGGTTCAGTTGGCGGACCTCAATGGCGATGGTCTTACTGACATCGTCTATCCGACCGGAGCGGGGCTGAAAGCGCGGCTCATGGTCCGGCAAAGCGGCGGGGCCTTTGCCTGGGACGCCGCAGAAAGAAGCGTCGTGATTGACGAGGCCTCATTGCCTCCGATGCCCATGGGGTGTGGCGACCAGTGGAATCCGGACGTGCGGAACTGCCAACGCGTCATATCGGGTATGCCGACGACCAAGGCAGGCTTCACGCAACTCGCAGATCTCAATGGCGACGCTGCGTCGGACCTGCTTCTACGAATCACCACAAGCGCAGATTATCGTCAGCCAGGAGTGCCTGGTTGCACCAACGAACCTCTTGGTGCCCCGTCATATCCTGGCGGTGCCGACGGCGTGGTGGAGGGCTACTGGAATGACGACTCGTGGGTGACCATTGGCGCGCCATTCGACCCGTGCTGGACGACCGTTACGAATGATGCGCTCCATGCTCTGGTGGTGGCGGGATTGACATCCACGTCGGTCAATCTCTCCAACCATGGGACATTCAGTGTCGGAAACCCTGAGAGCGTCGTGTTCGGGGACGTGAATGGTGATGGCCTCACCGACGCGTTCCTCCGCAATACGGCGAGCAGTGACTGGTATTCGGTCGTGAATACGGGAACGGGCTTCGTAGCGGGGACAAGCCTCCCGTTGAGCAGCTATCGCGACCAAGTCCGTTTTGCGGACGTCAATGGTGATGGCAGAACGGACATGCTCCATGTGGTGAATGGGGCCAACAAGGTCTACTACGTCCGATATGCATTGCCGAGTGGCGGATATGGACCATCAACCCCGTTGCCTGGCGGGAATGCGAGGATCTGCCAAGGCAGCGGCTGCAACGAACAGGCGCGCGTTCCGATCTTCGCGGATTTTGATGGCGACGGAAATCTGGACTTCCTGTCGTTCAATGCTTCATCGAGCAATCTAGGCCTGTATTTCTCGCGGGGCAGTCAACGCTTCGTGCCGAGGGACACCATCGTCAGCTTCACCAATGGCCTTGGATCGAGGACTGAGCTGGCGTATGCCACGCTGACCAATACGGCGGCCTACCGGCGCTCGAATACTTCCCGAAACGGTACGAACTGGGGCCGTGGCGCTCCCGTATCTGACTTGCTGGCCCCGATGTACGTCGTCGTTCGCGCCTCTAGCAGTTCGCCGCAGGCAGGCAATCCAAACGCCATGGCCTCCGTCCACTACCGCTATGCCAACGGCCGCGTTCAGGCCGGCGGCCGCGGGTTCTTGGGCTTTGGCACGATCGAGACGATCGACCCGAATCAAAGCGGCGGCTACGTTGTCACCAAGACAACGTATTCCCAAAACTTCCCGTTCATCGGCATGCCAATGCAGACGACCAAGCGGGTGGTGAACGGCACGTACAGTGCGCTGCCATGCGTGACTAGTACGATCAATAACACTTGCTTTGGCGTGCCAGGTCAGGCGCATACCGACCTCGGTGGCAGTTGGTTCTCTGACAATTGGCAATCTTGGGAAGTGGCGCCGGCCAGCTTGGCGTCGCTGGAGCCCCTGCACGTGCGCACGATCGGGTCTGAGGAGCGCCTGCGCGATCCGTTCACCGGAGAGCAGACCAGCCGTGTTGTGACCGCTTTCAATTACGGCAGCCACGGCAATGTCATACAAACGGCAGTCGATACCTATACCCGATCGGAGACTACGCCGAGTTCGACAGTCATTACTGTCAACAGCTATGCCGACGATGTCGGCAAGTGGCGTCTGGGTCGCCTGACCTCAAGTACCGTGACCCACCGCCGCCCGAGCCAGGCGGATGTCGTACGCACCACCGGCTTCAGCTACGAGATGAGCGGCGCTACGACCGGACTGCTGACCGAGGAGCGCGTGCAACCAGGCGGCGCTGCAAATCTGGCTTCCACCAAGACGTACCAACTTGACGACTACGGCAACCGCCTGCAGACCACCACCTGTGCGGGACCGGCGACGCCATGCTCGACTAGCGGCTTCCAGTTCCGCCCCGTCACGGCCACTCAGGTCAGGCGCTACGCACGGGTGACCTACGATGAGCGAGGTCGGTTCCCGACGGGCACCTGGGAACCGTTCTGGACCGAGACCGGAGGGGAGGAGCGCCAGACCAGCCGCATCTACGAGCGCAATGTCTTCGGCGATCCGACAAGCGTCTACGACGCCAACAACGTCCACAGCTACGCCGTGGAAGGCCTGCTAGGTCGCCCGTACTACGCTTGGCGACAGACCGTTCAGTTCACGTCGCCGGGTCAGGGTGGCCTGCGCACGCTGACGACCTACCGCACCTGCGCCCAGGTGGACTGCCCCACCGGCGCAGCCTTCCGCCAGCAGGTCGAGACAACGGCGGCGCCGCGCCAGTGGACGTATTTCGATGTACTGGGCCGTCCGGTGATGCAGGCGGCGGAGACATTCAACGCCGGTGTCACTGGCGAGGACATGGCGGCCACTTGTACCGATTACACCGTTGCCGGGCAGCCTCGTCGAGTTTCGAATCCATTCTTCCTGACGGGCACCGCGGGTCTTAGTGGTCCTGCCAGCATCGCTAATGTTTGCACCGCCGCGGCCCGGAAGTGGACGACCACCACTTACGACGCGCTGGGTCGTCCGACTCAGGTGGTTGGACCGGACAGTAGTCAGGCGAGCGTGGCCTACGTCGGCCTCGCCACGACGAAGACGGATCCACGCAACAATCAGACCATAGAGCGCCGCAATGGCCTGGGCGAATTGGTGTCAGTGACCGATGCGGCCGGCCTGACGATGATCTACAACTACTTTGCAGACGGTACCGTTGGCAGCGTCATGCGCGACGCGGGTGCCGGCACGATCGCCAACTACTTCTCCTACGACGTGCTGGGCCGGAAAGCACAGCAGCAGGATCCCGACACGGGGCTGACCACGTTTGAGTACAACGCGCTGGGCGAGCTGACCGCACAGGTCGACGCGGCGGGCAACCGCATCGAACACGCCCTCGACGCGCGCGGCCGGATCTGGCGCACGGTGGTCAAGGACGCGAACGGCCTGACCGAGACCGAATCGACCTTCACGTTCGACCTAGGCACCGGCGCGCTAGGCCAGCGGACCGCGGAGACCATCACCGGCACCTATGTCGGCTGGTCGGGCCAGCCGGGCACAGCCCACGATTACCGACGCGACTATAACTTCGATGTCATGGGCCGACCCACGAGCAGCGTGGTCCAGGTCGATGGGCAAGTCTTCGGCGACGGCGTAGCCTACGACATCCTGGGGCGCCCTTGGCAGGCTATGGATGCTTCGGGAAAAGGGGTTAAGACCGAGTTCGGTCCGCGCGGGCACGCGCGAGCGCTGTGCTCCATATCCGTCTTCAATGAGGATCCGATCTGTCCCGGCGCGGACACGGTCCAGCGCACCCTTCAGGTGGATGCCTGGGGCAACGTCGCACGAGAACGGCGCGGCGACAGTGCGGCCCTGGAGGTGGCGCGCACGGTGTGGGCCGATACCGGACGAATCGCGTCGATCTGTGCGGGCAACAGCAGCTGCAACCTGGTCAACGAACAATACGGATGGGACGCGGCGGGCAACTTGACCTCGCACCTCAAGGAACAGCGCTATCTGGAGGGCTTCACGTACGACAGCCTGAACCGACTGTCGACGGGCGCCCTGCTGATGCGCGACGGCGTGACGGTGAACCAAGAGACGGTTTCACTGGGATACGACGGTTTGGGAAATATCTGCAGCCGGGGCAACAGCGAGTATACGTATGGGGGTGCGGCTGGCTGTCTCCGCTCCGGTTCGGGTGGGTCGCATGCAGTCAAACAATTGACTTTGGGCGACAACACAACCTTCTATACCTATGACCAGCGTGGGAACCAGATCCACAGGGAAGCAAGAGGAACCGAGCGGGATCGCACGATCCATTACTCGTTCGACGACAAGGCTCACGAGATCCTGATGGGATCTGGCCAGCGGGTTAGGTTCTGGTACGGGCCGGATGGCCAACGCTACAAGCGCGAGGAGGGGGGCAAGGTCACCTACTACTTCGGTAGCGTGGAGGTCGTTGTCCTGGGCGGTGTTACTACGTTCAAGCGCTACGTTGGCGGAATTGCCTTGCAGGCGGTCGTCAATGGCGTAGTGCAGAGTACGAAGTATCTGTTCCACGACCACTTAGGTAGTTTGGTGCGGATTACCAATGCTGACGGCAGCGTGGCCGAGCGACTGGACTATCAAGCTTTTGGAGCACGTCGCAACCCAAGTGATCCCCACGATGCATTCGCGCTCGCCTCCGTTTACACACCACGCGGTTACACAGGCCATGAATACGTCGATGACACTGACGTGATTCATATGAACGGGCGAATCTACGACAGCGAACTGGGGCGGTTCCTGCAGGCCGATCCGCTGATCCAGGCGCCGAACAACACACAGAGTTGGAACGCGTACACCTACGTGTTCAACAACCCGTTCGCGTATACAGATCCGACGGGGATGTTCTCGTTCCGGCAACTCTTTGCCGTGGTATTTGCCGCGGTTTACGCATATTTCACATGGGACCTGACCGGCGCTACTGCCATCTATGCCGCCATGATTGGGGGTGCGATTACAGGTGCCATTGCTACTGGGACATGGAAAGGGGCCATCATGGGCGCCTTTACCGGCGCCGTGACGGCAGGCATCGGATGGGCGGCCAACACCTACGAATGGGGCAACATGGCTCGCATTGCTGCGCAGGCAACGTCGGGCGGCATCATGGAATCGCTGCAAGGCGGGAACTTTGGCAACGGATTCTTTGCTGCGGGGCTAACAGCAGCGGTCATGCCGAACCTGAAGGGCATTCGGAGTGATGTCGCACGGGCAGCCACTGGCGCGTTGATTGGCGGCACAATCAGTAAAGCAACTGGCGGAAAGTTCGCAAACGGGGCGATCAGTGGCGCCATCCAGGCGGCGATGGCGGGGCGGTCGTCTGAAGGCGAAGACCGAGCTGGAGATCGCCAAAGAGGCGCTAAATGGTCAGCTGGAAAGGTAAAGGATCTGCTTAGTGAGTCTGAAGTGGGCAGTGCATTCCTGGCTGAACTGCAGGCAAGTGAGGTTGAACTCATGAGTTTCGAGGGCGCAAGCGATACTTTTCCAAAGCCAGGTGGCAAGGCAGTCGTTAGAGATCTCAGCGAAACACTTCAAGGCAACTACAAGGATGGCGTAATTCGACTCAATGCGGGTCTGACGAACAGACAAGCGGCGCTATCGCTGTATCACGAGTACCAACATCACTTAGGGTTCAATGAAGTTGATGCTCGAATTCGAACAGAGCAGTTCGCGATAGATGCTGGCTTCAGTGCATCTTCGCCCGGTTATCGAACTTCGGCCGGCACGGTAAACGTACAATTCATTCGCAGTGAGCTACAGCCTGGGGGCTCCTTATCGAGCCACTACAATGCTGGGCCTAGAATCAGGAAATACTGGGGAGAGAGAAGTGTGCCGTTCTAACTTTCGCCAGTCAAAGGATCGGTTGATCGTATCGGTCATTCTGTATCTCACACTCGGCTTACAGTTTGGTTGCGATGATCGCATCAAATTTTCGGAAGCCGCAGGAGCAGTGAAGAGCGAGGGTGCCGTGAGCAACGAGTTATCGCTAAGTGTCGAAATATCATCATTTCAATCGCAAGCTATACACGATGACTTCGAAGGCGGAGTTTCACGCTCTTACGATCTAACGGTGCTTAAAGTGCTTGAGTCAGGCGTTCACCACGGCGCAAAAATGCAAATTGTGCATCCAGGCGATTCCGCATCTGGGCCATGGACGTTCGTCGGGCAGCGCTGCGTGGTGAAGGTAGATGATTGGTTGTTGGGTGATCCCGAGACCCTCATTCCGGCTGGAAGTGTTGAGATGAACTGCAACACCGAATAGCCAGATACCAAAGCCCGCCCCCTGAACGGGCTTCGTCGTTCTAGCGCGCGGCCTGTGCAAGTACCGAGTCGAGCATCTGGCTGACGAAGCGCGGTTTGGCCTTGGGCAGAGTGTTGGCGCGCATCCAGAACTGACCCACTTTCGACAGTGATGCGCGGGTAAAACTGACCCACCTGAAGCCCACTGTTGGCGCGCACTTAAAACTGACCCGGCGTGCGCGTTGAACTTTGACCCACCCGGTGGACGGGGTTGAGGGTATCAGTTGGCGGTCTGGGTGGTGGCCTCCTTCGCCTTGTTTCGAGATCTGGCCTTGGCCGTGGCGGTGCTGTTGCGCAGTCGCCAGGAGTCGTTGCCGGTCTCGAGGATGTGGCAGTGATGGGTGATGCGGTCGAGCAGCGCGGTGGTCATCTTGGCGTCGCCGAACACTTGCGCCCACTCGGAGAAGGTCAGGTTGGTGGTGATGACGAGGCTGGTGCGCTCGTAGAGTTTGCTGATCAGGTGGAACAGCAGCGCGCCGCCTGACGGGGTGAACGGCAGGTAGCCCAGTTCGTCGAGGATGACTAGGTCGGCATAGGTCAGGCGCAGGGCGATCTGCCCGGCCTTGCCCTGTGCCTGTTCCTTCTCCAGGGCGTTGACCAGTTCGACGGTGAAGAAGAAGCGCACGCGCAGGCGATGTTGTCGCACGGCCTGAATGCCGATGGCGGTGGCCAGGTGGGTCTTGCCGGTGCCGGGCCCGCCGACCAGGACGAGGTTCTCGGCGGTGTGGATGAAGTCGCCCTGGTGCAGACGCTCGAGCCGTGCGCGATCCACGGGGCTGGCGGTGAAGTCGAACCCGAGCAGGTCGCGGTGGATCGGGAAGCGTGCGGCCTTCATCTGGTTGGCCTGGGCGCGGACCTGTCGTTCCGCGGACTCGGCCTGCAGCAGTTCGGCCATCCAGTGTTCGGGGTCCATCGCGTGCAGGCGCATCTTGGCCAGCAGCTCGGGCCATTGGCTGGGCATGCCGTGAAGCTTGAGCTGCTGCATGCGCAGCGGCAGGTCAGGCGTCGACATGGTCGACCTCCCGGCGCAGGGCATCGTAGCGGGCCGGATCCGACACAGGCGGCAGGCGTAGCGTCACGCGGGAGGCAACCGCCTGGATCGTGCGGTCGGGATGCTGCAACCGGCCCAGCACGTTGAGCACGTGCTCGGCGCGGACCAGGCCGGACTCCAGTGCCAGTTCGACCGCCACCAGCACCGCTTCGAGCCCATGGATCGGCACGGCGGCCAGCACCTGGGCCATGGCGCGGTCGCCGTGCGGTTGTCGCAACAGCCGTTGCTGCAACTGGCGCAGTGGATCGGGCATGGACAGGAACGGAGCGCCGTCGCGCAACGCCCCGGGCTTGCGCTGGACCAGCGCGATGTAGTGCTGCCAGTCGTAGTGGACGCGGTCGCGTTCGAAGCTGCGTCGCCAGCGGGCCACCACGGTCTCGCCCACGACCACGGCCAGTTCGAACGCATACACGCGCAGGCTGGCGACGGCATGGGCGTGTTCGCACGGCACGCTGTAGCGGTTGCGCTGGAAGCACACGAGCGAGGTCGAACTGACCCGCACCGGTCGCTCGATGTAGCCATCGAAGTGCGCCGGCATCGGCATCAGGTGGGGCTGTTCGTCCTCGAGTGCCTCGGCCACGGTGATGCCCGGGGCATCGGGGTGTGACTGCATCGGCCACGCGGCGTGGCACTCGCTGGCGAGCCAGGCGTTGAGGGTGTCGAGGTCCGGCCAGTGACGGGCGCCAGCCTCGATCCAGATCTGCCGGCGCCGATCCTGCACGTTCTTCTCCACGCGCCCCTTCTCCCAGCCCGCGGCCCGGTTACAGAACTCGGCCGCGAACAGATAGTGGCTGGCCATGGCGTGGAAGCGGGCGTTGACCCGCCGGTCGCGGCCGCGCTCGACCTTGTCCACGGCGGTCTTCATGTTGTCGTAGATGCCGCGGCGGGGCACGCCGCCGAAGGCATCGAACGCCCGGGTGTGGGCATCGAACAACATCTCGTGGCTCTGCGCTGGATAGGCCACCAGCCAGAACACGCGACTGCAGGCCAGCTTCACGTGGGCCACCTCCAGCGGCATCTTCGCGTGGCTGCCGACGAAGGCGTACTCGCGGCTCCAGTCGAACTGGAACGCTTCGCCCTGCACAAAGTGCAGCGGCACGAAGGCCGGGCGGCGGCTGGCGCCCCCGGCGGCCTTCCACTGGCGGATGAAGGCGGCGACACGGGTGTAGGTGCCGGGATAGCCGATCGCCTGCAACTGCGAGAACAGCACCTTGGCGGTGCGTTGTTCGCGTCGGGGACGATGGCTGTCGGCGCGCAGCCAGGTCTCCAGTTGCGCGCGATAGGGGTCAAGCCGAGTCGGCGTGGTGCGCCTGGGATAGACCGGCTCGGACTGGCCGCTGCGCAGCCAGCGCCGAATGGTGTTGCGGGACAGGCCGGTGCGCTTGGCGATCTCGCGCAGCGGCAGGCCATCGCGGATGTGCATCCGCCGGATCTTGGCCAACATGACCATGGTGATCACTCCTGAAATCCCCCGAGCAAAAGATGCTCAGGATGTGGGCTTCAGGTGGGTCAGTTTTATCCGCGCATCACCGCTGAAACTGGGTCAGTTCTGGATGCGCGCCAACAATCCCAGTTACGTGAAACGCGTATCCGCCACTACGGGATCGCCGGCGATAGTTCAGCAGCTTCGACATCATCGGCGACGCTTTAAGGGACTTATGGAGGAGTAGCGTCAGCAGGTGCAAGCGCCGGCGATGTTGAACATTCTGGCCAGCAGGGCGTGATCATTGGACCGATCTGGTCAACGAGAATGAGGAGCAACGGTTTCCGACCAGGATCAGAGATCTTCAGTCCAAGCCGCCAGATCGATCAAACAAGGAGTTCGCCCATTTCACCATCTCCTCGTGGGAGATCGTTCTGCCCGCATCCACGTCAGCAAGACCAGCCAAGGTGCGCTGATGCTTCTCTTCATCCGACAGCTCTGGCAAACCCGCTAGTAAATCGTGGTCAGACCCTTTCATGCTTGGTACTCCGCCGAGTCCGCGACAGTTCTACACAATCGGCGACCTAATCATCCGGGATCGGTCTTCTGAGGCATTTTCCCCGGCGTACTCGAGCAGGGAAGCAGAAGGTCAGTGAGGCGCAAAGGGCGGTCATTCCTGATCAGCGTTCTTTCGAGGCTTCTCGGCAGAGCCAAGGCCGCGGAGGCCATTCATCGTGTTGACATGGGTGACCTCTCTGTCGGCCTGACTCTTCAATTGGTCGGCAGGGATCAAGGTCAGCACTACAGTCCATACTTGCCACAGCGTAAGTCCTGTCAGCACCGAGAATGAAAAAGCTCTCAGCAGTCCGATATGCGACATTAATGCAGGAATTTGTCGGACGATAGGCACAAGTACGCCAATGATCAGCACCAAGCACAGAATGACGGTCGAGTTGGCAATAGGCGTGAACAGGCTGCTGAATCTTTGGCCGGCGGGTGAATTACGGTCACCATTGCCGAGGGATAGGCGAAGCCGATCCGGGTAGACGATAGCAAGCCATGCGCCGACAACAGCAAAAATGATGGCGGCAGTAGTGCGGAGTGCTTCGTATAGCGGCCACTGCTCAGAAAAAGGAATGCGAGAGCCAATGGAAAAGGCTATGGCCACCAGTGCGACGGAGCCAATCCAAGCGACCACCTTGATGAGCTTGGCGGTCATGCCAGTAGTTTGAGCAAAGTGTTCTTCATGTTCATCACCTGAGTCAGGAGATGTCGGCCATCGATCTGTCCGGTGGCACCATCACGCATCACTTCAATCATGAATTCGCCCGCTGCACGGCTTCCGGCAAGCCAGTGGATTGTGCTGTCTCCCGTGAATCGAAATCCAAAATCGTCGTGCTCCGATCCACCATTATCATCCCATTCTTTGATGATGGCCTTCACTTCCCTTTGTGTCAGCGTCATGGACAAGCTGGAGCGCAATTTGGCGACTTTCGGTGGGGCGTTTGGCACACCGAGACTCATCCACGTAAGCGCCTTCTGCCAAGAGGCTCGCTTTTCTTTAACCTTCAATTCGAGATCTACACGGCGATGTACATGCCGGATCTCATCGGCCCGCTTGATGATGTCGGCATGCATGCCGGGCTTAAAGAAGAGGCTGGTTCGGAAGCGTGGGTGAACATTCGTGCTAGGGGCTTGGTTCTGCTTTTCCCTGTAGCCATAAACAGTAATAGTGTCTTCATCATCTTCATCGTCCTTGGGAAGTTGAACGGCATATTTGGACTGTGTGGTTAGAAAATGCTCACAGTATTCCTGGAAGCCTGTTTGCCCCGTGGCTACCTGGCCGAAGCGAAGGGTGGCGATGACATCTTTGTTGGGGATGGCCCAGAAGTACGTGGGATAACCTGGAATGGTGCCTTGCTTCACATTGTTGAGCACCACTTGTGCGTGGCCTACCTGTGCGCTAGCGGCAACCGATGAAATTTTTCCGCCCTTTGTGGCAGGAACTTCGTTCCATGTGGTGATCAACGAGCATCCATCCTGCTTGTTGATGCCAAACAAATAGACGGGCGGCAGCTCACCGCCGTTGGACGCTTCTGCTAACTTGGTGTCACCCAATAGTTTTCCATTTGACCATTGCTGGAGTTGGTCGAGTAGGTCGGTTGTTGATCCGAATGAAGGCTGCTTGGCCCCGTGCGTGTAGTAACCGCATCGGTTAATCCGATGGAACGTGATCAGCATTTTTTCCTGCATACGAACAACCCCCTGATGATGAACTTCCCGCTTTAGGATCGGTTAACTAGATGATAAGCCGCTCCGCTTGGGGTTTGCGAATTACACGCCCAGCTCCCTGCGGTCAATATTCTGCTCAGCCTTGACCAACTCGTAGAGCAACCCGACCAGTGGCGTCATCGCTTGCTTGTCGTTCTTCAAGACATGGGTCACCAGGTCCGTGTGCGACCCCAAGGCCCGCACTAGCGCCGATTGGACCGAACCCTTGATGTTGCCGTTCATGGCTACGTCGCGGGGATTGTTCTTGATCTGGGCTACGGTGTTGGCGTCCTCGCGCACGATGTCGGCCAAGTGGTTCACCAAGGCCACCTTGTCGGTCAGGGGTGTGGCCTCGCCAAAGATCGAGTTCAGGCGCGCGATCACTTGGCGCAAGTACACGGGAAGCTCAGCTTGGCCACCGCCACCGGGGCCCACTGGCTTGAGGATGTCGGCATCTTCCTTAGGCGGTTCGTCGGTGTTGGGCATGTCCTCAGGCTTGATGTCGAAGCCGGTCAGGACCAGGGCGGATACGTCGACTTGCTCAGGCGGAACGCCATTGAGACGCTTGGCCAACAGGCGCGCGAAGCTGGCAAACGCTTCCAAGCCAGGATCACCTAGGTCGATCGTCTGGGCGATGTAGGTGTACAGCGATCCGAACCGGGTCAGGCCGGACTTGAAGTCCAGCAGTCGCTGCAAGACTTCGGCGCGCGCTGTCCGGGTGGCGTCGGCCTGCTTCATGCCGGCCTCATTGCCCTGGGTCTTGGCGATCTCGTATGCGGCTTCGGCCGCCAGGATTGCTGCGCGCTCCTTCTTGACCTGGTCGTTGAAGCGTTCGGTGGGCGCGCTGGTGGCCGCGTACAGCTCCTTGTGCTGTGCTTGCTCGCCTGCAGCAAACGCGGCGGCCGACTTGAAGCGCACGGCTGCGTAGGCGTCTACCTCGCCTTGCGTGTAGATATCGGCCTTGTCCAGGTCAGCCTGTAGGTCGTAGATGACATTAGGATTCTGGACATCATTGATCCGGGCGCCTTTGTCGTACTTGGCGAACGCATCTAGGATGACCTGCGGGTCGTTGACGAAGTCGACCACGAAGGTGGTGTCCTTGCCGGGCGCAATCCGGTTGAGCCGGGACAAGGTCTGGACGATCTCCACAGGGTTGGCGATCTTCTTGTCCAGGTACATCGCACACAGCTTGGGCTGGTCGAAGCCGGTCTGGAACTTGTTGGCCACGATCATGACCCGGAACTCGGGCCGGTCGAACACCTTGCGCAGGTCGGTGCCGTACTGGCGCGGATTCATGTTGCTTTCGGTGAACTGCTCGTCGTCTTGGGCAGCGAACGGATCGTCCTTCAACTGCTCGTCGGAGCTATGGACGACTTCCTTGCCCGTGAGAGAGCCTGAGAACGCCACCAAGGCCTGGAACGCCTTGTGCTGGGGGTGGGTGTCGATATACGCATCGAAGGCGCGCTTGTAGCGCACTGCGGACGCGCGCGAGGAGGTCACGATCATGGCCTTGGCCGTTCCGCCCAGAAGTGGGGCGACGTTCGCTGCGAAGTGCTCGACGATGAACTCGACCTTCTGGGTGACGTTGGTCGCATGCAGGTTCAGCCACTTGGCCAGGGCACGCTTGGCCACCTTTTGGGAGACCCGCTTGCCATCCTTGATGGGCTCTGCCAGGTTGAAAGCTGTCTTGTAAGGCAGGTAGCCCTTCATGACATCGAGGATGAAGCCCTCGTCGATGGCCTGGCGCATGGGGTACTTGTGGAACGACTCTGGCTTGTTCTCCTTGCTTGCCGGCTTGGTCGGATCAGCAGGGCGTCCGAACAGCGTGAGGGTGGCGTGCTTGGGCGTGGCCGTGAAGGCGAAGTAGGAGACGTTTTTCGGGCGCACGCGCGAGGACTGGATCTTCTCCAGCAACTCTTCGACCGTGAGGCCTTCCATTTCCTTGGCATCGCGCAGGGAGAGTGTGGCCTGCAGCTTGGAGGCGGCCGAGCCCGTCTGGCTGGTGTGGGCTTCGTCGATGATGACCGCGAAGTTGCGATCACGCAGCTTGCCATTGGTCAGCACTTGCTCCATGGCGTAGGGGAAGGTCTGGAGCGTGACCACGATGATGGGCGTGCCGCGTTCCATTTCCTTGGCCAGTTCCTTGGACTTGCTCTCGCCGGTGTCCTTGTCGCCGATGGCGGCGATCAGGTCGTGCTGGTGGTCGATCTGCTGGACGGCGTCCTGGAGTTGCTTGTCCAGCACCGTGCGGTCGGTGACCACGATCACCGAGTGGAAGTAGGGGGCGCCCTTATCGCTGCGCAGGCGGATCAAGTCGTGCGCGGTCCAGGCGATGGTGCTGGTCTTGCCCGAGCCTGCCGAGTGCTCGCACAGGTACGTCATGCCGGGGCCATTGGCCTTGGCATCGGCAATCATCCGGGTGACCGCATCCCACTGGTGGAAGCGCGGGAAGATCTGCGTTTCCTTGCGGGTGTGATTGCCCGCCAGAACTACCACGTCCTTTTTCTCCGTGTACACGAAGCTGTGGAAGATCCGCAGCCAGTTATCGCGCTGGCAGACCTGCTCCCAGAAGTGTGAGACTGGGTACTCTCCGTCCTCGCGGATGGGGTTGCCCGTCCAGACGCCATTGCTGCCGTCCCGCCCCTGGTTGAAGGGCAGGAAGTAGCTGTTCTTGCCGTCCAGCTTGGTGCACATCTGGATGTCGCTGTCGGACATGGCGAAGTGAACAACCGCGCCGCGCTGGAAGGTCAGTAGCGGTTCCTTGCGTCGCGTGGCCGGCTCCATCGGAAGTCGATCGTTCTTGTACTGCTCAACGGCGGCCTCGGCCGACTGGGTGAAATCTGTCTTGATCTCGACGGTGGCCACGGCCAGGCCATTGATGAAGAACACCAGATCGATGGCCAGCTTGCTGCCAGGGCGATACATGAGCTGCGGCACCACACGCAGAATGTTGGCGTTGTAGCGCTCCCAGGCCTTCGGGTCGCGCTCGTCTTCGGGCAGGCCTTCGCTCAGCGCAATCTCGCCTGCGCCGGCCACCTTGATCCCCTTGCGTAGCACGTTGACCGTGCCCTCGCGCTCCAGCGACTGGGCCAATCGATCCATGAGGGTGGCGGTGGCCTTCTCGCCATTGCTCGCGACCAGCTTGTCCCACTTGTCCGGCTGCGTGGTCTGTACCCACTTGGCCAGATCTTCGGGGTACAGCGCGAAGTTCTGGTTGTAGCCAGCGGTAGTTCCCACCTTCCAGTCGCGAGCAGCCAGTTGCTTGACGACGTACTCCTCGAAGTAGCGTTCGCGATGGGCGGTGTCGGTGAAGGCGGAGTGCATGGTGTGTCCTTACGTGGAAACGCCCAGGTGTGCGATGAGGAAGCCAGCGATGCAAGCATAGGCGGCGATGATCAGAGCCAGCTTGGACCAGTAGAAGAAGATCCCCGGCCAGTTGAACCAGCGGGCAGCAGCAACGTTGGCATCGGCTGTGATCGACTTGGCCGCCAACTCCTTCTCCTTGATCCGGTGAAAATACCCCCAGATCGCCGATGAAGTCGCGTACTGCAACAAGTCGCAGGCCAAGGAGAAGCAAAGCAAGATCATGGCCCAGGTCAGTATCGGTGGGAGAGCGATCCCAGGCTGTGCTTGAGGCTGGTTGAACACCCACACGGCGGCGATGCCGGCGAATGCCAGCTGCCGCGCCGCGGAACTTGCCGCAGCGGAGTGACAGTAGTAGTTCTCTCTGGCCTCTGACAGCTTCATTTGGACTTATGGCCACCGGGCGGATTACGCGGGCCGCCGCTGTTGGTATTGCCACTACGGTTGCCGCCGCCAGTGGGGGTGCTCGTTCCAGGGCCAGTCCCCTTGTTGCCCGAGCCGCCAGTGCCGGGGGAGAAGGGCTTGTTGTTGCCGCCAGATGAGCCGCCGCGATTGGAAGAGGTCATGGTCGTAATGGTGAGAGGGTGGTGGAGTGGTTGGTTACGCAGGTCGATCTTGCCGGTTACAGCGGCCGTGATCAGGGCGATGCGGTGTTCTCGAAGAAGCTCGATAGAGCGCTCAGTCTTGGCAATCAGGGTGTCAATGCGGGAGGTGCCGCGATCGAGGTGGGCGACGATCGCTTCCTGTTCAGGGCGTGACGGGATGGCTACTTTCTGTGCCTTCATCCAATCATCCTGTACGCGTTTCTGACCCGCCGAACCTTCCATGTGGCCCTCAGCAAACCGACGAAATCCAGTTGCAGCGAACAGCCACCAAGAATACTGCTGGGTCACTGATTGAAACGGCCGCAATACGATCAGCTCGGTTGTTCCGAAGCCAACCCCACCAATCAGGTCATCGACGGCCGCGCCCTTGCCGTTCTCGAAGCATGGTGTGATTTTTGCGACAACGACGTCGCCGTTTGCGAAGTACGAATACCCCGTTTCCACTTCCTGGATCTGGCGAGTCCGCGTCAGGTCGAGGGTCCCAGTTTCTCCAATAGCTTCCATGGGCAGAAACGAAACCTCCTCGCAGCGAGGGCGGTTGGATATTTCTCGCTTTGAAGGGTTAAATGAATAGAGCCGGCGAGTGGCGCCGACACTCCAATGCGCCGGCACCTTCCCCAGCCACTCCACGCCGCTGTCCTTCATCTGCGCACCCGGATCCAGCCCCTTTGTCACGGCATGCGTAATCAGGGCTTGGCGCTTCTCGCGCAGCAGCTCGATGAAGCGGGTCTTCTTGGCGATCAGGGTGTCGATGCGGGTGGTGGCGCGGTCGAGGTAGGAGGCGATGGCATCCATCTCAGCCTCAGGTGGAACCACAACAGGTAGGCGTTTGAGGTCGTCGAATTTCATTGACTGACGGATGCCACCACCGATGCCGTAGAACACCTTGGTAGTGTCGTAAGAGCGCATGAGGTACTCAAAGAAGCGTGGACTCGCCTCTGGACGTACGGTCACGTAGGCAGAAGTGATGATCCCGCGCTCCAGCGAACGAGCTGATCGAAGGCTGTTCTTGTCGTTCTGTAGATCCGTGAGACGAAAGACGATGTCGTTGGCCTCAATGATGTTGTATCCCTCAAAGCTGGCTGGGGTCAGACCTTCCAAACGATCCATGTCCTTCCGAACAAGGCGACCATAGCTTAGCGAGAGAAGGTTTTTCTCTTTCAATCCGGTGTTTGGCTGATCTACCTCGGCTGCAAACGAGTAGAAAGGGCGAACCGACCAGTGAGAAGGAACCTGGCCAACCCATTCGATGCCGGAGTCTTTCATCGCGCGGCTGGAGGGCAAGGGCGTCATTCCGCCACCTCATCCAAGAGAGATGCGATTTCCTTCTCAACCGCTTTCAATTCGGCATCAATCTCGTGCAGGCCGCGCGGTGGCACGTATTTGTAAAAGTAGCGGTTGAAGTTAATCTCATAGCCGACCTTGCCCACCTTGCCGTCGCGATCGTCGGTGTACTCGACATCCACCCAAGCGTCAGGGACATGCGGAAGTACCTCTGCGCTCATATAGTCGTGGATCGATTGTTCCAGTGGCATGGTCTCGTAGTCTTCTAGCTCCTTGTCTGGCCACGGCTCCCCGTCTTCGTCGACAATGATTGGAGCGTCATTATCGCGCACGCCAAAAGCAGCTTCCAATGCGACATACAGAGGATTTCCAACCTTGCCAACTTTGGCCTTCTTGGCGGCTTCAACGAGGGTGTCCAGCCATTCGTAGGGGTGCGTGGCGTCATCTTGCTTGACGAGGAAGGCCAACCAGGCCTTCTGGTCCTTGGCGTCCAGCTTGGTGAAAGGTTTGCTAGCCTTAAATGCTTCGATGGCCTCTTTGGTAACGCGGATGACGAGCCGCAGCGGGCGCTGGACCTTGATCCGCCGATAGCCGAAATCGCGATAGTCCACAATCCGCACGTTCTCGCTCGGCGTGAAGTCAGCATAGAGACGGGCGATGTCCTGAATTTGACTGTCGCTGACATAGCGGCGCTTGTTACCCTCAGCCTTGCGCATGGGGCTGTGCATGTCGGTCGCATTGATCAACTGGATCTTGCCGCGGCGATCTTGCGGCTTGTTGTTGGTCAGCAGCCAAATGTAAGTGCCGATGCCCGTGCGGAAGAAGATGTCGTTGGGTAGGGCGACGATAGTCTCTACGTAGTCCTTTTCCAGCAGCCATCGGCGGATCTGCGACTCGCTGTGGCCATGACCGCCTGCGGTTCCGGTGAAAAGTGGTGAGCCCGACAGGATGATCGCCGCGCGGCCACCGCCCTTGTTGGGGTGTTCAAGTTTGGAAATCAGGTGCTGGATGAAGAGCATGGAGCCGTCGGTAACCTTCGGGGTGCCGGCACCGAAGCGGCCCTCGAACCCCTTCTCCTTAGCTTCGCGCTCGACGAACGCCTGGTCCTTCTCCCACTTCTTGCCGAAAGGAGGATTGGAGAGGCAGTAGTGAAAGCGCTGGCCCGCAAAGGCGTCTTGGGACAGCGTAGACTTCGGGCCGGCGATGTTGGTCGACAGGTCGCGTGCGGGCTCGGTTTCCAGACGGCGCAGCAGCATGTTGGCGAGCGCCACCGCGTGGGTCTCCGGCTCCAGTTCTTGCCCGAAAGGGAGTAGTACAGGCGGAGCCTTGCCTCTGGCAGCGAAGCCATCGATGTGGTTCATGGCGTCGATGAGGAAGCCGCCGGTGCCGCAGGTGGGGTCGTAGAGCGTACGGATCAGGCCCGGGTTGTTGCGGAACAGCGCATCGTCCGGATCTAGCAGCAGAGTAGTGGCCAGGTGGACCACGTCGCGCGGCGTCATGAAGTCTTCGGCCGCCTCGTTGACCTCAGAGCCGAACCTACGGATCAGGTGCTCGTAGATGTTGGACATCACTCGGTCGGGCACGACATCCGGGTGCAGGTCGGTGTTGGCGAAGTTCTGGCAGATCTTGAACAGGATGTCGGCACGGGCGAGGCGGGCGATCGTGTCGACGAAATTGAATTGATCGAAGATGACGCGGGCATTGTCCGAGAAGCCCGCCACGTAGGCCTCCAGGTTCGACTTGGTCTTGGTGGCGCCCAGGGTGGCCAGCGAATACTGCGAGGTGTTGTAGAAGGGCAGGCCTGCGGTCTGACGCAGGATCATGTCGGTATCCAGGCCCTTGGTCTTGAACTTGGTATGCGCATCACGGACGTTGTCGCGGGTGGGTTCAAGCACGCATTCCAAGCGACGCAGCAGCGTGAACGGCAGGATGATCTTGCCGAAGTCGGTGTGTCTGAAGTCGCCCCAGAGATCCTCGGCGTTCTTCCAGATGAAGTTGGCCAGGACTGTGTCGTTGGCCTTGGGGGCTTCGGCGACAGTCTGAGGGGCTGGTTTGGCTTGCTTGGTCTTGGTCATGGAGCCTGCGTCAGTGTCGAAAAGTGGATGGCCGCGCCCGCCAACTAGTGGGCAGGGTGGTGGATTGCTTGATGGATGTCCCCAGCACATCCCAACAGGGCAGCGTCCACAGGGCTGAGATCGCAGCGCACGATGCTGGATATGGAAAGGCTCTTAGCCAAGGGGATACCTCCGCGCGAACTCGGCCACGATCTGGGCGGCGCGTTCCTTGGGGCGCTTGCGGGTGGGGTGACGTCGTGTCTCGGTCAGGGCTTGGCGCAGCGCCTCCTGAAGCTCGGCGTCGGTGTGCTCCTGGATGAGATCGGCGGCCGTGGACTTGGGGGCAGCTACGGCTTTCGCTGCTGCGAGCCGCTTGCGCTCGCGATAGGCGCGGCCACGCTCCGCATCACTCATGGGCCCCGCTACGGGGTCCTTGCAGGGGCGGCCAGTTGGTTTGGCGATGGTGGTCGTGTGTTGCATCACGGAAGGCGAGGTCAGGGGGGATCCCGTAACCTAGTTGCGATGCAAGACAAAGGCAAGATGGCGTCGTGCCATTGACGGAAGGAAGTCCTGACTTCAATTGGAACGAGGCGACCTCCCTGATTGAGGAAGGAGTGAACCCCCGATGGATGTGGCAGACGATCTGCTCATCGCACAGGAGTAGGGGCCACAGTGCGTCATCGTTGAGCGGGGAAAAGGGATCTAGTGAGAGGGAGCTCTGCTGCGGATACTTGTGTTGTCGGTGCGGCTAACTCTTCTTTACCGGAATGATGTCGTATGGAAGATACTGGCCGAAATGAAATCTGGTTTGCTCGTCAGCCACCGGCCTCCTTCTCCGCTTGAAAAGGGATTCCGGCATGGCGATCGTGGGATGTGCATTCCATGGGATTCCTTCCTCCACGAAAGTCGTCGGATCTTCGTCCATCAAGAACGTGATGGACAGGTCGTGGTGCAGGGATATGAGTTCCCGGTTGTCGATGAGCCACTGCCCAAGTTCTGCAGGGACGTAGTGATGATCAGGTGGGACAGGGTCTTCGGACTCGCCCTGCTCTTCGAGAGTCAGCCGGCAGGCGCGTGCCCAGATGGATCTGCGCCATCTCCGTTCCGCGCGCCCTTTCGTGTATGTCTTCGGATCTGCACGGCTTCGCTTTCCAGGCTTCCTTGGGGTGGATTTGTATTCCTCGTACAGGGCGTCTTCGGCAAGTTTGATGTATCGGGGGGGCGGTTCGAATCCGGGATTCCAACTTAGCATCCGGGTAGCGAGAAGATATTTCCATGTGTCCGACTGCTCACCCGAGTAATGATGATCCTCGGCAAACTGCTCGGCGAGCATGCACAACCTGCGTCTTAGGCGCCCTGCAAGATCCTCATCAGCGAGATCCTGTGCCTCACGGTACAGCAGAAGCAGGAGATGGAGGCTGTCGAGGGTTGCCTGTTGGGTGACCTCAGCGAGCCTGGGCGGGATCGCCTCCGGATACTCTTCGCCGTATCCGAGCTCGAAGCGGGAATCCGAGATCAAGCCGAGTGCCATGGCATTGGATTGGTCCACCGAGTTAAGCCGCGCAAGGCCATGCTGTTCTAGCAGCGCCTCGATTTCACGGTTGCCACTGGCATCCGTGGAGGAACGACGTGTCAAGGATTTCCAGAAGGCATGGTCGTAGATCGCGAGTGTGGGTTCGTAGCCGTGTCGGCTCGCCACGTGTTTGACCAAGGACGTATTTCCCTTCGCGACGATCCCGTTCGGGTCGTAACCGTCGTCTTTGACGCTTTCGAAGCGTCGCCCCTGCTGCAGGCCCTTTGCCAAGCGGTGACTGGGATGGTCGATCTGAGTCGGTTCGTCCGCGCCCGCCCTGGCCATGACCAAGCTGAGCCAATGCCAGGCGCGAGTTCGATAGATCGCCTCTCCGAAGGTGTTCGGCGGTCGGCCAGCTCCTTTAGAGCGTAATTCGATTTTCTGTGGCATCCGGAGGGCCTTTGGGCGTGTTCAACTGCTCCCAATGGCCAATTCTGACCGGAAATGACCGCAAATGAACAGAATTCCTGAGGATCGCCCTTCAGGCGACCGAAAACCCGCTCAGCAGGATTTTTTGGAGCGTTATGGCGAATTGATGCCAGGATCGGCGATCCGGACGTTCCTGCACTTCACCAGCGACCGGTCGTTCCGGCGTGCGGCGGCCAAGCAGGCGCTGCCTGTCGCCGTCTTTCGCGTGCCGGGGCGGCGGGGATGGTTCGCCCGTACCCGGGATGTCTCCGCTTGGCTGGATGCGGCCGCAAATGGAGGCTTGCCTCATGTCTCCCCGATGCAGCCACGGGAGGACGAGCCATGACGTAGCCAGACATAGTTCTAAAACGAACCGAGGCTAGAAACGACAAAGGCCCAAGCGTCCTACGGCTTGGGCCCTGTCGAATCGCGTTGCCCGAGGGCGCTCGCGGTTTGTCGCTTGGAACCGACATCCGCACGATGCCATCGCCGCCGCCGTGCGTCAATACTACTTGCGCGCGGTTGCATGTCTCCCGAGGGCAAAGCCTCAGCTGATCCGTATGGCCACCGAGGGCGTGGCCAATCACTCTGAGGAACTCCCATGAGTTGCTTCGCAGAGGCGCAAAGCCTCCGCGGCCGGCTGGCCGCACCCGAAAAACCGCTCGATATCGAGATTTTGCGCGTACAGGAGGGCGTGCGAGTCATCCCGATCTCGCGTTCGCGACACGTCCGCGGATGGCATCCCGTTCGGCCTGATCATCCGAGCATCGCCTTCGAGTCGAAGGTCGAGGCGAGGTTGATCACATGGATGGCACGTTTGCCTGAACTCGTTGCGATCCGATCGCAACCGGTCACTGTGGACTACAGGTTCGTTGGTACGCGTGGCCGTTATACGCCCGACTTCTTCGTGGAACTGTCGGAGATTCCTGACGAGCTGAAACAGCTTGGCTTTGCCAGGGAGACTTATGTCGAAATCAAACCTCTCAAGCGTGCATTGAGCGCTGAATCAAAACTCTCCAGAAAGTTCGCCGCGGTTCGCAAGGCATGCAAATGTCCGGTTGTCCTCCTGACCGACTGCGATCTCTCTCAGACTTCCAGGGAGGTGCGCCATGCTGCTTGAACTGAGGCCGGGATGCGGTGTCGTGTATGAGGGCTTGGTCGGGAAAGTCGAAGAGTTCGTCGGGCACGATAGCGCTGTAGTTCGTCTGGATGTCGATAACAGCATTATCGAGGTGCTTCGCTCAGCATTGATTCCTTTGGCGCCCGCCAGCAAAGCGTTGGAGAAGACCAGTCTTGCCAAGATCGACGATGCGATCTGGGAAAGAGCAAATGCGCGCGCCAACGCTGTCCGAGAGGTAGTCGCGATGGCGGTGGGTAGAACGGAAGCTGCACGTAAGTTCGCACACCAACTGAACATCAGTGAACGACAGTTCTGGAGGCTTGCTGCCGATTTCGAAAGGCACGGCTTGGTCAAAGCCATGATCGCCCGTGTCGGAGGAAGGCCTGCTGGAACGACGGTGCTCGATCCCGAGGTGGAAAAGATCATCGCGTTCCGCTTCGAGAACGATTATCTGCAGAAGGAGCGACCGACGAAGAGGGCGATCTACGAGTTGGTCGCCGCAGATTGTCGTGTAGCTGGGTTAAATCCCCCTGCCGAGGCCACTGTGCGGAGGCGAATCGACGCGCTGATGGGAAGGGAAGCCACGCTGCGGCGGGAAGGGTCGAAGAAGACCAAGTTCATTTTCGATGCCATGCCCGGCCATGTAGAAGCGGAAGCGCCGCTGGATCGAGTGGAAATCGATCACACGCCCTTAGATGTTTTTGCGCGTTCGGATGATCCGGCATGCAAGTTCATCGGACGGCCCTGGCTTACCGTAGCAATCGATGTGTGTACACGGTGCGTACTCGGTATCCACATTGGGTTCGAGCCACCGAGTTCTCTTTCAGTGGCGTTGTGCCTGACGCACGCCGCTCTTCCGAAGCTTCCTGCCTCCGAGTTCGGTGTTCCGCTGGATTGGCCCATGCATGGGTTGCCGAAGGAGATCGTCGTCGACAATGGCAAGGATTTCCAGTCGATTGCTTTCGTCCGGGGCTGCGACCACTATCGCATCAAGCTCAGCTATCGGCCGGTGGGATCCCCGCACTACGGAGGCACGATCGAGCGTCTGATCGGGACGATGGTGGGGCAATGCCATCTGTTGCCGGGGACGACCAAGAACTCGGTGAAGGCCAAGGGCGACTACGATTCACAGAAGCATGCCACGCTGACCCTGAGCGAAGTTCGCCGGTGGTTCGTCGAGCAATTGCTTGGCCGCTATCACCTTCGCCCACACCGGATGCTGCGCATTCCACCGCTGGTGGCTTGGCAGCAGGCGATGAATGCCGAGGCGGTGTGCGATGCAGCCTGACGATGCTCAGGAGTTCATGGTTGCATTTCTTCCTGGAGAGGATCGCGTACTGACGCGGACGGGTGTGGAGATCCATTGCCTGCAGTACTGGGGCGATGAGCTAGAACCTTGGGTAGGGCAGAGGCTCAAGGTGCTGGTGCACTACGACCCGCGCGACATTACCTATGTGTACGTGCGCACCCCGGGTGGTGTTCTCGTCAAGGCACCGGTGACCACTCCAGGGATATCAGCGATCTCACTCGCCGAATGGTCGGCGCGCCGTCAGCACGAGATTTCGGTCAGCCGTGATCCTGATCTGGTGAAGCAGGCGGATGAAAGCCTGCTCAGGAACAACGCCACGGTCAAACAGGCCAAGGCAACGCGCAAGCAGAAGCGAAGGAAGGCAACGGCGGCGGCGGGAGACAAGTACCGCTCCGAGTCTTGCCCGAGCCCTCCTGTTGAACAAAGCGGCGTCGACGAGATTCCGGTCAACGACGTGCCCGACAACGATTTTGATCTTCAACCCTTTGCCATCGAGGATTTCGATTATGAATTTTGATACGAACAGCCAGATTCCGGCATCGTCCGACAGTGCTTCCGATTCTCTCCAGCAGGCGCAGCCTGAAGGCCGGTTGCATCCAATTGCGGAACGCGCTTTGGAGGCGTGCGATTCCGACCGGACGAAAATGATCATTCAGGATCACATGATCCACTACCCGAGCATGAAGCAGGTGATGTCGGAGGCAGACTGGATGGTGCACGAGCCTCGTCAGGTGCGCGCGAGAGGGCTGATCGTCTGTTCGGGGCGTGGCAATGGTAAGACTAGCCTGGCTGATCTCATTCACCGCCGTTATTCGGCTTACCACGACCCGGACTTGCACAGTGCTGTGCGCGTGTCCATCAGCGGTGTTCGGGATCCTCGAGCCCTGTATGGGCGAATCCTCGAGGAATTGGGTAGTCCGGCAAGGATCTCGCATCGCCTGAGTGACCGTGAGTTGCTGGTGCAGCGGCTGCTGCTCGATGTGGATTGCCGCTTGCTGATTCTGGACGAGGTTCAGGACGTGTTGTTGGGTAGTGAACGCGAACAGCAGCGGGCATTGGAGGGGATAAAATTGTTGATGAACGAGGTACGACTCCCTGTTCTTGCGTTCGGCACGGAGAGTGCCGGGAAGGCCTTCATCGCGGATCCCCACCTGCAGGCGCGGTTTGTCCAGATCAGCTTGCCGGCCTGGAAGGCCGACAACACGCTGGCGAACTTCCTTGCGGCTTACGAACGAGTTCTTCCGTTGAAGAAGCCGTCCAATCTGGCTGCGCCGGACAACCTGAAGTACCTGTCCAAGGCAAGCGAAGGCATCTTGGGGAGGATCGTCGAACGTGTGAAGAACGCGGCCTTGGCCGCAATCGCGGATGGCACCGAGCAAATCACGCTGGATGGGCTCAAGCAGGCGATTACTCGGCCGCCAGTCTGCGGACTCCTGCCCGGCAATTCGGCGCAGTAGCCATGGCCGAGAAGGTACTTTGCATTCGCGTCGACTCACCCTATCCGGGTGAGTCGATGTCGTCCTTCCTGTCCCGAGCAGCGCAGTTCTATGCGATGCCGGTTCCCAATTTGCTGAAGTCCTTGCTGGGGGATTCCAAACAGTCCCTCTATGAACGTAAGGAAGTTGATTTCGAAACTGGGCCGGTACTGGAAAGTCGATTGTCGGAGACGGTCAGGAACTGGCGATCGCCGGCGGAAGACCACAAGGGCTTTCTAGGCTGGAAGCTGGCCCAGCAAAGTCGTTCGGCTTATTGTCCGGCCTGCTTCATGCAGGATTTGGCGGAAGGACGGACGCCGTATTTCCGCAACGACTGGATCCCGGTGCTGGTGACGACTTGCTGGCGGCATAAGACGCCCCTGTTTCACTGGGAGATGACGTACACGGGAGGCTGGCGTCGTTGGCCTCGGGAGTGGCTGTACGGGAAGGGGAACCCGGTCGATCACCTGCCAGCGTTTATGCAGCGCGATCTCGGCCAACTGGAGGGTCTGCATTCCGGCGGGGAAGCCGATACCGATGTGGGTGACGGAATCGCGGCATCTCAGGCCTTTGGGTATCTGAATCGATTGCAGGTCCTCATGGAGAAGCCGTCTGCGGCGCCGATGCCGGAGCGGCCGGGCTTCCGATCGGATCTGGATGACTTCCGCAGCCTTGTTCGCCAATTGGTTCAGCTGGCGGCCTGGTACTGGGCCGATCATCGGGAACTGCCCGTTGCCACCGTGATCTCCGTCGAGGGGAAAGGAGGTTGGTTCGGCTCATTGCCCGAGCGGGCGGTTCCCCGGAGCTGGGAGTACCTCGATGCCGGTCTGCGCAGGGATGCTTGCATCCGGTGGCGCCGCCACTACTTGATGTTCGTGGTCAGGACATTGCTCCGGATGGGCCGGTTCTCCAGCCTGTTCCGGTTGGAAAGTCCGGCCTTGTCCAGTCCTGACTGGCGGGAGTGGTGGTCGGGCGGGATTTGCCAGTACCTTGGGCCGCGTCAGCGGCAATCGATGGCT
Organism: Pseudomonadota bacterium; assembly: GCA_020161215.1. Classification (GTDB taxonomy): domain Bacteria; phylum Pseudomonadota; class Gammaproteobacteria; order Burkholderiales; family Burkholderiaceae_C; genus Ottowia. The sequence continues at coordinate 44,032 of JAIUOM010000021.1, forward strand.
CGATTCATGGACACCAAGTTGGCCTGAGGTTAGCTGGATCGTAAGTTGTTGATTTAGACTCTGTCTGAGCCGTAGGTCTACTACTGACAGGGCTACCGGACTACTGACATGGTTTCCTGCTTTGCTGACAGGGTTAGCTGCTCTCGACAGGCGTGGTCCCGTGTTCCACTGTTGCAACACTGGGGAACTTTCCGATGACTTAGCAGTCATAGATGCCGACTGCTAGACTCCCTCCCCATGAAGACCACCATGTCCCAAGCCCTCGTTGCCAACAACTTGCCGGTTCCTGCCTTCACCGGGCTGACTCCGCTCGGTTCGCTGGAGGCCTACATCGGCGCGGTCCACCAGATTCCCGTGCTCTCGGTCGAGGACGAGCAGTCGCTCGCCCGTCGTTTCCGCGATGCCGAAGACCTCGATGCCGCGCGCGAGCTGGTGCATTCGCACCTGCGCTTCGTCGTGCACGTGGCCCGTGGCTACAGCGGCTACGGCCTGCAGCTGGGCGACCTCATCCAGGAAGGGAACATCGGCCTGATGAAGGCGGTGAAGCGCTTCGACCCCGAGGTCGGCGTGCGCCTGGTCAGTTTCGCCGTGCACTGGATCCGTGCCGAGATGCACGAGTTCATCCTCAAGAACTGGCGCATCGTCAAGGTCGCCACCACCAAGGCGCAGCGCAAGCTGTTCTTCAAC
>JAIUOM010000222.1 GCA_020161215.1 Pseudomonadota bacterium
CTCGACCTCGAAGGCGGTGGCGTAGAGCTGCTTGATGTCCTGCGGTACGCGGTCGATGGGGCGCAGCGAGCCGTCGAAGTGCTTGAGGTCCATGACCATCACGTCGTCCCACAGGCCCAGGCGCTTCAGGTCGCGCACCAGGTAGTGGTTGATGATGGTGAATTCGCCCGACAGGTTGGACTTGACCGACAGGTTGCCGAAGCAGGGCTCGATCGAGGCGTCGACCCCGATGATGTTGGAGATGGTGGCCGTCGGCGCAATGGCCACGCAGTTGGAATTGCGCATGCCGTCGCGGGCAATTTTGGCGCGCAGCGCGTCCCAGTCCAGGGCGCTGGAGCGGTCCACCTCGACATAGCCACCGCGGGCGGACTCCAGCCGCGACAAGGTGTCGAGCGGCAGCACGCCCTGGTCCCACAGCGAGCCCTTGAAGCTGCTGTAGCGGCCGCGCTCGGCAGCCAGCTCGGTCGAGGCCCAGTAGGCGTGGTAGCAAATGGCTTCCATGGAGCGGTCGGCAAACTCAACTGCGGCGTCGCTGGCGTAGGGAATGCGCAGCTGGTAGAGCGCGTCCTGAAAGCCCATCAAGCCCAGGCCCACCGGGCGGTGGCGCAGGTTGGAGTCGCGCGCCTTCTTCACGGCGTAGTAGTTGATGTCGATCACGTTGTCGAGCATGCGCATGGCCGTGGACACGGTGCGCTGGAGCTTCTCGTGATCGATGCCCTCGTCCTTAAGGTGTTGCAGCAGGTTGACCGAGCCGAGGTTGCAGACGGCGGTTTCGGTGTCGCTGGTGTTCAGCGTGATTTCGGTGCACAGGTTGGACGAGTGCACCACGCCGGCGTGCTGCTGGGGGCTGCGCACGTTGCAGGCGTCCTTGAAGGTGATCCAGGGGTGGCCGGTCTCGAACAGCATCGAGAGCATCTTGCGCCACAAGTCCGTCGCAGGCAGCGTCTTGCTGGGCTGGAGTTCGCCGCGGGCGGCGCGCTCCTCGTAGGCCACGTAGGCGCGCTCGAACTCGGCACCGAACTTGTCGTGCAGGTCGGGCACTTCGGAGGGGGAGAACAGGGTCCAGTTGCCTTTTTCAAGCACGCGGCGCATGAACAGGTCAGGAATCCAGTTGGCCGTGTTCATGTCGTGGGTGCGGCGGCGGTCGTCGCCGGTGTTCTTGCGCAGCTCCAGGAACTCCTCGATGTCCAGGTGCCAGGTCTCCAGGTAGGTGCAGACGGCGCCCTTGCGCTTGCCACCCTGGTTGACGGCCACGGCGGTGTCGTTGACCACCTTGAGAAAGGGCACGACCCCTTGAGATTCGCCGTTGGTGCCCTTGATGTGGCTGCCCAGCGCACGCACGCGGGTCCAGTCGTTGCCCAGGCCGCCGGCAAATTTGGACAGCAGGGCGTTTTCCTTGATCGACTCGTAAATGCCGTCCAGGTCGTCCGGCACGGTCGTCAGGTAGCAGCTGGACAGCTGGCTGCGCAGCGTGCCGCTGTTGAACAGCGTGGGCGTGCTGCTCATGAAGTCGAAGCTGGAGAGCACCTCGTAGAACTCGATGGCGCGCGCCTCGCGGTCGATCTCGCCCAGCGCCAGGCCCATGGCCACGCGCATGAAAAAGGCCTGCGGCAGCTCGATGCGGGTCTTGCGCACATGCAGGAAATAGCGGTCGTACAGCGTCTGCAGGCCAAGGTAGTCGAAATTGAGGTCGCGCTCGGGCTTGAGCGCCGCACCCAGCCGCGCCAGGTCAAACTGCAGCAGGCGCTCGTCCAGCAGCTCGTGTTGGACGCCGCGCTGGATGAACTGCGGAAAGTAGTCGACGTAGGCGCCGGCCAGCTCGGTCAGGCTATGGGTGGTGCCCAGCACTTCCTTGGCGATGGTGTGCAGCAGCAGGCGCGCGGTAGCGTAGGTGTAGTCGGGCTCCTTCTCGATCAGCGTGCGCGAGGCCAGGATGGCGGCTTTGTAGACCTCGTCCACCGGCACGCCGTCGTACAGGTTGCGCAGCGTTTCGGCCAGGATGGGCTCGCCGCGCACATCGTCATTCAGGCTGCGACAGGCCTGCTCGATCAGGGCCGACAGCGCGGCCATGTCCAGCGGCACGCGCTCGCCCTGGTCCAGCACCTGCAGCACGTGGGCGGGCGGCGTGGCCTCCTCAGCCTTGTGCTGGGCGCGCTCCTGCGCGCGGCGCTCGCGGTAGAGCACGTAGGCGCGCGCCACCTCGTGGTGACCACTGCGCATCAGCCCCAGCTCCACCTGGTCCTGCACATCCTCGATGTGGAAGGCGCCGCCGCCCGGGCGCGAGCGCATCAGCGCGCGCACCACGGTCTGCGTGAGCCCATCCACCAGTTCGCGCACGCTGGCCGACGCCGCGCCCTGGGTGCCGTGCACGGCCAGGAAGGCCTTCATCATGGCCACGGCGATCTTGCTGGGCTCGAAGGGCACGACGGCGCCGTTGCGGCGCATGATCTGGTAGTGGGGCAAGGTGTGGGTGGCGGTCGGCGGGGTGACGGCGCCGGTCGATGAAGGGGGGGTGGGCGCGCCAAGGGCAGGCGCGGTACTGCGGGCAATTTGCACGGGGGAACCTCTCTGAAGGCAGTGGTCGGGGAGTCTCGGCGCGCATGGTTGTAAGAATAATTTCGCAAGAACTGCGACGCGCGGACACACTATATATAGTGTGCGAAGCAAGAGCAACCCACTACCTATAGTGTGTTGGCATCAAAATGTGATTTTTGCCCCGCTGGCGGGGCCCTGCCGATCGCCGCCAGGCCGCGCCAGGCGGCGATCCGCATGATCCAGGGTCGGTGCCGAGGCGCGGCGGCGCGTCAGGCCTGTGGTGTGTGCGCCACGTCGGGAGTGTGTGGCGTGTCCGGTGCAAACGCCGCGAACTTGGCGGCTGGCCAACTCAGCCCGCGCTGCAGGCGGCGCCAGTCGAAGCCGGGGCCGGGATCTTGTTTGCGGCCTGGGGCGATGTGCTGGTGGCCCGCGATCGCATGGATCGGGTAGTGGTCAATCAGCGCCGCGCCCAGCGCGGTCAGCGTTTCGTATTGCGCGGCCTCGAAGCGTTGGCCCTCCAGTCCTTCCAGCTCGATGCCGACGGAAAAATCGTTGCAGTTGTCGCGGCCCTGGAAACTGGACCGGCCGGCATGCCAGGCACGCTGATCGACGCTGACGAATTGCCACAGCCCACCATCGCGGCGGATGTAGAAGTGCGCCGACACCTCGAGTCCGCGAAGGCCGGCGAAATACGGGTGGGCGTCCCAGTCGAGCCGGTTCATGAACAGCGCTTGCACCTGCTCGCCCCCGAACTCGCCGGGCGGCAGGCTGATCGAATGCACGACGATCAGCGACACCGCCGTGTCGGCCGGTCGGGGACCAAAGTTGGGCGACGGCAGGGCGCGCGCGTGCCGGTACCAGCCGGCGCGCCAGAGCGCAGGGGTCTCAGGCGAGGTCATCGCCGCCCGTGCCGTTGCCCGGCGCGGTGATCTCCAGGCGCGCCATGCGGTAGCGTATTTGGCGCAGATTCAGGCCCAGCCGCGCCGCCGCCGCGGTCCGGTTGAACCCGGTCGCGTTCAGCGCCCTGACCAACACTTGCCGTTCCTGGGCGTCCAGCCAGGCTTGCAGGTCGTCCGGGAGCGGCTCCTCAAGGGCCGCCTCACCGGGTGGATCGGCGCTGTCCGGCGCGAACGAAGGTGGGGCGGGGTCTGGCGCGGCCACCGTGGCCGGGGGCGTTGCCAAGGGCTCGTGGGCATCTGGCTCTTCCCCCGCCGTTTCCTGCAACGCCACGGCCCGGTGCAGCAGGTTCTCCAGTTCGCGCACGTTGCCCGCCAGGGGCGAGGCGGCGATCTGCCTCAGTTGCCGTTCGGACAGGGGCGGTGTCGGCAGGCCGGTGTCCTGCGCGATGCGCCGCAGCAGGGCATCGCACAAGGCCGGCAGATCGTCCAGCCGCTCGCGCAGCGGCGGCACCACGATCTCGATCACGTTCAGGCGGTAGAACAGGTCCTGTCGGAACCGCCCCGCCTGCACCTCGGCCGCCAAATCCTTGTGCGTGGCGCTGACGATGCGCACGTTGACCGGCTCCTCGAGCGTCTCGCCCAGCGGGCGCACGCGGCGCTCCTGAATGGCGCGCAGCAGCTTGGCCTGCATGGCCAGCGGCAGATCGCCGATCTCATCCAGAAACAGCGTACCGCCCGAGGCGGCCTGGAAGAAGCCGTCCCGGTCTTGCTGGGCTCCGGTGTAGGAGCCCTTGCGCGCACCGAAGAATTCGGCTTCCAGCAGGTTTTCCGGGATGGCGCCGCAATTCACCGCCACGAACGGGCCGTTGCCGCGGTGGCTGCTGGCGTGCAAGGCCTTGGCCACCAGTTCCTTGCCGGTGCCCGATTCGCCGCGCACCAGCACCGGCGCCATGCTGCGCGCCACCTTCTCCACGCGCTGCTTGACGGCGCGCATCGGCGCCGAATTCCCGACCAGGCCGGCCAGGGCTTGTTGGCCCCTC
>JAIUOM010000022.1 GCA_020161215.1 Pseudomonadota bacterium
GCCAACTCCCAGCCGTTCCAATGGACGGCCACCGCAGATTCAATCCTTGAAAAGTTGCATCGACTTTGCTCACGTATCAGCGGGACAGGACACTAGGTGAGGCCTAACCACCACTCAAGCTGAGCCCCAAAAGTCGGGACCTTAGACATGCGGAAAACCACCCTCGCAACTCCCTGCGATCGACTTCCGCCGCAGTGTGCTTTCTCTGAATTTTTCTTGGATACCGAAATTCAAAGCCACACTTTCTTGCACGTAGCCAAAGAGGTTCAAGCCTCTGGATTGACTCTCGACGAAGCCACTCTGTGCTTTGGAACGAGTATTCCCGGTGCTAAGTGACAATCTCAGATCGGTAGCAGGGGCTTGGGACGGCTGGCCGGACGAGTGGTTGGTCGAAAGACTCCGCCCCGAGTTGCCTGGACCGGCACGAAAGAGTGGTTCAACGGCCACGGTTCAAAAAATTGAGCGCTGTTGGGACAAAACACTTGAGTGCATGGGGCCGCACCCCTGAAGGATTGTTCGACACAGACGCTCACCTGCTCCGCCGCGCCGCGTCGCTTCGAGCTTCGTGCGCGCAGGTCAACTCCGACGCGACGTCTGCACCAGTACATTGCCTGCTTATGCGAGTTTTCCTTCTTCTGTTCCTGCTGCTTTCTCAAACCGTGCACGCTCAGGGAGCCCAGCCCTTTTCTCCGGCTTCGGTCGACAGATCCGTGGTGGCGGCAAGCCGTTATCCCAATGCTGTCGCCCCGGTCAAAGTGGGGTCGTACAGCGGCCCGAACAATTCCGGAGCCGGCTATTTCTACGACGAAGTCCTTGAGTACCGGGTCTGGCTGCATCCTGAAAATGGAGCGGCTCCTCTTGCCGGTCAGGACGACTACTTTGCCGCCTTTGCACAGTACGAGCCGGCCTTGAAGTTCTCCCAGTCCACGCAAGGCGCCGAGACGCCGCTCGTGCTGGTCCGGCAAATTCAATCCATCAATGAGCCCAGCCCTGGTGTGTTTGAGTGGGTCAAAAAAGAGCGCATCACGGAATGGCAGGTGGAGTGGCTGCCCGACAGGCATCGCGAGCCGGACAGCATCCCACGGTTCCTGTCGGAGCGTGGCGGGCTCGGCAAGTAGGCTGGGCAGCTCGTGTAGGGATTCCTCCACTACAGCATGTACCAGATTGATTGGGGGCCGGTGGGGACAGCACCAATGGCCCCATCCGGCGGTCGCTGTCTTGCCCCGGGGAGATGGGGAAAATCGAACGCTGAGGCTTTTCAGTCAAGCTCAAGCAGCTATCAAAATAGTAATTTTCCATGCTGACGCGAACCCGTTGCCGGATGGGCGGCGAGCCGCCGCGAGGGACGGTGGCGAAAGTGCCCTGCCCCCTGGCCGCCTGCGGCACCCATCGCGTACAGTACCCGGTTCAGGATGTCGCGGGCAGGGGCCCGCACAACCACCAGTTTTTCCGCGGCCCGGCTCTTGAGCGCTGCCCACGTATGTTGAACAAAGACACCTCTGACACCGACAAGGCGCCGGCCTTCGGGGACATGCGCTCGCAGATGCGCCGCAAGGGCATCTACGTGCTGCCCAATCTGTTCACCCTGGCGGCCTTGTTTGGGGGCTTCTACGCCATCGTCATGGCCATGAACGGGCGCTTTGATCTGGCCACCACCGGCATCTTCGCGGCCATGGTGCTGGACAGTCTGGACGGGCGCGTGGCGCGCATGACCGGCACACAAAGCGCCTTTGGCGAGCAGATGGATTCGCTGTCCGACATGGTCAGTTTCGGTGCCGCGCCGGCCCTGGTGGCCTATGAGTGGGCCTTGCGTCCGCTCGGGCGCTGGGGCTGGATCGCCGCTTTCGTCTACTGCGCCTGCGCGGCGCTGCGTCTGGCGCGCTTCAACGTCAACACGGCGGTGGTGGACAAGCGTTACTTTCAGGGCCTGCCGTCCCCAGCGGCGGCGGCGCTGGTGGCCGGCTTCATCTGGCTGACCAGCGCCATGCTGGTCGAACAGCGCGATGTGCCCTTGTTCCGGGCTCTGGTTTCGCTGTGCGGCGATGGCGTGGTGGGCCGGGGTGATTTGGGTTGGGTCATGTTCGGCATCACCTTGTTTTCCGGGTTGACCATGGTCACCAACACGCCGTACTACAGCTTCAAGGATTTTGGCGGCCGGCGCAGCGTGCCTTTTGCCGTGTTGGTGCTGGTGGCCCTGCTGTTCGCCGTGATCAGCATCGAGCCGGCCACCATGCTGTTCTTGCTGTTCTTCGGCTACGCGTTGTCGGGCTACGTGATCTATGCCTGGCGGCGCGCCAAGGGCCAGCACGCCAGCATCGTCAGCACATCGACCGACGAGCCCGACGAGCGCGGCCTGCACGACTGACGGGCGCCGTCTCGCAAGCTGTGCTACATTGCAAGCCATGCAAAAGCTGTCGCTAGCCCTACTACCCATGTCCCACGGGCAGGCAGAGTAGCGCGCGTCAGTTTCTACCCCATCGGCCCGTATGCACCAGCAACGGGCCGTTTTCTTTTGCATGCCGCTTGCTGGTCGTTCTCCCACCCACCCCTTGGAAGACCACCATCATGTTGAAGAACCCCGCCAGCAAGTACCGCGCGTTTCCCCCCGTCGGGCTGCAAGGCCGCACTTGGCCCGACGCCGTCATCACCCAGGCCCCGATCTGGCTGTCGACCGACTTGCGCGACGGCAACCAGGCGCTGGTCGAGCCCATGGACATCGAGCGCAAGCTGCGCATGTTCGAGACCCTGGTGGCCATTGGCTTCAAGGAGATCGAGGTCGGCTTTCCCTCCGCCTCGCAGGTCGAATTTGACTTCGTGCGCCGCCTGATCGAGGAGGGCCGCATTCCCGACGACGTCACCGTCCAGGTGCTGACCCAGGCCCGCGATCCCTTGATCGAGCGCACATTTGAATCGCTGCAGGGCGCGCCACGCGCCATCGTGCACTTGTACAACGCCGTCGCGCCGGTGATGCGCAAGGTGGTGCTGGGCCTGGACGAAGACGGCATTGTCGAGCTGGCGGTGCGGCAGGCGCGCCTGTTCAACGAGCTGGCGGCGCGCCAGCCGGGCACGCAGTGGACTTTTCAGTACTCGCCCGAGATGTTCTCCGGCACCGAGCTGGCGTTTTCCAAGCGGGTGGTGGATGCCGTCACCGAGGTCTGGGCACCGACACCGGCGCGCAAGTGCATCGTCAACCTGCCCTCGACGGTGGAGCATTCCACGCCCAACATCTTCGCCGACATGATCGAGTGGATGCACCGGTATCTGGACCGGCGCAACGCCATCGTGCTGTCGGTGCACCCGCACAACGACCGCGGCACCGGCACCGCGGCGGCCGAGTTGGCGCTGATGGCCGGGGCCGACCGCATCGAAGGTTGTCTTTTCGGCAACGGCGAGCGTACCGGCAACCTGGATCTGGTCAACGTCGCGCTCAACCTGTACACGCAGGGCGTGTCGCCGGGCCTGGATTTTTCCCATATCGATGAGATTCGCGCCACCGTCGAGTACTGCAACCAGTTGCCGGTGCACCCGCGCCATCCGTACGTGGGCGATCTGGTCTATACCTCGTTTTCGGGCTCGCACCAGGACGCCATCCGCAAGGCCTTTGCCGCGCGCAGTGAGGGCGACGTGTGGGACATCCCCTACCTGCCCATCGACCCGAAGGACGTGGGGCGCAGCTACGAGGCGGTGATCCGCGTCAACAGCCAATCCGGCAAGGGCGGCATCACCTACCTGCTGGAGAACGAATACGGGCTGGAGTTGCCGCGCCGTCTGCAGATCGAGTTCAGCCAGGTGGTGCAACGCGTGATGGACGTGGAGGGCAAGGAGCTCAGCGCCGCCGACCTGTGGGCCATCTTCCGCCGCGAGTACGGCCTGGACGAGGCCCCCGCGCTGGTGCACCGCGTGCTGCAAGAGGAGGGTGAGGGCCAGGACGCCACCGTGCTGCTGCGTGGCGATCTGCGCTGGGACGGTCAGGTGCGCGCCATCGAGGGGCGTGGCAACGGCCCGGTGGACGCCTTCGTGCAGGCGCTGACGACAGCCAGCGGCCGCGAAATCCGCGTCATCGACTACCACCAGCACGCCATCGGCACCGGCGCCGACGCGCGCGCGGTGGCCTACCTCGAGCTGCGCGTGGACGGCGCGCGGACGCTGTTTGGCGTGGGTATCGACGCGGACATCATCGCCGCCTCGTTCAAGGCCATCGTGTCCGGCGTGGTGCGTGGTGGAGTGCGTGTCGCCGACACGGCACAATCGGCCCTCGAAGCCGCCTGATCCGGCGACGGCGGCCCCCAATTTCAGGAGTTATCAGATGGCGGACCAGCTCATCATTTTCGACACCACCTTGCGCGACGGCGAGCAGTCGCCCGGCGCCAGCATGACGCGCGACGAGAAACTGCGTATCGCCCGCCAACTCGAACGCCTGAAGGTGGACGTGATCGAGGCCGGCTTCGCGGCCAGCTCGAACGGCGACTTTGAGTGCGTGCAGGCGATCGCCAACGTGATCAAGGATTCCACCGTCTGCTCGCTGGCGCGTGCCAACGACCGCGACATCGGCCGCGCGGCCGATGCCCTGAAGGGCGCGGCGCGCGGGCGCATCCACACCTTCATCGCCACCAGCCCGCTGCACATGGAGAAAAAGCTGCGCATGACGCCCGACGAGGTGTTCGAGCAGGCCCGGTTGGCGGTGCGCTTTGCGCGCAATCAGCGAGACGACGTGGAGTTCAGCGCCGAGGACGGCTACCGCAGCGAGCTGGGCTTCCTGGCCCGCGTGTGCGAGGCCGTCATCAAGGAGGGCGCCACCACCATCAACATTCCCGACACGGTGGGCTACGCCATTCCCGAGCTGTACGGTGAGTTCCTGAGAAAACTGCGCGAGATGGTGCCCAACAGCGACCAGGCCGTGTGGTCGGTGCACTGCCACAACGACCTGGGCATGGCCGTGGCCAACAGTCTGGCCGGGGTGAAACTGGGCGGCGCGCGGCAGATCGAGTGCACCATCAACGGCCTGGGCGAACGCGCCGGCAATTGCTCGCTTGAGGAGATCGTGATGGCCGTGAAGACGCGGCGCGACTACTTCGGGCTCGATGTCGGCATCGACACCGCGCAGATCGTGCCGGCCAGCCGCATGGTCAGCCAGACCACCGGTTTCGTGGTGCAGCCCAACAAGGCGGTGGTGGGCGCCAACGCCTTCGCGCACGCCAGCGGCATCCACCAGGACGGCGTGCTCAAGGCGCGCGACACCTACGAGATCATGCGCGCCGAGGACGTGGGCTGGAGCGCCAACAAGATCGTGCTGGGCAAGCTCTCGGGCCGCAACGCCTTCAAACAGCGCCTGCAGGAGCTGGGCGTGATGCTGGAATCCGAGGGCGAGATCATGGCCGCCTTCGCCAAGTTCAAGGAGCTGGCCGATCGCAAGAGCGAGATTTTTGACGAGGACATCCTGGCCCTGGTCGGCGACGAGAGCGTCACGGCCGAGAAAGAGCAGTACGGCCTGATCTCCCTGTCGCAACGCAGCGAAACCGGCGAGCGGCCGCACGCCGAGGTGGTGTTCACCATCGACGGCGTGGAATACAAGGGCAGCGCGGACGGCAACGGCCCGGTCGATGCGTCGCTGAACGCCATCGAGTCGCACGTCAAGAGCGGTGCCGAGCTGCTGCTGTACTCCGTCAATGCCATCACCAGCGGTTCCACCGAGAGCCAGGGTGAGGTCACCGTGCGTTTGCAGAACTCGGGCCGCGTCGTCAACGGCGTGGGCGCCGACCCCGACATCGTGGTCGCGTCGGCCAAGGCTTATCTCAGTGCTCTCAACAAGTTACACAGCAAAGCTGACCGAGTTGCGGCGCAAGGCTAGGGTTAACACTTATATTGTTGGGATTCAATTAAGAAAGAGACGCAAGTCCATGACATTGCGTCTCTTTTTTCGTTTCGGTACACTTGACGCCGTTTGCAGGATTTCGGCGGGAGCGACAATGATTGGTGCACTCGGGAAGCGTTTTTCGTTCTGGGTTCGCGGCGCCCAGATGGTCGCCGCAGGGGTTTTGGTCGGGCTGGCACTGACCAACCCGGTGACGGTCGCCGCCGCCCAAAAAGGCGCCAAGGCGGCGGAGGCCCGAAAGGCGGCGGCGCCATCCCGCGCGGCGGCCAAGAAACCCGGGCGCGCCAGCGCCAAGAGCAGCGAGCGCAAAGCCACCGGCCGCGTCGCCGCGCGCCGCACCCGGCTGTCGCTGCGCCAGGCCTCGGCCGCCGCGGTCGAGCCGCGTGCCACGCGCCTGTCCTTCGGCCAGATGGCTGGCCTGCACGCCACCGACGATCCGCTGGAGCTCAAATCCAGCGTGGCCCTGGTGGTGGACCAGGACACGCAGGAGACCTTGCTGCGCAAGAACGACCACGCGGTGCTGCCGATCGCCTCGCTCACCAAGCTGATGACCGGCCTGATCGTCTCCGACGCGCGCCTGCCGCTGGACGAGATGATCACCATCACCCAGGAAGACATCGACACCGAGAAGGGCAGCCGCTCGCGTCTGGCCGTCGGCACCACGCTGACGCGCGGTGAACTGATGCACCTGGCCCTGATGTCCAGCGAAAACCGTGCCGCCCATGCGCTGGGCCGCAGCTACCCTGGTGGCTTGAACCGCTTCGTCGACGTGATGAACGCCCGCGCCATCATGCTGGGCATGAAGGACACGCGCTACGTCGAGCCCACCGGTTTGTCCAGCAGCAACCGCTCCACCGCGCAGGATCTGGCGACGCTGGTGGCGGTGGCCGCCAGCCATCCGCTGCTGCGCCAGTTCAGCACCTCCACCGGCTACGAGGTGGCGGTGGGCAGCCGCACGCTCCAGTACAACAACACCAACCGGCTGGTGCACAACCCCGAATGGCAGATCGGCCTGCAGAAAACCGGTTACATCTCCGAGGCCGGGCAGTGCCTGGTGATGCAGACCCGCGTGGCCGGCCGCAATCTGATCATGGTGTTTCTCGATTCGGCCGGCAAATACAGCCGCCTGGGCGACGCCGAGCGCGTGCGCCGCTGGGTCGAGGTGCAGCACCCGGCCAGCACGGTGGCGCGCAACGGCTACGTTGGGGGGTGAACTTACTCCTGAATTGATAGCTGTTCAGGATTATTTCACGCCGGCATACCGCCTAAAACACCCACAATCTATCGCACAAGGCGGCGTTTCGCGCGCCGCAAGAGGTGGGGTCAGTGACCCGCCTCGGCGTGGCCCAGCGCGGCCGAGATGTCCCGCGCCGTCTGCTGCAGTTTGGGCAGCCAGCTGTCGTCCAGCCGGTCGGCGGGCGCCGAGATGGACAGCCCGGCGATCAGCTTGCCCTGGTCGTCGTAGATGCCGGCGGCCATGCAGCGCACGCCCATCTCCAGCTCTTCGTTGTCGCGCGCCACGCCGGACTGGCGGGCCCGCACCAGCTCGCGTTCGAGCAACGGCAGCTGGGTGATGCTGTTGCGCGTGTGGCCGGCCAGGCCCGTGCGGGTGGCGTAGGCGCGCACGCGCTGCAGGTCCTCGGCGGCCAGGAACAGCTTGCCGGTGGAAGTCAGGTGCAGCGGCGCATGCCCGCCAATGGCGCGCACCACCTGCATGCCCGAGCGCTCGCTGTAGGCGCGTTCGATGTAGACGATTTCGTCGCCCTGGCGCACGCTCAGGTTGACCGGCTGCTGAATCAGCTGGTGCAGCTCGCGCATGGGCGCCAGCGCCGCGTCGCGCACGTTCAGGCGACCTTTGACCAGGTTGCCCAGCTCCAGCAGCCGCATGCCCAGCCGGTAGGTGCCGGCCTCGGGGCGGTCGACGAAGCGGCCCACCGTCAAATCGTTCAGGATGCGGTGCGTGGTGGAGGGGTGCAGGCCGGTCTGCTCGCTGATGTCCTTGAGCGACATCGGCTCCTCGCGTGAGGCGAGCACGTCGATCAGCGCGAACATGCGCTCAATCACCTGGATGGTGGGCGTTTGCTGGGGCTCGCGGCCGGACTTGCGCATGTTGTCAGTGCCGCCCGGTCAAGGGGGTGGCCGGGGCCTCGGTGGCTTCACGGGCCGGGCACACCCAGCGGCCGCCATGGAAGCGCTCGAACGGACGAAAACGCGCCTTGTAGGCCATCTTGGCGCTGCCTTCGATCCAGTAGCCCAGGTACAGGTGCGGCAGGCCCAGGGTCGCCGCCTGTTCGATCTGCCACAAAATGCTGTAGGTGCCGTAGCTGGCGCGCGGCTCGGGGTCGTAGAAGGTGTACACGGCCGACAGGCCATCGCCCAGCACGTCCACGATGGCCACGATGCGCAGTTGGCCGGTGGGCGCCTCGGCGGTCGGCGGGTCGCGGAATTCGATCAGGCGCGAGTTGACGTTGCTCTGCAGCAGAAACTGTGTGTACTGGTCCACGCTGTCGTGGTCCATGCCGCCGCCGGTGTGGCGCCCGGTCTGGTAGCGCAGGTACAGCTGGTAGTGCTCGGGCAGGTAGCACAGCTTGAGCACCCGCACCTGCAGCCCGGCGTGGCGCGCCTGGGCGCGGCGCTGGCTGCGGTCGGGCCGGAAGTCGCGCACCCGCACCCGCATCGGCACGCAGGCGGCGCAGCCGTCGCAATAGGGGCGGTAGGTGAACATGCCGCTGCGCCGAAAGCCGCTTTGCACCAGGTCCGAATAGGTGTCGTTGTTGATCAGGTGGCTGGGCGTGGCCACCTGCGAACGCGCCTGCCGCCCCGGCAGGTAACTGCACGGGTAGGGTGCAGTGGCGTAGAACTGCAGGGCCTGGAGCGGGAGATCCTTGAGGTGCGTCACCGGTGGTCGGGGCGGGAGAGCGTCAGTGCATTCCAGTATACGGGGTCGAAATGCCAGCGCGGCGCGGCCAGACCGATCAGGCCGCGCACCGCCACCGAGAAGTCGTGCCGCGACATTTCCTGGGCCCCCATGAAGCTGAGGTGGCGGGTGTTCTGCTGGCAGTCGATGAGCGGCAGGCCATGTTGGCGGCAGAAGGCCACCAGCGCGGCCAGGGCGATCTTGGAGCCGTCGGTGACGGTGGTGAACATCGATTCGCCGAACAGCGCCTGCCCAATCGACACGCAGTACAGCCCGGCCACCAACTGGTCGCCGACCCAGGTTTCCACGCTGTGGGCGTGGCCGGCGCGGTGCAGGGCGTGGTAGGCGCCCAGCATGTCCGGGCCGATCCAGGTGCCGGACTGACCGGGCCGAGCGGCCCCGGCGCAGGCGGTGATGACGCGCTCGAAGGCGGTGTCGATGCGAATCTGGCAGCCGGGCGTGACGCGGAACCGGTCGATCACCTTGCGCAGCGAGCGGTGCAGGCGAAAGCCCGACACCTGCAGCACCATGCGCGGGTCCGGGCTCCACCACAGGATCGGCTCGCCAGGGCTGAACCAGGGGAACACGGTGCCGGCGTAGGCCGCCAGCAGGGTCGGCGTGTCCAGCGCGCCGCCCACCGCCAGCAGGCCCGGGGCGGACGAGTGCTCGGGCCAGGCCTGGGCCAAGGGCGGAAACGGATCACCCGGACGCAGCAGGGCCAGCGCGGGCTGCAGGGTCATGGCGCACGTCTTGGGTGATTTCGGGGCTACTGGATGTCCACGTCGTGCACGCCGTGGGTGCCGGGCCGGTGGTCGGCGAAGAAGCGCCGCAGCGTCTCGCGCACGGTGGCGAAGGCGATCTCGTCCCAGGGCACCTCGGCCTCGGTGAACAGCCGTGCCTCCAGCGACTCGGTGCCGGGGTCGAACCGGTCGCTCAGCAGCCGGGCCAGGTAGAACACGTGCACCTGGCCGACGCGCGGCACGCTCATGGTGCTGAACAGGGGGCCCATTTCGACCTCGGCGCCGGCTTCCTCGGCGGTTTCGCGCGCCGCGCCCTGGGCCATGGTTTCGCCCAGTTCCATGAAACCGGCCGGCAGCGTCCACTTGCCGTGGCGCGGCTCGATGGCGCGCTTGCACAGCAGCACCTGATCGCCCCAATAGGGCACGGTGCCCACCACCAGCAGGGGGTTGATGTAGTGGATGGTGCCGCAGGCCGGGCACACCGCGCGTTCGCGCGTGTCGCCGTCGTCCGGAATCCGGTAGTCGACCGCCGTGCCGCATTCGCGGCAATACTTGATGATTCTGCGCTGCATGACCACGGCAGTGTAGTGGCTGGCGCGCGCCTGCCCGCCAGCGTCCGCGCCCCAAGCGTTCCCGGTGTGGTGGGCCCAGGACCTAAACTCGGCGACCATGCAAGGTCGTTTTCCTTTCGAGCAGGCACCCGGTCACCTGATCCGGCGCGCGCACCAGATCTCGGTGGCGGTGTTCACCGAGCTCATGGCCGAGGCCGGCGTCACGCCGGTGCAGTTCGCGATCCTGAACGTGCTGATGGAAGAGGGCGGCATCGACCAGGTGACCCTGGCCGCGCGCGTGGCCTTCGATCCGGCCACCATCGGCTCGGTGATTGGGCGGCTGGAAAAGAAAGCCTGGCTGCGCCGCCGGGCCGCCGAGGACGACCGCCGGCGCAAGCTGCTGTGGCTCACCGACGCCGGCCGCCAGGCCGTGCTGGCCATGGTGGGCGGGGTGGACGCGGTGCAGCAGCGCATCCTGGAGCCCCTGGAGCCGGCGGAAAAACAACAATTGACCCGCCTGCTTGCCAAATTGGTCACGAACCATTCGCGCAGCGGCGCCACCGGCTGAGCCTCAAGCCGACGTCCTACATGGTGGGCGCGGGTTTCGTTTTTTAATTGATACACGCGGTCGCACAGCGCCGCGCCCCACGTCCGGAGCCGGCGTGGGTTGGCATTCATCCAGAACGAAAGGAACCCCCATGACGCGTTTCATCTCTTCCAGCCGAGGCCTGCTGATCACCGCCACCGCCGCCGCCGTGCTGATGACCGGCTGCGCCAACATGTCCGAGACCCAGCGCGGCACGGCCATTGGCGCGGGCGTTGGCGCGGTCGCCGGCGGGCTGATCGGCGACGGCAAGGGCGCGGCGATTGGCGCCGGCCTGGGTGCGCTGGGCGGCTACGGCTGGTCCAAGTACATGGAAAACAAGCGCGCGCAGATGCAGCAGGCCACTGTCGGCACCGGCGTGCAGGTCACGCAGACGGCCGACAACCAGCTCAAGCTGAACATCCCGAGCGACATCTCCTTCGACACCGGCAGCGCCGCCATCAAGCCCAACATGCGGCCCATCCTGGACCAGTTCGCGCAGGGCCTGGACCAGCAGCCCAACACCGTGGTGACTATCATCGGCCACACCGATTCCACCGGCAGCGACGCCATCAACAACCCGTTGTCGGTGCAGCGCGCCAACAGCGTGCGCGACTACCTGGCCGCGCGCGGCGTGGGCTTCAACCGCATCCAGACCGATGGCCGCGGCTCGCGTGAGCCGATCGCCGACAACTCCTCCGACGCCGGCCGCTCGGCCAACCGCCGGGTGGAGATCTTCCTGGGCGAGCGTGTCGCTTCCGCCGCCCCGGGCACCACGCCAGTCGGCACGCCAGTGCGCTGAAATCGGCTCGCGGCCTTTCGGCCAAGGCACCCCAAAGGGCCGCGCAAGCGGCCCTTTGGCCTATGAAAGTGCCGCGGCCTCGACGCGGCCGTGCGTTGTATGCTGTCGCGCATGAAGCTCTACAACTATTTCCGTTCGTCGGCCTCGTTTCGCGTGCGCATTGCCCTGGAGCTGAAGGGCCTGGCCTACGACTACCTGCCGGTTCATCTGGCCAAGGGCGAGCAGAGAAAGCCCGAGTTCTCCGCGCTCAACGCCGAGGGCCTGGTGCCGATGCTGGAGCTGCCCGGCGGCCAGCGCCTGACGCAGTCGATGGCGATCATCGACTACCTCGACGAGACCCACCCCGCGCCGCCGCTGCTGCCGCGTGACGCATTGGAGCGGGCCCGGGTGCGCGCGCTGGCGCAGATCGTGGCCTGCGAGATCCACCCCCTGAACAACCTGCGCGTGCTGAAGTACCTGGTCAACGACCTGAAGGTCGGCGACGAGGCCAAGAACGGCTGGTACAAGCACTGGGTGCGGCTGGGGCTGCTGGCCTACGAGGCGCGCCTGGCCGAGCAGCCGGGCCGCTACAGCCACGGCGACACGCCGACCCTGGCCGACTGCTGCCTGGTGCCGCAGATCTTCAACGCCCAGCGTTTCGATTGCGACCTGAGCAACCTGCCACGCACCCTGGCGGTGCACCAGGCGTGCATGCAGCTGCCGGCGTTCCAGAAAGCGCAGCCCTCGGCCTGCCCGGATTTCGAACCCTGATGCCGGGGCCCGCGAACTGGCTGGTGCCGGACTGGCCGGCGCCCGGCCACGTGCGCGCGGTGTTCACCACCCGGGGGACGTCGCCGCGCGATGGGGCCTCGGCCGCGCCGCGCGATTTTTTCAACCTGGGAGACCATGTCGGCGATGCGCCCGGGGCGGTGGCCGCCAACCGGGCGCACCTGCAGGCGAGCCTGGGCGTGCGGCCGGTGTTTTTGCAGCAGGTGCATGGCACCGAGGTGCTGGAGATCGCCCCCGCCACGCCAGACGGCGCCACGGCCGACGCTGCCCTGATGGCCGCGCCTGGCTTGGCCTGCACCATCATGGTGGCCGATTGCCTGGCGGTGCTGTTGACCGACGCGCAAGGCCGCGCCGTGGCCGCCGCGCACGCCGGGTGGCGGGGCCTGGCGGCCGGGGTGCTGGAGCGCACTTTGGAGCGTTTTAGGGCATTGGTCGGCGCGGAATATGCCGGAGCAGCTACAAAAAAAGAAGCGATTGAACTCATCGCCTGGCTCAGCCCCTGCATCGGGCCACGCGCTTTTGAGGTGGGCCCCGAGGTGCGCCAGGCCTTCGTCGACCACTCGGCCGACGCCGTCGCCTGCTTTGCGCCGGCCGCGGGCGGCAAGTACCTGGCCAACCTCCCCGCGCTGGCGCGCCAGCGCCTGGCCGCGTGCGGCGTGCACCGCATCCACGGCAACGACAGCGGCGCCGCCTGGTGCACCGTGGCGCAGGGCGGGCGCTACTTTTCGCACCGGCGCGATCACGCGCGTCTGGGCAGCAGCGGGCGCATGGCGGCCTGCGTGTGGCTGGAGGGCCGCGCGGGCTGAGGTGGCGCAGGCGCCCGCCATGTCAGCGTATATTGAGGTTGTAATGGCATGCTCGACCCCGCAGCGCACAGACTTCGGCACAATGCCGAGAGTGACGCATCGCTGAGCCCCATCATTTCTCACTGACGATCACGATGAGCAAGGAGACAACATGACCCCACAACAGGCTTCTGCTTTCTGGCAGAACATGCTGGGCGCGACGCCCGGCGGTGCCCAGATGCCGACCCCCACGGCCTTCACCGACACCTGGACCAAGGCGTTTCAGCAGTTCCAGAACCTGGATTTGGGCGGCATGGGCCAACTCGGCGGCCAGCTGCCGGCAATCGACATGCCCAAGCTGAGCTTCGCCCCCGAGAAGCTGACCCAGCTGCAGCAGGACTACGTCAAGGAAGCCACCGCGCTCTGGAACCAAAGCCTGCAGGCCAATCTTCAGCTCAAGGACCGCCGTTTCAAGGGCGAGGCCTGGGAGCACAACCCGCTGGCCTCCTTCGCCGCCGCGGTGTACCTGCTGAACGCCCGCACCTTGATGGGCATGGCCGAGGCCGCGGAGGGCGACGCCAAGACCAAGAACCGCATCCGCTTCTCGGTCGAGCAGTGGATCGCCGCCGCCGCGCCGAGCAACTTCCTGGCCTTCAACGCCGACGCGCAGCAAAAAGCCCTCGACACCCAGGGCGAAAGCCTGGCCAAGGGCGTGGCCAACATGCTGCACGACGCCAAGCAGGGCCATGTGTCGATGACCGACGAGAGCCTGTTCGAGGTCGGCCGCAACGTCGCCACCACCGAGGGCCAGGTGGTGTTCGAGAACGAGTTTTTCCAGCTCATCGAATACAAGCCGCTCACCGCCAAGGTGCACGAGCGGCCCTTCCTGCTGGTGCCGCCGTGCATCAACAAGTTCTACATCCTCGACCTGCAGCCCGAAAACTCCTTCGTGCGCTACGCCGTCTCCCAGGGGCACCGCACCTTCGTGCTGAGCTGGCGCAACCCCGACGCCTCGATGGAGAAGAAGACCTGGGACGACTACATCGAGCACGCCGCCATCCAGGCCGTGCACACGGTGCAGGACCTGACCGGCGCCAAGACCATCAACGCGCTGGGCTTTTGCGTCGGCGGCACCATCCTCACCACCGCGCTGGCGGTGCTGGCCGCGCGCGGCGAGAAGCCGGTCGAGTCGCTCACGCTGCTGACCACCTTGATCGACTTTGTCGACACCGGCATCCTGGATGTGTTCATCGACGAGAACGTGGTGCGCTTCCGCGAGATGCAGATGGGCGAGGGCGGCCTGCTGAAAGGCCAGGACCTGTCCAGCACCTTCAGCTTCCTGCGTCCGAACGATCTGGTCTGGAACTACGTGGTCGGCAACTACCTGAAGGGGGAAACCCCGCCACCCTTCGATCTGCTGTACTGGAACAGCGACTCCACCAACCTGCCCGGGCCGTTTTACGCCTGGTACCTGCGCCAGACCTACCTGGAAAACAACCTGGTCAAGCCCGGCAAGGCCGTGGTGTGCGGCGAGAAGGTCGATCTGCGCAAGCTCGACTTCCCGGTCTACATCTACGGTTCGCGCGAGGACCACATCGTGCCGATCGGCGGCGCCTACGCCTCCACGCAGTACATGCCGGGCAAGAAGCGCTTCATGATGGGCGCCTCGGGCCACATCGCCGGCGTGATCAACCCGCCCTCGGCCAAGAAGCGCAGCCACTGGGTGCGCGAGGACGGCAAGTTCCCGGCCGACGTCAACGAGTGGATCGCTGGCGCCGAGGAAACACCAGGCAGCTGGTGGACCGACTGGGCCGACTGGCTCAAGGGCCACGCCGGCAAGCAGGTCGCGGCGCCCAAGAACTACGGCCGGCCACCCAAGTACAAGGCCACCGAGCCAGCGCCGGGCCGTTACGTCAAGGCCAAGGCTTGACCCTGTGCCGTGCGCGGCGCTTGCGGGCCCGCCTGCAAGCGCCCGTTGCCTCGCATGCGTGGGGTGCGCCGCCGCACCCCGTGATGCCTTGAAACTGGGATAAAAAACCAAATCCGACGCTTGACAGACAAGCGTGAAAAGCTACCAAAAGGAGAGCAAGCAAGTGGAAGACATCGTCATCGTATCGGCCGCCCGCACCGCCGTGGGCAAGTTCGGTGGCTCGCTGGCCAAGATCGCGGCGACCGAGCTGGGCAGCATCGCCATCAAGGCGGCGCTGGAGAGAGCCAAGGTCAGTGGTGACCAGGTGGGCGAGGTCATCATGGGCCAGGTGCTCACCGCCGGCGCCGGCCAGAACCCCGCGCGTCAGGCGCTGCTCAAGGCCGGCCTGCCCAAGGCCGTGCCGGGCATGACCATCAACGTGGTCTGCGGCTCGGGCCTGAAGGCCGTCATGCTGGCGCACCAGGCGATTGCCACTGGCGACAGCGAGATCGTGGTGGCCGGGGGCCAGGAGAACATGAGCGCCAGCCCGCACGTGCTGCGCGGCAGCCGCGACGGCCAGCGCATGGGCGACTGGAAGATGATCGACTCGATGATCGTCGACGGCCTGTGGGACGTCTACAACCAGTACCACATGGGCATCACGGCCGAGAACGTGGCCAAGCAGGAAGGCATCACGCGCGACATGCAGGACGAGCTGGCCCTGACCAGCCAGAAGCGCGCCGCCGCCGCCCAGGATGCCGGCAAGTTCAAGGACGAGATCGTTCCCGTCAGCATCCCGCAGCGCAAGGGCGATCCGGTGGTGTTCGACTCCGACGAATTCATCAACCGCAAGAGCAGTGCCGAAGGCCTGTCGGGCCTGAAGCCCGCCTTCGACAAGGCCGGCAGCGTGACCGCCGGCAACGCTTCGGGCATCAACGACGGTTCCGCCGCCGTGGTGGTGATGAGCGCCAAGAAAGCCGCCGCCCTGGGCCTGACGCCCTTGGCGCGCATCGCCAGCTACGCCACCGTCGGCCTGGACCCGGCCATCATGGGCTTAGGCCCGGTGGGCGCCACGCAGAAAGCGCTGCAGCGCGCCGGTTGGAAGGTGGGCGATGTCGACCTGTTCGAGCTGAACGAAGCCTTCGCCGCCCAAGCCTGTGCCGTCAACAAGCTGCTGGACGCCGACCCGACCAAGGTCAACGTCAACGGGGGGGCCATCGCCATCGGCCATCCCATCGGCGCCTCGGGCTGCCGCATCCTGGTCACCTTGCTGCACGAAATGCAGCGCAGCGGCGCCAAGAAGGGCCTGGCCGGTCTGTGCATCGGCGGCGGCATGGGCGTGGCCCTGGCGCTGGAGCGGGCCTGATGCCTGCGGGTCGCCGGCAATGTTTTCGAATGGTTTCAAGCTGTTTCCGGTACCCGGACACAGGGCAAACCCTCGGGACCGAGTCGGCGATCTTTGGAGTAAATTCCTTGACTGTCGCCGCGAAACCAGCGCTGACAGCTATCAATTTTGCAGTTCACTGAGGAGTCAACAATGAGTCAACGAGTAGCGTATGTGACGGGCGGCATGGGTGGTATCGGCACGGCAATCTGCCGCCGCCTGCACAAGGAAGGGTTCAAGGTCATCGCCGGCTGCGGCCCCACGCGCGACTTCCAGAAATGGTTGGATGAGCAAAAGGCCGACGGCTACAGCTTCTACGCCAGCGTCGGCAACGTGGGCGACTGGCAGTCCACCGCCGACGCCTTTGCCAAGGCCAAGGCCGAGCACGGCCCGATCGACGTGCTGGTCAACAACGCCGGTATCACGCGCGACCGCATGTTCCTCAAGATGACGCGCGAAGACTGGGACGCGGTGATCGACACCAACCTCAACTCCATGTTCAACGTGACCAAGCAGGTCATCCCCGACATGGTTGAGCGCGGCTGGGGCCGTGTGGTGCAGATCAGCTCGGTCAACGGCGAAAAGGGCCAGGCTGGCCAGACCAACTACTCGGCCGCCAAGGCCGGCATGCACGGCTTCACCATGGCCCTGGCGCAAGAGCTGGCGGGCAAGGGCGTCACGGTCAACACCGTCAGCCCCGGCTACATCGGCACCGACATGGTCAAGGCCATTCGCCCCGACGTGCTGGAGAAGATCGTCGCCACCATCCCCGTCAAGCGCCTGGGCGCCCCCGAGGAAATTGGCTCCATCGTCGCCTGGCTGTCCGGCGAGGACTCGGGCTTCACCACCGGTGCAGACTTCTCCTGCAACGGCGGCCTGCACATGGGCTGATCGCCGGGTCAGGGCGCGCTTTTGGCGCGCCCATCCGCAAAGCCACCGAAACCCCGCTACGGCGGGGTTTTTCGTTATTTTGTGCCAGATGTCGGCGTGGAATAATCCTGTGTAGCTATTAATTTAATAGCGATTATCAGACGCACTGGCGCGCGTGTACAGCGGGCTTGCAGGTGCATCGTGGACGGCGTGGCTTGTCATCAGGAGCGGATATGCACATCGATCTGAACAGCGATCTTGGCGAAAGCTACGGCGCCTGGCGCATGGGCGACGACGCCGCCATGCTCGACGTGGTCAGCAGCGCCAACGTGGCCTGCGGTTTTCACGCGGGCGACCCGGCCGGCATTCTGGCCACCGTGCGCGCGGCGGCCGAGCGCGGGGTGGTGGTGGGCGCGCACGTGGCCTACCCCGACCTGGCGGGCTTTGGCCGCCGCGACATGGACATCGCCAGCGCCGACCTGCGTGCCGCCGTCATCTACCAGATCGGCGCGCTGCAAGGCATCGCTGCGGCCGCTGGCACGCGTGTGCGCTACGTCAAGCCGCACGGCGCGTTGTACAACTTCATCGCCCACGACGAGCGCCAGGCGCAGGACGTGATCGCCGCCGTGCGCGCGGTCGACCCCAGCCTGGTGCTGGTGGTGCTGGCCGGCTCGCCGCTGACCGACTGGGCGCGTGCCGCAGGCCTCGCCACCGTGGCCGAGGCCTTTGCCGACCGCGGCTACCAGCCCGACGGCAGCCTGGTGCCGCGCAGCCAGCCCGGCGCCGTGCTGCACGACCCCGACGCCGTCGCCGAGCGCATGCTGCAACTGGTGCGCACCCGCACCGTGCAGGCCGCCGATGGCAGCGCCGTGCGCATCCAGGCCGACTCCATCTGCGTGCATGGCGACAGTCCTGGTGCCGTGGCGATGGCCCAGCGCCTGCGCGAGCGCCTGCAGGCGGCGGACATCAGCATCCGCGCTTTTGCAGGCAGCGCTGCCGAGTCCGCGAAAGCCTGACCCATGCGCATCCTGCCCGCGGCCGACACGGCCTTGCTGGTTGAGCTGGCTGACCTGCAGCAGACCCTGGGCCTGCTCGCCGCACTGCAGGCCGAGCCCATTGCTGGTGTGACCGAGGTCGTGCCCGGCGCCCGCACCGTGCTGATCGGTTTCGATCCCTGGCAGGTCGAGCGCGCCGCGCTGGTCGCCGAGCTGGCACGCCGCCCGCTCACGCACCAGGGCGCGGGGCAGGGCGCGCTCATCGAACTGCCTGTGCACTACGACGGTGACGATCTGGCCGAAGTGGCCGCGCTGCTGGGCCTGACGCCTGCTGAGCTGGTGCGCCGCCACACCGCTGCCGAGTGGCGCGTGGCCTTCACCGGCTTTGCGCCCGGCTTTGCCTACATGAGCGGCAGCGACCCCTTGTTCGCCCAGGTGCCGCGCCGCGCCAGCCCGCGCACGCGCCTGCCCGCGGGCGCGGTGGCGGTGGCGGGCGGCTTCAGCGGCGTCTACCCCAAGGCCAGCCCGGGCGGCTGGCAGATTCTGGGTCAGACCTTCACGCCCATGTGGGACCTGGCGCGCCATCCGCCGGCGCTGCTGCAGCCCGGCCAGCGCGTGCGCTTTGTCGATGCCGGTGCGCGGCCGGCGCAAGCACCCGTGGCGGCCGCCACGCCTGCCGCCACGCCAGCCGTCATCGACGCGCCCGACACCCGATCGCCGGCCCTCGAAATCGCTCAACCCGGCCTGCAAGCCCTGCTGCAAGACCTGGGCCGACCCGGCCAGGCCGGCCTGGGCCTGGGGACTTCAGGCACGGTCGACCGCGGCTCGCTGCGCGCCGCCAACCGTCTGGTGGGCAACCCGGTTGGCAGCGCCTGCATCGAGGCCGCGCTGGGCGGGCTGGAGCTGCTCAGTCGCGGCGACACCGTGGTCGCCGTCACCGGGGCCAGCGGCCCGCTCACGCTGACCACGGCCGAAGGCCGCCGCTGGCCCGTGCCACGCCATGCACCTGTTGCGCTGGGCGAGGGCGATCGCCTGCGCCTGGGCGAACCGAGTGCAGGCGTGCGCAGCGTCGTCGCTGTGCGTGGTGGCTTTGACGTGGCGCCAGTACTCGGCAGCTGCGCTTTTGACACCCTGGCCCAGGTCGGCCCCGCGCCGCTGGTGGCCGGCCAGCGCCTGCCCGTGCGCGCCGCGCCCGCCAGCGCCGTGGTCGGCGCGCCCGAGCCACCGCGTGCTGACTGGCCCAAGGCCGGCGACACCGTCACGCTCGATGTGCTGCTGGGCCCGCGCACCGACTGGTTCACGGCCGAGGCGCTTGCGCTGCTCAGCGCCCAAGAGTGGACGGTGACGCCCGAATCCAACCGCATCGGCGTGCGCGTGCAAGGCGCCCAGCCCTTGAGTCGCGCCATTCACGACGAGCTGCCCAGCGAAGGCACGGCCCTGGGCGCCATCCAGGTGCCCGCCAGCGGCCAGCCGGTGCTGTTCTTGGCCGACCATCCGCTGACCGGCGGCTACCCCGTCATTGGCAGCGTGGCCTCGTGGCACCTGGATCTGCTGGGCCAGATGCCGGTGGGCGCATGCCTGCGCTTTCGCGTCGTGGCGCCGTTCGAGCCCATAGACCTCCCTTCTGCGAGCACGCCATGAAAAAAGTTCTTATCGCCAACCGGGGAGAGATTGCGGTGCGGGTGGTCCGCGCCTGCGCCGACTACGGCGTGCGCTCCGTCGCCGTCTACGCCGACCCCGACATCGACGCGCTGCACGCCCGCCTGGCCGACGAAGCCTGGGGCCTGGACGGCACGCGGCCCGCGGACACTTACCTCAGCATCGACAAACTGCTGGGCATCGCCCGCCGCAGCGGCGCCGACGCGGTGCACCCCGGCTACGGCTTTCTGTCAGAGAACGCTGGCTTTGCCCGCGCTGTCATCGACGCCGGTCTGACCTGGATCGGCCCGCCGCCCGCCGCCATCGAGCAGCTGGGCGACAAGGTGCAGGCGCGGCGCATCGCCATCGAGGCCGGCGCGCCCCTGGTGGCCGGCACGCCAGGCCCCGTCAGCGGCGCCGACGAGGTGCTGGCCTTCGCGCGCGAACACGGCTTGCCCATCGCCATCAAGGCCGCGTTTGGCGGCGGCGGGCGCGGCATCAAGGTCGCCTGGCAGATGGACGAGGTGGCCGATCTGTACGAATCCGCCGTGCGCGAGGCCACGGTGGCTTTCGGCCGTGGCGAGTGCTTTGTCGAGCAGTTTCTCGACCGCCCGCGCCACGTCGAGGCCCAGGTCATCGCCGATCAGCATGGCCACGTCGTGGTGCTGGGCACACGCGACTGCTCGCTACAGCGCCGCCACCAGAAGCTGGTCGAAGAGGCGCCCGCGCCGTTTTTGACCGACGCGCAGCGCCAGCGCATCCACCAGGCCGCGCGCGACGTGTGCCAGCGCGCCGGTTACGTGGGTGCGGGTACGGTGGAGTTTCTGCTCAGCGACAGCGGCGCCATCTCGTTTTTAGAGGTCAACACGCGCCTGCAGGTCGAACACCCGGTGACCGAGGAGACCTGTGGCCTGGACCTGGTGGTCGAACAACTGCGCGTGGCCGACGGGCTGCCGCTGTCCATCACCTACACGCCCGCGCCGCGCGGCCATGCGTTCGAGTTCCGCATCAACGCCGAAGACGTGGGCCGCGGCTTTCTGCCCGCGCCCGGCACCATCACCCGCTTCGAGCCACCGGGCGGCCCCGGTGTGCGGGTCGATGCGGGCGTCTATTCGGGCGCCACCGTGCCCGGCAGCTTTGATTCGCTGATCGCCAAGCTCATCGTCACCGGCGCCACGCGGGCCCAGGCCATCGCCCGCGCGCGTCGCGCGCTGGCCGAGTTCACGGTCGAAGGCGTGCCCACCGTGCTGCCGTTCCACCGCGCGGTGATGGCGCAGGCCGACTTCACCAGCGCCGACACCTTCAAGGTCCACACCCGCTGGATCGAGACCGAGTTTGCTGCACCCCTGGCCGCCGCCACCCGCGCCGAGCCCGCCCCGCCCGAGGCCTTGCAGCGCACCGCCATCGAGCTGGACGGCAAACGCGTCCACCTGGGCCTACCCGCCATGCTGCTGCGCGGCCTGGCTGCCGGCGGCACGCCCGCGCCGCAGGACGATGCACCTGTGGCTGAAGACCCGACCGCCGTGCTGGCCCCCATCTCCGGCACCCTGCAAGCCTGGAAGGCCGAGGAGGGCGCCGAAGTGGCCGAAGGCGACCTGCTCGCCGTGATGGAAGCCATGAAGATGGAAACCCAAGTCCTCGCCCACCGCGCCGGCCGCGTCACGCGCCTGGCCGAACTGGGCAGCACCGTGGCGGGTGGCGCGGTGATGGCACGCATTGGCTGAAAGCGCCGATGTGCGCGAGTTTGCATGCATTAATGTAAAATGCATGCATTGAATGTATTCTGGAGTCCATGCCATGGCCATGCTGACTGTTCGAAATCTGTCTGAAGAGGTGCATCGCGCTCTGCGCGTCCGTGCGGCCCAGCACGGCCAGAGCATGGAGGCCGAGGTGCGCGAGATTCTGGAATCCGCCATCCACCCGCAAGGGCGCGTGAAGCTTGGTTCGTTGCTGGCCGACATGGGCCGCCAAGCCCGATTGAGCGACGAAGAGTTCGCCGTGTTTGATCAGGTGCGCGACAAGGCACCATCGCGCCCAGTGAGCTTCGAATGATCCTGCTGGACACCAATGTGGTGTCGGAGCCGCTGCGCCAGGCGCCCGAGGGCCGCGTGATCGAGTGGGTCGACGCCCAGGCCATGGAGACGCTGTTCCTTTCCGCCATCACCGTGGCGGAGTTGCGTGCGGGTGTGGCGATGTTGCCGGCTGGCAAGCGACGCGCAGGGCTGCAGGACGCGCTCGAAACGCGCGTGCTGCCCCTGTTCGCCGGTCGCGTGCTGTCCTTTGACCTGGCATGCACCCAAGCCTATGCCACGCTGATAGCCAAGGCGCGGGCCGCCGGCATGGCAGTCGCTGCGGCCGATGGCTACATCGCGGCCATCGCAGCCACCCACGGATTGGCTGTCGCGACCAGAGATGCCGGCCCTTTCGAGGCCGCAGGCGTCGCTGTGATCAACCCCTGGCGGGCGTGAGGGGGCGCGCGAGCATTCTTGGCGCGTTCAACTGTCCGAAAATACGTGGGAACAATGGAAAGTAAAGAGATTCAAGTACCAGGCGCCAGTGTGCCCCTCTGGCGCCTGTCCGTCGCCCCCATGCTCGACTGGACGGATAAACACTGCCGCTTTTTCCACCGCCTGCTGACGCAGCGCACGCTGCTGTACACCGAGATGGTGACCACGGGCGGCTTGTTGCACGGTGGTGAGCGGCGCCACCTGCGCATGGACGAGGTGGAGCACCCGGTGGCGTTGCAGCTCGGCGGCAGCGAGCCGACCGACCTGGCGCGTTGTGCGCAGATTGGCGAACGTTGGGGGTACGACGAGATCAACCTCAACTGCGGCTGCCCTAGCGAGCGCGTGCAGCGCGGCGCGTTTGGCGCTTGCCTGATGGCCGAGCCGCAGCTGGTGGCCGACGGCGTGAAGGCCATGTTGGACGTGGTTCAGGTCCCGGTGACGGTGAAGCACCGCATCGGCATTGACCGCGAGGAAAGCTACGGCTTTGTGCGCGACTTTGTCGGTACCGTGGCCCAGGCCGGCTGCCGTGTGTTCATCGTGCATGCGCGCAACGCTTGGCTGAAGGGCCTGAGCCCCAAGGAAAACCGCGAAATCCCGCCGCTGCGCTACGAGCTGGTTTACCAGCTGAAGCGCGATTTCCCCGAGCTCACCATCGTGCTCAACGGCGGCGTGACGACCGAGGCGCAGATCGACGAGCACCTGGGCCATGTGGACGGCGTGATGCTGGGCCGCGAGGCCTACCACCACCCCTGGATGATGACCGGCTGGGATGCGCGCTACTTTGGCGGCGCGGCCTACACCCGCACACCCGACGAGGTGGAGGCCGACATGCTGGCCTACATGCAGCGCGAGGCGCTGGAAGACGGCACGCCCTGGTCGGCCATTGCGCGCCACATGCTGGGTTTGCACCACGGCCGGCGCGGCGCGCGCCTGTGGCGCCAGGTCTGGAGCGACCACAAGCTCAAGTCGCTGCCGCCCAAGGGGGTGTGGGCGCGCGCCAGTGCCCATGTGCAGGCGGGCGCGCTGCCTGCGTTGCTGGAGGCTTGAGCGGCGCGCTTGAGGCCCCTGTCCTGTCCGCCCGGGAACGTCGCTCAGCATGCCAATTCGGCTATGGAGCGCGGGGAGAGGGGTGCTGACCAAATCCGTGAATCAGGCATTCACGGCAACCATTCATAGCTATGATTAGCGTAGCGGGAGATGTCTTGGGTGGACGTGGTTCACACCCAGCCCATCGCCTGCAGTTCTTTCTTGGTGTAGGCGTAGAACAACGGCGCCGCCACCAGACCGGCGGGGCCGAAGATGGCCTCCATCACGAACATCACGCTCAGCAGCTCCCACACGCCCATCTGCGTGCGGTGGCCGATGACCTTGGCGTTGATGAAGTACTCGGCCTTGTGGATCAGCACCAGGAAGCCCAGGCACGACAAGGCCACCAGCGGCGACACCGACAGTCCGACCAGCGTCAGCACGCCGTTGCAGATCAGGTTGCCGACGATTGGGACCAGCCCGGCCACGAAAGTCAGCAACAGCAGGGCCGTGGTGTAGGGCAGGCGGCTGTCCCACAGCGGCAGCAGCACCAGCAGGAAGACGGCGGTCAGGCAGGTGTTGAACAGGGCGATCCAGAACTGCGCCACCACGATCTGGCGAAAGCTCTCGCCAAAGCGCCGCACGCGCAGGTGCAACTGCGCCGCCAGGGGCTTGAGCTCTTGCGCCGACGGGCGGGCCGCCGCCAGCGCGCCGATCACCAGGCCGACGAAGGCGAACAGCAGGCCGACCAGCCAGGCGCGCCCGGTGGTGGCCAGCGTGCCGGCCTTGCTGGCCAGGTAGGTGGCGATGGCGCGCTGGATCTCCAGCGCTCCCTCGGGCAACTGGGTGGCGATGTCGCCCGGCAGCTTGTCGCGGAACTCCAGCACCGTGCGCGCCATGAAGGCCAGCAGATCGCGGTACTGCGCCGGCGCGTCCAGGATCAGCCCGCGCGTGCGCGGCACCGCCAGGGCCACCACCAGCAGCGGCGCCAGCACCATCAGCGCCGCGGCCAGGCGCGGCGCGCCGGTCTCGGGCGTGCGCAGCAGCACGCCCAGGCGCGGGCTCAGCCAGCGCGTGGCCAGAAAGCCCACGCACACGCACAACAGGCCCGGCAGCAGTTGCTGCCACATGATGAGCAGCAGCGCGCTGGCCATCAGCACGCAACTGGCCAGCACCGCTTGTCGCTGCCGGGAGTCGGCCGTTGTATCCACCTGTGTCGGACCGGGGCGCTGTCAGGCCACCACCACGGCGGCGCCGGCGCCGCGCGGGGCGATGCGGCCGATCTCGAACACCTGCTCGCCGGCCGCCCGCAGCGTGGCGGCGCAGGCCGCGGCGCCGGCCGCCGACAGCACCAGCACCATGCCGATGCCGTTGTTGAAGGTGCGGTTCATCTCCACGTCGTCGATGCCGGCGGTGCGCTGCAGCCAGCCGAACAACTCGCTGCGCGGCCAACTGCCCGGGTTCAGGTGCGCGGCCAGGTGCTCGGGCAGCACGCGGGGGATGTTCTCCAGCAGGCCGCCGCCGGTGATGTGGGCCAGGGCCTTGATGCCACCGGTTTCGGCCGGGTGCGCGGCCAGCGCGGCCAGCACGTTCTTGACGTAAATGCGGGTGGGGGCCATCACGGCCTGGCGGAAGGGCTGGCCGTCCAGCGTGGCGGGCAGCTCGGCACCGGCACGGTCGATGCACTTGCGCACCAGGCTGAAGCCGTTGCTGTGCACGCCGGCCGAAGCCAGGCCCAGCACCACGTCGCCTTCGGCCACGTTCTGGCCGGTGAGGATTTTGGATTTTTCAACCGCGCCGACGCAAAAACCGGCCAAGTCGTACTCGCCGGCCGGGTACATGCCCGGCATTTCGGCGGTTTCGCCACCGATCAGTGCGCAGCCGGCCAGCTCGCAGCCCTTGGCGATGCCGCCCACTACGGCGGCGGCGGTGTCCACATCCAGCTTGCCGCAGGCGAAATAGTCCAGAAAGAACAGCGGCTCGGCGCCTTGCACCAGCACGTCGTTGACGCTCATGGCCACCAGGTCGATGCCCACGGTGTCGTGCATCTGCCACTCAAACGCCAGCTTCAGCTTGGTGCCCACGCCGTCGGTGCCGCTGACCAGCACCGGCTCCCGGTAGCGCTTGGGCACCTCGAACAGGGCGCCAAAACCGCCGATACCGGCCATCACGCCCTCGCGCAGGGTCTTCTTGGCGAGCGGCTTGATGCGCTCGACCAGCGCGTCGCCAGCGTCGATGTCGACGCCAGCGTCCTTGTAGCTCAGCGGAGCCGGGGCAGGGGAGGAACTCATGTGTGCGGGCAAAAAAGACACGGCGCGGGCCCGGTGGGGGCGAAAAAGCGCCGATTAGAATCAAAAAACCTGATTCTAGGCGCTGTACCCCTGCATATTCCGATGGGCCCCCCGCCCGCTCAAGGCCTCATGCCCCTGTTTGTTCCCCCGATTGCCGTGTCCTTGCCCGCAGTGGCCGCCCGATGAAGCAGATCGCGTTGGACATCGGCCTGACGCCGGAGCCCACCTTGGCCGGCTTTTTGGCCGGACGCAACGAGGCCGCGCTGCAGCACCTGCGGCTGTGGTCCGAGGGCGCCGCGCGCTCACCCGTGCCCACCTACCTGTGGGGCCCCGAGGGCGCCGGCAAGACGCACCTGCTGCGCGCCGCGCGCCAGGCCCTGCTGGAGCGTGGCGCCCAGGTCGGCTGGCTGGACGCCGACACGCCCGCCGCCACCGCTTTCGACGACGCCTGGGACGCCGTGTTGATGGACGACGTGCAGCTGTACGGCGCCGAGCGCCAGCACACCGCCTTCAACTGGTTCATCAACGCCGTGTCGCCGCCCAGCGGCCGCCCGCGCGCCGTGCTGGCCACCGGCCGCCTGCCGCCGGCCGACCTGGCGTTGCGCGAGGACTTGCGCACGCGCCTGGGCTGGGGCCACGTGTTCGAGCTGCACATGCTGCCCGAGACCGAGATGCGCGCGGTGCTGCGCCGGGCCGCCGACGCGCGCGGGGTGTTTTTGTCCGACGAGGTGATGGATTTCGTGCTGCGGCGCTTCTCGCGCGAGCTGGGCAGCCTGATGCGGCTGCTGGACCAGCTCGACCGCTACGCGCTGCGCACGCAGCGCGCCATCACCATCCCGCTGGTCAAATCCATGCTACAAGATGAGTAGCTGCTCACGATTCATCCGCGCCGACAAGCGCCACTTTTGATGCTCAAACTGACCCTGTTCGACCTTGACCACACGCTGATCCCGATCGATTCGGACCACGCCTGGGGCGAGTTCACCACCCGCATCGGCTGGACCGACGCGGACGAGTTCAAGCGACGCAACGACGCCTTTTACGCGCAGTACCAGGCCGGCACGCTGGACATTCACGAGTACATCCGCTTCACCACCGAACCGGTTCGCCAGCGCGGCCCCGGCGCGGCGGCCGAGGCGCAGGCGCGCTTCATGCGCGAGGTGGTCGGCCCGGCCATCACGCCGCAGGCACGCGCGCTGGTCGAGCAGCACCGCCAGGCCGGCGCGCAGATCGTCATCGTCACCGCCACCAACGAATTCGTCACCCGCCCGATCGCGCACAGCTTTGGCGTGGACGAGCTGATCGCCGTCGAGCTGGCGCGCGGCCCCGGCGGCTGGTACACCGGCGAGATCGCCGGCACGCCCTCGTTCCGCGAGGGCAAGGTGGCGCGCGTGGGCGAGTGGCTGGGCCGGCGCGGCCTGGGCTGGGCCGACGTGGAAGTCAGCTTCTACTCCGATTCGCCCAACGATCTACCGCTGCTGGAGAAAGCCCACCACCCGGTGGCCACCAACCCCAGCGATGAACTGCGCGCCATTGCCCAGCAACGCGGCTGGCGTATCCTTGATCTGTTCAAAGAGACCTCATGATCAAAAAACTGATCGACAAGCTGATCGACAAAGCCAAGGGCGCCGGCAGCGGCGCGCGCGGGCGCAAGCGCTTCGGCAAACGCGTCGAGGTTGGCCCCGACGGCCACGGCATCAACCCGGCCCTGGTCGATGAACGCGCCGTGGGCGTGGTGCGCACGCTCAAGGAGGCCGGTTACGAGGCCTACGTCGTCGGCGGCGCCGTGCGCGACTTGCTGCTGGGCCTCAAGCCGAAGGACTTTGACGTCGCCACCAACGCCACGCCCGAGCAGGTCAAGGCGTTGTTTAGGCGCGCCTTCATCATCGGGCGGCGCTTTCGCATCGTGCACGTGGTGTTCGGCCGCGGCCGCGAGCACGAGGTGATCGAGGTCTCCACCTTCCGCGCTCAAATGGACAACAGCGCGACCGAGGCGGTGCAGGGCAACGAGCGCACCGCCAAGAACCAGTTGGCCGGCAAGCAGCACGCCGTGGACGCCAGCGGCCGCGTGTTGCGCGACAACGTCTGGGGCCCGCAGGACGAGGACGCCGCGCGGCGCGACTTCACCGTCAACGCCATGTACTACGACCCCGAGACGCGGGTGGTGGTCGACTACCACGGCGGCATCCCCGACGCGCAGAAAAAGCTGCTGCGCATGATCGGCGACGCGCCCACGCGCTACCGCGAAGACCCGGTGCGCATCATCCGCGCCGTGCGCTTTGGCGCCAAGCTGGCGGCCCTGGGCTTCAAGCTGGAGCCCAAGACCGCCAAGCCCCTGATCGAGGCCAAGGCGCTGCTGGCCGACGTGCCGCAAAGCCGCCTGTTCGACGAGATGCTCAAACTGCTGCAGACCGGCCATTCGCTGGCCAGCGTGGAGCAGTTGCGCAAGCTGGGCCTGGCGCGCGGCATCTACCCACTACTCGACTTGGTGGTGGAGCGGGCCGACCAACCCTTCGTCAAGGCAGCCCTGGCCGATACCGACCGCCGCGTCGGCGAGGGCAAGCCCGTGGCGCCGTCCTTCCTGCTGGCCTGCGTGTTGTGGCAGGACGTGCGCGAGGGCTGGGAGCAGCGCCTGGGGCGCAAGGAGCACCCGTTTCCCGCGTTGCAGGCCGCCGTCGACGAGGTGTTCGACGCCCGTGTGGGCGACGTCTCGGGGCGCGGCAAGCTGGGCGCCGACATGCGCGAAATTTGGATGATGCAGCCGCGCTTTGACCGCCGCACCGGCAGCTCGCCCTTCAGCCTGGCCGAGCAGCCGCGCTTTCGGGCCGGTTTTGACTTTCTGCGCCTGCGCGCCGACGTGGGCGAGGTCGGCGAAGACCTGTCCGACTGGTGGCAGGAGTTCAGCCTGGCCGACGACGGTGCCCGCGAGAGCATGGTCGAGGAGCTGCGCGTCGAGCAGCAGCAGCAAAAACGCAAGGCCCCGCGCGTGCACCGCCTGCCCAGGCCCATGGCCGAGGGCGGCGGCGCTGCGGCGGCTGGGCCTGGTGCCGACGACGGTGCCGAGCACGCCTTCGAGCACCCGCCCGGCGACGCGGGCGAGTCCGCCGAGGGCGCGCCCGCCCGCAAGCGCCGTCGCCGGCGCCGCAAGCCCTCGGGCGGTGGCGCGGGCGGCGCCGCGCCCGCCGGTGGCGACACGGCGGACTGATTTCCCACCACCACCATCCCCGGTCCGGGCATGAGCTCCGCCGCGCGCGACCCGGTGCTGGCCTATGTCGGCCTGGGTGCCAATCTGGGCCAGCCGGAGCAGGCCGTGCGCCAGGCGCTGCGGGCCGTGGGGGCGTTGCCTGGCACCCGGCCGGTGGCCGCTTCCAGTCTGTGGCGCAGCGCGCCGGTGCAGGCCGACGGCCCCTTGTTCGTCAACGCGGTTTTGGCTATTTTTACCCGTTTGCCGGCGCCGGAATTGCTTGATAAGCTGCAAAATTTAGAGCAAATGGCGGGTCGCCAGCGGCCCTACCGAAATGCCCCGCGCACGCTGGATCTGGATGTATTGCTGTACGGCAGCGCGCGCATCGACAGCCCCCGGCTCACCGTGCCGCACCCGCGCCTGGCGCAGCGCGCTTTCGTGCTGCACCCGCTGGCCGAGATCGCCCCAGACCGCGTCACGGCCGCCGATCTGGCCGCCGTGGCCGGACAGTGGGTCGAGCGCCTGCCCCCTCTTGCCGCCGCGCCATGACCACGCTCAGCTCCCTGCCCATTCCGCTGCAGACCGTGCTGCTGCTCATCGCCAGCAACGTGTTCATGACCTTTGCCTGGTACGGCCACCTGAAGAACCTGGCCAGCGCGCCCTGGTACGTGGCGGCGCTGCTGAGCTGGGGCATCGCCCTGTTCGAATACCTGCTGCAGGTGCCGGCCAACCGCATTGGCCACCAGCAGTTCAGCGTCGGGCAGCTGAAGATCATGCAAGAGGTCATCACGCTGGCGGTGTTCGTGCCGTTTGCCTTGTTCTACCTCAAGGAACCCTTCAAGCTCGACTACCTGTGGGCCGCGCTGTGCATGGTGGGGGCGGTGTATTTCATCTTTCGTGGGGGTTGAGCTGGTTAAACTCTCGCCATCGCCGTGAATTCTTTCGCGGCCTCTCAATCGACCGGAGCTCCGATCCATGCTGTTCAGCAAGCTGTTGCCCAAGGAGGGCAATTTTTTTGAGCTGTTCAACCAGCACGCCGACCGCACCGTGGAAGCGGCGCAGGCGTTCCAGCAACTGGTGCTGAACTATGGCGACGTGCACCTGCGCGCCAAGTACAACCAGGACGTGGACAACGCCGAGCGCGCCGCCGACCGCGTGACGCACGAGGTCAACCGCCTGATCCACACCACCTTCATCACCCCGATCGACCGCGAGCAGATCCACGGCCTGATCAACCTGATGGACGACGTGGCCGACCTGCTGCAGGACTCGGCCGAGACCATGGCGCTGTACGACGTGCGCCACATGACCGAGGAGATCGTGCGCCTGACCGACCTGTCTGTGAAGTGCTGCCAGCGCGTGCAGGCGGCCGTGCGCCTGCTGGGCAAGATCGCCGAGCAGCCGGTGGCCGAGGCGGCCCTGAAGACCTGCGAGGAGATCGACCAGCTCGAATCCGACGCCGACCGCGTGATGCGCGCCGCCATGAGCAAGCTGTTCCGAGAGGAGCCGGACGTGCGCGAGGTCATTAAGCTCAAAGCCATCTACGAGCTGCTGGAGACCATCACCGACAAGTGCGAGGACGTGGCCAACCAGATCGAAGGCATCGTTCTGGAAAATTCCTGAGTCAAGGATCGGATTCATGGAAACCGCACAAGCCGCCTTGTGGATCGTCGTGCTGTTGGTGGCGCTGGCGTTGGCGTTCGACTTCATGAACGGCTTTCACGACGCCGCCAACTCCATCGCCACCGTGGTCTCCACCGGGGTGCTGCGTCCGACCCAGGCCGTGGTGTTCGCGGCCTTTTTCAACTTCGTCGCCATCTTCATCTTCCACCTCAGCGTGGCCGCCACGGTGGGCAAGGGCATCGTGCAGCCGGGGGTGGTGGACACGCACGTGGTGTTCGGGGCCCTGATCGGCGCCATCAGCTGGAACCTGATCACCTGGTACTACGGCATACCGTCCAGTTCCTCGCACGCGCTGATCGGCGGCATCGTCGGCGCGGTGCTGGCCAAGTCCGGCGCCAGCGTGCTGGTGGCCGGCGGCATTCTGAAGACCGTGGCTTTCATCTTCATCTCGCCGCTGTTGGGTTTTCTGTTCGGCTCGCTGATGATGGTGGCGGTGGCCTGGATCTTCCGGCGCACGCGGCCGAGTCAGGTCGACAAATGGTTCCGGCGCCTGCAACTGGTCTCGGCCGGCGCCTACAGCCTGGGCCACGGCGGCAACGACGCGCAAAAGACCATCGGCATCATCTGGATGCTGCTGATCGCCACCGGCTACACCGCCGCCAGCGACAGCTCGCCGCCGCTGTGGACCATCGTTTCCTGCTATGTGGCGATTGGCCTGGGCACCATGTTCGGTGGCTGGCGCATCGTCAAGACCATGGGCCAGAAGATCACCAAGCTGAAACCCGTGGGCGGCTTTTGCGCCGAGACGGGCGGGGCGCTGACCCTGTTCATCGCCACCGCCATGGGCGTACCGGTGTCCACCACCCACACCATCACCGGCGCCATCGTCGGCGTGGGTTCCACCCAGCGCGCCAGCGCCGTGCGTTGGGGCGTGGCGGGCAATATCGTCTGGGCCTGGATCCTGACCATTCCGGCCAGCGCCTTCGTGGCCGCGCTGGCCTACTGGGTCAGCTTGCAGCTGTACTGACCCTTGGGCGGCCCCGTCCGGGGGCCCCAAGGCGTACGGATTTTGCTTCTAAAAAGATAGCTGTTAAGGATTTAGCCACCCCGGCTGAAGCCTGATTGGCTTGAAAATCAACATTTTTTGGCCGACATGAGCCACATTGTTTTTTCGCACGGCAACAGCTTTCCCGCCAGCACCTACCGGGTGCTGCTGGACAGTCTGCGCGCCCGTGGTTTCGTGGTCGACGCCATCGAGAAGTACGGCCACGACCCGGACTACCCGGTGACCGACAACTGGCCGCACCTGGTGCGCCAGCTGGCCGACTTCGCCCGCGCCCGCCAGCAGGCCGAAGGCGGCCGGGCGCCTTGGCTGGTCGGGCATTCGCTGGGCGGCATCCTGAGCCTGCTGTGCGCGGCCCAGCACCCCGAACTGGCGCGTGGCGTGGTGCTGCTGGATTCGCCGGTGGTCAGCGGCTGGCGCGCGCGCGGGCTGGGGCTGGCCAAGCGCACGCCGCTGATGAGGCGCCTGTCTCCCAGTCAGATCAGCCGGCGCCGGCGCCACGAGTGGGACGACCGCGAAGCGGTGTTCGAGTATTTCCGCGCCAAGAAGGTGTTCGCGGCCTGGGATCCGCGGGTGCTGCGCGACTACGTGGACCACGGCACCTTCGACGCCGATGGCCGCTGGCGCCTGGCCTTCGACCGCGAGGTGGAGTCCAGCATCTACGACACGCTGCCGCACCACGTCGAGCAGCTGCTGCGCCGCCATCCGCTGAAATGCCCGCTGGCCTTCATCGGCGGCCTGCAATCGGCCGAGCTCAAGCAGGTGGGTGGCATCGAGGGCACGCGCCGCATCGCCCGCGGCCGGGTGACCCTGATCGACGGCACGCACCTGTTTCCCATGGAAAAACCGCTGGCCAGCGCCGCCGCCATCGAGACCCATTTGCGCGCCATGGGGTGAGGGCGGGGGACTTTCTTCTACTGCGAAATCTTGCGCGCCTCTTCGATCTGGTATTCAAAGTAGCGCTGAAAACTGAACGCCAGGCTGGCCATCAATATCGCCGTACCGATCATCAGCGAGGCGGCGATGCCGACCACGGTGAACCAGTTGGTCTGGCCGGGGGCGGCCTCGGGATCCCCTTGGGGGTTGAAGCGGGCGTTCCACTTCTCGGGCGTCATCAGGCCGTAAATGATGGCCATCAAGGCGCAGCCGGAGATGGTGAAGCCCAGCAGCGGGATCAGCAGCCAGCTCCACTGGTCGTCCTGGCCCAACTGCTGCACGCGCTCGATGCCGTACAGGCCCAGGGCGGTGGGGATGGGCAGCATCCAGCCCAGCAGGTCGCCAAAGCCCTTCAGGTAGAAGCGGTGCAGGCCCAGCGGCCCGCCCAGGAAGGTGAGCCAGGTGGCCAGGGTCTTGTTCTTGGGGCGGGTCATGCTCAGGCTCCTTGCGGGGGGATGGTGTGGCCAGGGCCCAGGGTTTTTTCCATCAGCACGATGTCCAGCCAGCGGCCGAACTTCCAGCCGCAGGCCGGGATGGTGCCCACCGGGGTGAAGCCGAGCGTGCGGTGCAGACCGATCGAGCCGGCGTTGGCCGAGTCGCCAATCACCGCGATCAGCTTGCGTACGCCGGCGCGTTCGGCCTGGGCCGCCAGCTCGGCCAGCAGGGCGCGGCCCAGGCCGCGCCGATGCGCCTCGGGGTGCAGGTAGACCGAGTCCTCGGCCGAAAAGCGGTAGGCCGGGCGCGGCTTGAACCAGTTGCAGTAGGCGAAGCCGATCACCTGGCCGGTGGCGTCTTCGGCCACCAGCCAGGGCAGGCCGCGCGTCAGCACGTCCTGCCGGCGGCTGGCCATGTCGGCGGCGCTGGGTGGCTCGGTTTCGAAAGTGCCGCTACCATGCAGCACGTGGTGGGCGTAAATGGCGGCGACGGCGGGGATGTCGTCCTCGCGGCTGGGGCGGATCAGGGGCATGAAAACGGTGGTCAGCCCCGCACGCGGGGCAATGAGGTGTGGAAAATCGGAGCCAAGCTATAATCATAGGCTTTCCGATGTGTCGCTGGCCGGGTGGCCATGTCGCGTGTCTCAACATTGGAAGAACATCGGCGCCGCTTTTTTCAGCCCCAACCGTAAAAGGGCGGCACCAGGACCACCCACAGGATTCATACCATCATGGTCGTTATTCGTCTTTCGCGCGGCGGTGCCAAGGCCCGTCCCTTCTACAACATCGTCGTGGCCAACAAGCGCGACCGCCGCGATGGCCGCTTCATCGAGCGCATCGGTTTCTACAACCCTGGCGCCGTGGAAGGCGAGGAAGGCCTGCGCATCGCCCAGGACCGCCTGAACTACTGGAAAGGCGTGGGCGCCCAGCCGTCGCCCACCGTCGATCGCCTGGTCAAGCAGGCCGCCAAGGCCGCGCCCGCAACCGCCTGAGCCATGCTCCCAGGCCTTGAGCCGGCCGAGTTGCCGGCGGATGCGGTCGAAATTGGTCGCGTTCTGGGCGCCTGGGGCATCAAGGGCTGGATCAAGGTCCTGCCCTACAGCGCCTCCCCGGAGGCGCTTTTTTCTTCCAAGCGCTGGTTTCTGCTGCCTTCCGAGCGCGGCGGCAAGCCGGCTTTTGAGGGCACGGTGCTGCTCAGGATCAAGGAGTCGCGCGAGCATTCCGACTCTGTCGTCGCCAGTGCGCACGACATTGCCGACCGCGACGCGGCCGAGGCGCTGAAAGGCGCGCGCATCTTCGTGCCGCGCTCGTCCTTCCCGACGCCGCAAGAAGGGGAGTACTACTGGGTCGACTTGATCGGCCTGGCCGTGGTCAACCGCGAAGGCCAGGCCCTGGGCGAGGTGACCGACCTGATGGCCACCGGCCCGCAGCAGGTGCTGGTGATCGGCTACGAAGAGGCCGGCAAACAACTGGAGCGGCTGGTTCCCTTTGTAGATGCGTACGTGGACAGCGTCGATCTTGAAGCCAAGCGCATTACGGTGGATTGGCAGCTGGATTACTGACCGCAGGTTAGCGGCCGAGCGCCACAAATTACCTGCGTGAATCGAAAGGCCGCGGAGCAGGCCATCCCAGCAGGGGCCGTGGAGCCGGCTGTGCCGGGCCACTGGCGCCGTCCCCTGGGGGAAGGCGCGCCAGCGCCTCAGGGAGGGCTGACTTGCACGAAGATCTCATTGGGCTTGACCATGCCCAATTCGAGCCGCGCCTTTTCTTCCACCATGCCCAGACCGGCCTTGAGGTCGTCCACCTCCGAGGCCAGTTGGTCGTTGGCCAAGCGGGCCTTGGTGTTGGCGGCTTTCTGGGTGTCCAGCTTGCGCTGCAGCCCCGCCACGTTGGGCACGCTGCCACGCCCGGTCCACATCTGGGCATGAACCACCACCAGCAGCACGATCAGCACGAACGGGACGATGCGGGAGGTCATGCCAGTGGCACGGTGGGCGGTGGTTACGGTGCTATGAGTTTAATAGAACTTCAGCGCAAGTTGTAAAACGCGTCGCGACCGGGGTATTGGGCCATGTCGCCCAGGTCTTCCTCGATACGAAGCAATTGGTTGTACTTGGCCATGCGGTCGGAGCGGCTGAGCGAGCCGGTCTTGATCTGGCCGGCGTTGGTGCCCACGGCGATGTCGGCGATGGTGGCGTCTTCGGTCTCGCCCGAGCGGTGGCTGATGACGGCGGTGTAGCCGGCGCGCTTGGCCATCTCGATGGCCTGGAAGGTCTCGGTCAGCGTGCCGATCTGGTTGATCTTGATGAGGATCGAGTTGCCGATGTGCTTGTCGATGCCTTCTTTCAAAATCTTGGTGTTGGTGACGAACAGGTCGTCGCCCACCAGCTGCACTTTGTCGCCCAGCTTTTCGGTCAACAGCTTCCAGCCGTCCCAGTCGCCTTCGGCCATGCCGTCTTCGATGCTGATGATGGGGTACTTGTCGGCCCAGCTGGCCAGCATGTCGACCCATTGCGCGGCGCTCAGTTTGATGCCGCCTTCGCCCTCCAGCACGTACTGGCCGTCCTTGTAGAACTCGCTGGACGCGCAGTCCAGGGCCAGCACGATGTCTTGCCCGGCGGTGTAGCCGGCGTCGCCAATGGCTTGCAGGATGAGCTGGATGGCGGCCTCGTGGTTGTCGACGTTGGGGGCAAAGCCGCCTTCGTCGCCCACGGCCACGCTCATGCCCTTGTCGTGGATGATCTTCTTGAGGGCGTGGAACACCTCGGCCCCGTAGCGCAGTGCTTCGCGGAAGCTGGGCGCGCCGATGGGGATGATCATGAACTCCTGCAGATCCAGGTTGTTGTTGGCGTGCGCGCCACCGTTGATGACGTTCATCATCGGCACCGGCAGCTGGCAGCCGTTCATGCCGCCGAAGTAGCGGTACAGCGGCAGGCCGGATTCTTCGGCCGCGGCGCGGGCCACGGCCATCGACACGGCCAGCATGGCGTTGGCGCCCAGGCGGGATTTGTTCTCGGTGCCGTCCAGGTCGATCAAGGTCTTGTCGAGGAAGGCCTGCTCGCTGGCGTCCAGGCCCAGCACGGCTTCGGAAATCTCGGTGTTGATGTGCTCCACGGCCTTGAGCACGCCCTTGCCCAGGTAGCGCTTCTTGTCGCCATCGCGCAGCTCGATCGCCTCGCGCGACCCGGTGGAGGCCCCACTGGGCACGGCGGCGCGGCCCATGACGCCGCTTTCCAGCAGCACGTCGCATTCGACGGTGGGGTTGCCGCGGCTGTCCAGCACTTCGCGGCCGACGATGTCAACGATGGCACTCATTCAGAAGATCCTTGGGTTGATTTTGATAAAAATAGGGCAGATGTCGGCGTGGATATTGCCTGTATTGCTATTTAATTTATAGCAATCTGACGACCGAAAACCGGGGCTCAGACGCCCTCGACTACCACCAGGCGCATGATGGCCGCGCCTTCGCGGGCCTTGCGTGCCTTCAGGTACTCGGCCGAGTCGTAAAACGCCTTGGCGGCGTCCACGCTGGGAAACTTGGCGATCACCACGCGCTCGGGCTGCCAGTCGCCCTCCATCACGTCGACCTTGCCACCGCGCACGCAGATCTCGGCCTTGTGCGCCGCAAACGCCGCAGTGGACCACTTTTTGTACTCCTCGTACTGCTCCGGGTTGGTGACGCGGACGTTGGCGATGATGTAGGCGGAGGGCATGGTGATTTCCTTTGTTCAGGCTTGGAAGTCGTTTTCCAGGAACGGCTGCCGTTTGGTGATCTCATCCAGCGCCAGCAGGGTCTCCAGCAGCGCTTTCATGCGGTTCAGCGGCACGGCATTGGGGCCGTCGGACAGGGCATGGGCCGGGTCGGGGTGGGTTTCCATGAAAAGGCCTGACACGCCCACGGCCACGGCCGCGCGCGCCAGCACCGGCACCATCTCGCGCTGGCCGCCGCTGCTGGTGCCTTGGCCGCCGGGCAACTGCACCGAGTGCGTGGCGTCAAACACCACCGGCGCGCCGGTCTCGCGCATGATGGCCAGGCTGCGCATGTCGCTGACCAGGTTGTTGTAGCCAAAGCTGGCGCCACGCTCGCAGGCCATGAAGTTGTCGGTCGGCAGACCTTTTTCAGCCGCCGCCGCACGCGCCTTGTCGATCACGTTCTTCATGTCGTGCGGCGCCAGGAACTGCCCCTTCTTGATGTTCACCGGCTTGCCCGACTGCGCCACGGCGCGGATGAAGTCGGTCTGGCGGCTCAAGAAAGCAGGGGTCTGCAACACATCGACCACGGCGGCCACATTGGCCACCTCTTCGACCGTGTGCACGTCGGTGACGACGGGCACACCCAACTCCTTGCGCACCTTGGCCAGGATCTCCAGGCCTTTTTCCATACCCGGGCCGCGAAAGCTGGTGCCCGACGAGCGGTTGGCCTTGTCGTAGCTGCTCTTGAAGATGAAGGG
Source organism: Pseudomonadota bacterium (assembly GCA_020161215.1). GTDB lineage: Bacteria > Pseudomonadota > Gammaproteobacteria > Burkholderiales > Burkholderiaceae_C > Ottowia. The sequence continues at coordinate 37,330 of JAIUOM010000022.1, forward strand.
GATGCCTAAAGCGCCGGTGATTTCCTTCAGCTGGCCAGCCACGTCCATCTGCAGCTGCTCGCTCTCGACCACGCAGGGGCCGGCCATCAAAAACAGCGGCTTGTCCAGCCCAATATCAAACCCACACAGCTTCATGACACCGCCTTCAGTTTGGTTGCCGAGCCTTCTTGCCCCAGGCGCGCCGTCTGGTGGTCCAGCGCGGCCTTGATGAAGGCGTTGAACAACGGGTGGCCGTCCCAGGGCGTGCTCTTGAACTCGGGGTGGAACTGCACGCCGATGAACCAGGGGTGCGTGCTGGTGGGCAGTTCAACGATCTCGGTCAGATGCTCGCGCTGGGTCAGGGCGGAGATGATCAGGCCCGACTCACGCAGCTTGTCGAGGTAGTTGACGTTGGCCTCGTAGCGGTGGCGGTGGCGCTCGGTCACCACGTCGCCGTAGATCCCGTGCGCCAGGGTGCCGGGGGCCACGTCGGAGCTTTGTGCGCCCAGGCGCATGGTGCCGCCTAAGTCGGACTTGGCGTCGCGCTTCTGGATGCTGCCGTCTTTGTCTTTCCACTCCGTGATCAGGGCAATGACGGGGTGGGGCGTGCCGGTGTCGAACTCGGTGCTGTTGGCGCCTTGCAGCCCGGCCACGTTGCGCGCGTATTCGATGGTGGCCACCTGCATGCCCAGGCAGATGCCCAGGTAGGGCACGTGCTGCTCGCGGGCAAAACGGGCGGTGGCGATCTTGCCTTCGACCCCGCGCTCGCCAAAGCCGCCGGGCACCAGAATGGCGTCGTACTGGGTCAGTTGCGGCACGGCAGCCGGGGTGATGGTCTCGGAGTCGATGTGGTCGATCAGCACGCGCGCGTGGTTGCGCATGCCGGCGTGGCGCAGGGCCTCGTTCACCGACTTGTAGCTGTCGGACAGGTCGACGTATTTGCCCACCATGGCGATGCGCACTTCGCGCTGGGGGTTCTCCACCTCGTGCACCAGGGCATCCCAGCGCTTCAGGTTGGCGGGCGGGGTGTTCAGGCGAAGCTTATCGCAGATCAGGCCGTCCAGGCCTTGCTCGTGCAGCACGCGCGGCACTTTGTAGATGGTGTCGACGTCGGGCATGCTGATCACGCCCCATTCAGCCACGTTGGTGAACAGGCTGATTTTTTCGCGCTCTTCGGCGGGGATGGTGCGGTCGGCGCGGCAGAGCAGGGCGTCGGGCTGGATACCGATTTCGCGCAGCTTCTGCACCGTGTGCTGCGTGGGCTTGGTCTTCAGCTCGCCGGCGGCGGCGATCCAGGGCAGGTAGGTCAGGTGCACAAAGGCGGCCTGGTTGGCGCCCAGCTTCAGGCTGAGCTGGCGCACCGCCTCCAAAAAAGGCAGCGATTCGATGTCGCCCACCGTGCCGCCGATCTCGACAATCGCCACGTCCACCGCGCTGGCCGTGCCAAAACCGGCGCCGCGCTTGATGAAGTCCTGGATTTCGTTGGTGACGTGCGGAATCACCTGCACCGTCTTGCCCAGGTAGTCGCCGCGTCGCTCTTTTTCGAGCACGCTCTTGTAGATCTGACCGGTGGTGAAGTTGTTGCTGCGCTTCATCCGCGTGGTGATGAAGCGCTCGTAATGCCCCAGGTCCAGGTCGGTCTCGGCGCCGTCGTCGGTGACGAACACCTCGCCGTGCTGAAACGGGCTCATCGTGCCCGGATCGACGTTCAGATAGGGGTCTAGCTTGATGAGGGTGACTTTGAGGCCGCGCGATTCGAGGATCGCAGCCAGGGAGGCCGAGGCGATTCCCTTGCCCAGGGAAGACACCACACCGCCGGTGACGAAGACGAATTTGGTCATGTCAGGACGGAGGCTGGGGCGCCTCCGTTCGGTGGGAAATTCTGATTATAAAGGCGCGCGCCTGGCCTCGGTTGCCGCTGGGTCGGGCGGGCGGCCTCTGCTACATTGCCCGCCATGAATGCGAACGACATCGCCGGCGAGTTGGCCGGACGCCATATCGTGCTGGGGCTGACGGGGGGGGTGGCGGCCTTCAAGTCGGCCGAGTTCTGCCGCCTGCTGACCAAGGCCGGCGCCACGGTGCAGGTGGTGATGACCGATTCGGCCAGCCAGTTCATGACACCCGTGACCATGCAGGCGCTGTCGGGCCGGCCGGTGTACTGCTCGCAGTGGGACGCGCGGCCGGACAACAACATGGCGCACATCAACCTGAGCCGCGACGCCGATGCCATCGTGGTGGCCCCGGCCAGCGCCGACTTCATCGCGCAGTTGGCGCAGGGCCGGGCCAACGAGCTGCTGGCGCTGCTGTGCCTGGCACGGCCGATCGGGCGTGCGCCGCTGCTCATCGCGCCGGCCATGAACCGCGAGATGTGGGCCCACCCCGCCACCCAGCGCAATGTGCGCCAGATCGCCGCCGACGGCGCCCAGGTGCTGGCCGTGGCCAGCGGCGACCAGGCCTGTGGCGAGTTCGGCGACGGCCGCATGCTGGAGGCCGGGGAATTGTTCGAGGAATTGATCGCCCACCTGGCGCCGAAAACCCTGGTTGGCCAGCATGTGCTGGTCACCGCCGGCCCGACCTTCGAGGCGATCGACCCGGTGCGCGGCATCACCAACCATTCGAGCGGCAAAATGGGCTTTGCCATTGCCCGCGCCGCGTGCGAGGCCGGCGCCGACGTGACCCTGGTGGCCGGCCCGGTGCACCTGCCCACCCCGCGCGGGGTGCGGCGCGTGGACGTGGTTTCGGCACGCCAAATGCATCAGGCCAGCGTGGATATTGCCAGGTCAGCTAGTGTTTTCATAGCAACGGCGGCCGTCGCCGACTGGCGCCCGGCGAGCGAGGCCGAGCACAAGATCAAGAAGGACGGTTCCGGCGAGGTGCCGCAACTGGCCTTTATCGAGAACCCCGACATCCTGGCCGAGATCGCCCAGTCGCCGCGTGCCCGCGCGGGGGATCTGTACTGCGTCGGCTTTGCCGCCGAAAGCGAGAACCTGGAGGCCAACGCCCAGGCCAAGCGCGCGCGCAAGGGCGTGCCACTGCTGGTGGCCAACATCGGTCCGGCCACCTTCGGCCGCGACGACAACGCCCTGCTGCTGGTCGACGACGAAGGGGTGATCGAGCTGTCGCGCGCCAGCAAGCGCATGTTGGCGCAGCAACTGGTGGCCGAGATCGCCGGCCGTGTGTCGGGGGCCGCGGCATGAAGCTCGATGTCAAGATTCTGGATGAGCGCCTGCGCACGCAGATGCCGGCCTACGCCACGCCCGGCAGCGCCGGGCTGGATTTGCGCGCCTGCCTGGCCGAGCCGCTGGTGCTGGCGCCGAACGCCTGGCAATTGGTGCCCACTGGCCTGGCCATTCATTTGGCGGACGCCGGTTATGCGGCGCTGATCCTGCCGCGCTCGGGCCTGGGGCACAAGCACGGCATCGTGCTGGGCAACCTGGTCGGGCTGATCGACAGCGACTACCAGGGCCAGTTGATGGTCAGCGCCTGGAACCGCAGTGGCACCGCCTTCACCATCGAGCCGATGGAGCGCATCGCGCAACTGGTGATCGTGCCGGTGGTGCAGGCCGAATTCCATCTGGTGGACGAATTTCCGGCTTCGCAGCGCGGCGAGGGCGGCTACGGCTCGACCGGGCGCGGGTGAGGCGCGGCGTCTGCTCCTACAGCGCGATGGCCGCCGCGCCGACAGGCTCGGGCGCCGCCTTCGACTGTCGGCGCCACCGAACCGGGGGTACAGTGGACAGCATGCCGAATGATGGAGAAATCGCCAAAACGACCCATCCTTCGTTCCCAACTTAGATCAGCCTGGAGGCTCCCGAATGTCACCCTATAAACGTCTGAACAGCACCGTCGCCGTGGTCGCCGTGGCTGCGGCCCTGACCGCCTGCGCCGCGCAACCCTATTCGTCCGGCCCGGTCGGCGGCGCGGCGCCGGCTTACCCCAGCCAGCAGTCGTATGCCCAGCTGGGTCGGGTGACCAATGTCGAGTTCATGCGTGCCAACCAGTCCAGCGGCCTGGGTGGCGCGGTGGTGGGCGGCGCCGTGGGCGGCCTGGCCGGCAACCAGATCGGTGGCGGGACCGGCCGAACCGTGGCCACGGTGGCTGGTGTCATCGGCGGCGCCCTGGTGGGTCGGCATCTGGAGCAAAACATGAACCGCAACAACGTCGACCATTACCGCGTCACGGTGCAGCTCGATGCTGGCGGTGTGCGCACGTTCGACTACGCCGAGCCGCCGAATGTGCGCATTGGCGATCGTGTGTCGGCGCAGGGCGATCAGCTCTACCGCTAAAGGCCAAGGCGCGTGCGCGGGGCCAGGCGCCCCGCGTCGTTTTTCATGCCCCCAAAAGCCACACGGCACCCGCGCGGTGCCGTGTGGCTTTTTGGGGTGAGGTCGTCAGTGCAGATGACCGTGGTCTGACGCGGGTTTGAGGCGGAAGAAGCCGGTGCCGGCGCTGCGCTGCTGGATTTCTTCCTCGCTGGCCGCACGCACATGCTCGACTTTCAGGTGCAGGCGCAAGGCGATGCCGGCCAGCGGGTGGTTGGCGTCCAGCACCACGTGTTCGGGGTAGATCTCGGTGATCGCCAGCAGGGCGTCGGCCGGCGCGCCCTGCACCGACTCGGGCGGCAGCGACGAGGCTTCCAGCAGCATGCCTTCCTCGATGCCCTCGGGCAGACGCTCGCGCGGCACCAGGAAGATCAGGCGCTCGTCAAAGTCGCCGAACGCATCCTCGGGCTCCAGGTGCAGATCCAGCTGGGCGCCGGCCTCATGGCCCTGCAGCGCGGCCTCGATGGACGGCAGCAGGTCGTCGCCGCCGACCAAGAACTCGACCGGCTCGGTCAGCTCGTCCAGCGCATCGCCGAGTGTGTCTTTCAAGGTCCAGGTCAGACCGACCACGGTGGGGGAGGTGATTTCCATGCCCGGATTGTCGCATCGCAAGGGCAGGCGTTCGCGCTTTGCGTATGCTCGCGGCATGGATGTCGATCAACCCACGGGCCTGCTGGGCGGCCTTAGTCCGGCGCAGTTCATGCGCCGTCATTGGCAGAAAAAACCCTTGCTGGTGCGCCAGGCCGTGCCCGACTTTTCTCCGCCCGTCGATCGCGCCGCGCTGTTTGCGCTGGCCGAGCGCGAGGCCGTCGAATCGCGCCTGCTGAGCCAGGGCGCGGGCGGCTGGCGGCTGCGCCGCGGGCCGTTCAAGCGGCGCGCGCTGCCGCCGCTGCAGCGGCCGAACTGGACGCTGCTGGTGCAGGGGGTGGATCTGCACGACACCGGGGTACACGCGCTGATGCAGCGGTTTCGCTTCGTGCCCGACGCCCGGCTGGACGACGTGATGATCAGCTACGCCAGCGACGGCGGCGGCGTCGGCCCGCACTTCGACAGCTACGACGTGTTTTTGCTGCAGGCCCAAGGCCGGCGGCGCTGGCGCATCGGTCGGCAGAAGGATTTGGGCCTGGTCGAGGGCCTGCCGCTGAAGATCCTGGCCGACTTTCAGCCCGAGGAAGAGCACGTGCTGGAGCCTGGCGACATGCTGTACCTGCCGCCGCGCTGGGCGCACGATGGCGTGGCCGTGGGCGAATGCATGACCTACTCGATCGGCTTTCGCCAGCCCTGGCGCGGCGAGGTGGCGCGCGAGTTGCTGCAGCGCCTGGCCGACGAGGCCACCGACCTGCTGGGCGAGCAGGCCTACCGCGACCCCAGGCAGCCGGCGGTGGAAGCACCCGGCCGCATTCCCGCCGCGATGTTCGACTTCGCGCAGGACGCGCTGCGCCGGGCCCTGGCCGATCCGCGCCAGACCGCCATGCTGATGGGCGAATGGCTGACCGAGCCCAAGCCGAACGTGTGGTTCGAGCCCGGCCAGCCGGGTCGTGGCGACGCAGCCTGTATGCTGGATCGCCGCACCCGCATGATGTACGACGACCAGCACCTGTTCATCAACGGCGAGAGCTACCGCGCGGCCGGGCGCGACGCCAGCCTGATGCGCCGACTGGCCGACGCGCGCCGTCTGGATGCCGCCGACGTGGCGCGCCTGAGCGTGGCCGCGCGGGAGTTGCTGCACGAGTGGCGCCAGGCCGGGTGGGTGCATGAGCCAGGTGCCGACGCCTGAGGCCACGCCGGCGCTGCCGTCCGGCCCCTTCGTGGGCCGCGAGACGTTTCGCCAGTTGGTGCGCGACGCGCTGGCCGCCGCGGCGCGCGAGGGCTGGCCCGAACTGCGGTTGTGCGACGCCAGCTTCGCGGACTGGCCGCTCGGCGAACGCCAGGTGCTGGAGTCGCTCACGGCCTGGATGCGCCAGGGCGGCGAGCGGCGGCTGGTCTTGCTGGCGCGGTGCTACGACGAGGTGCCGCGCCAGCACGCCCGTTTCGTGCCCTGGCGCCAGCAATGGGACCACCGCATCGACTGCCGTGCCCGCGCGGACGCCGACCCGGACGATCTGCCCAGCGCGCTGTGGTCGGCCGGCTGGTGCCTGGAGCGGCTGGATCCGCGCCGGGCGAGCGGCGTCAGCGGCGCCGAGCCCGAGCGCTGCCAGCGGCTGCGCCAGGCGCTCGATGAA
>JAIUOM010000223.1 GCA_020161215.1 Pseudomonadota bacterium
CGGCCGTCGAAAAAAAAACGCAAACCATGGAACCGTGGCCGATCTGCTGTTACTCACCGGGTGTTGAACATCGATCCACCCACGTCACAGGAGCCCGCCCATGTCGCAACCTTCATCCACGCCCGAACAGCGCGCCGAGCAAATGAAACAAGCCATTGAGGACGCGCAGCGCGCCCTCAATCAAAGCAAGAGCTTCTTCGAGGACAACGGCCTGAACAGCGACAAGGCGCAGGCCTTCCTGGCCTCCAAACTGGATGATAAGTCGCGTGCCGAAGCACAGCGCCTGTTTGAGCAAGACATGCAAGAGGTGGAACAACAGGCACATGAACAGGCGGCACGAGACGCTGCCGCCGCCGGCACCCCACCTCGTCGGCCTCGTCCCATGGTGTGAGCTGCGGCTCCATCACTTTCTCTCTCATTACTCAACAGCAGGAGCGAATTATGGCCACAGCTATCCAATATCCCGCCGCCGCCGCTTTGTCCCCCATTAACATTAGCGGCATGGATCTCGAAACGGCGATTATGCTCGTTCAAACACGGCGCGCCAACTTGCTTGAGGAACAGTTGGCCTCCCAAATCAACGAGGTCAAAAGTAGAAACGACAAAATTAGTTCACTGAATAATGCACTGACCGCTCTCAATGCATACAAAAATTGCTACAAAAGCCCGGATAAAGCCACCTCAACAGGAAAAAATGGAGACTCGGAAATTTATGAACAAAAGGCCAATGACGCGCTACAAGCCGCTGGTTCCCCAAGCCTTGGCTTTCAAGGAACAGGCCAGGTGAAGCAGCCGAATGGAAGTTATGCCATTCAGACGGGAGAGGGAATTATCGGCGGCGGAACCACGGTGGGTCAATTGGATACCGCGATCAACAGTATCAAAAGTCAAATCGATGCGGCCAACAACTCCAATCAGATGGACATGCTGCGCCTGCAATCCCTGACCAACAAGCGCAACGAGGCTTTTGACATCATGACCAACTTCATCAAGAAAATGCAGGACAGTCGCTCTTCCATCCTTGGAAATATGCGCTAAGCGTTTCAATAATACGAGGAGTTTCACCATGGCCGAATCAGCAACTGCCGAACTCAGCTCAGACGACGCATTGGCCGTCACAGCAGATCTGCGCGATTTTCTGCTGCATGGCGGTACGCTTGCCAATTTGCACGGCGTCACCGAGCAGGAGTGCGAAGGCCTGTACCAGCTGGGCCATGGGTTTTACGGCCAGGGGCGCTACCAGGAGGCGTTTCGCATGTTCGCCATGTTGGTCACCTACGACCATCTGGAGGCACGCTACCTGATGGCGTTGGCCGCGTCGGCACAGATGCTGGGCCGCTACCGCGATGCCCTGCAGCACTACGCCACGGCCACGCTGCTGCTGCTGGACGACCCGACGCCCCTGTTGTACAGCGCCGAATGCTGCATTGCCTTGCAGGAAAGCACCGCCGCCGCGGAATCCCTGCGCCTGGCTCTGGACATGGCTGGCGATCAGCACGCCGCTGTGCGCAGTCGCGCGCAAGCCCTGCTGGCCCCGCTGGAGGCCGCCGGATACTGAGTTCGCCACCGCGGCTCGGTCCATTCATGTGATTAAGGAGACTTTCATGAGCGTCCAAGGCCCCTCCGGTCAAACACCGGTCACCCTGCAAACGAATTTCGCTACCGACCAGACAACTGGATCGGGTAGCCGGCCATTCGTCGACATCAGTCAGGAAAACAAGCTGGCCCCCCCGTCTTCTCGTCCGCCGGCGACCGAGATGCCGCCGCCGGAAACCACGGGCACGCCTGCGGGAGCCGCGGCAGCCCTGAGTCAACTGACGGGTCAGAGCATGGTGGCCGACATGTACGCCGTACTGGCGCTGTTCGCCAAAATCGCCCAGGAGCAACGGACATCGGCCCGGGAAGTGCGACACAGCGAAATGGCCGCGCAGGTCAAGTCCTTGATGAGCGCGGCGCAGGAAATCCGCGACGCGGCCCATGAACGGATGGTGGGGGCCATGGTGTCTGGCGTGATGCAAATCGCCGCTGGCGCGGTGCAGGTTGGGGGGGGGGTCAAAGCCTCCAATGTCAGCACCACCAACCAGGCTGGGGCTGGCGCCATTACGGCGGGTTTCGGCGGGGCGAGCACGATGCTCAACGCTGTGGGCACGATTACGAGCGGGCTCATGGAACAGCAGGCCTCGGGGCACGATGCGAAAAAAGCCGAACTGGAGGCGGTGGCCAAGGCGCAAGATACCGCGACGCAACAGGCGGGAGATCTGATGCAGCAGATGCAGGACGTGATCCGCGACATCCGCGAAAAACTGGCATCGATCGAGCAATCGCTGTTGGACACCAACCGCGGTATCGCCCGCAATATCTGAGGTGGAGAATCGTCATGACATCTATTTCTTCTGGTTCAGTCCTGCCACCGTCGCCGCCACAATCCAACACGGCACCAGGAGCCACACCCCCCACTGGTACGGCGTCAACCTCACCCGGCGTGAATCCGGCGGCATTAATGCAGGCGCAGAGTATTCTCAACGCCCAGGGAGGTGAAAAAGTTTCACCTGGCATGCAGGAAGCGCTGTTGAGTCAGATACAGAAGACCCTCGGCACCCTGGAGAATAAGGGCGACGGTGTCAAGAACGCACAAGGTGCACCAAATATCGCTGAGCCGAACATGCAGCTGTCGGCCGATGACTTGGTTGCCTTGCTGCAGCACATGCGCAGCAAATCCCAGGACCAGCAGTTGGCCACAGCCAAGCTCGGCCTTGAAAGGTCGCGCGTCGACGCCCAAAAAAACAACGAAGCCCAGCAGAAAAAAATCCAGGAATGGATTAATAAATGCCAGGAGGAAGCCAACAAGAGCCAACTGAGCAAGATTTTTGGCTGGATCGGCAAGATTTTCGCGGTGATCGCGGCAGTCGTCGCCATAGTGGCCTCGGTGGTGGCCACTCCGTTCACCGGCGGCGCCGCGGCCGCGCTGACCGCGCTGGCGGTGGTGGGCCTGGTGGCGGCCACCATGTCGCTGGCCGATCAGATATCACAAGCCAGCGGAGGGCCGGAAATCAGTTTATCGAACATGATGACGAAGATGGTGGGCGGGATTCTGGAGGCCATGGGCGTGCCGAAGGAAAAAGCCGAACAGATCGGGCGCACCATGGCCGGCGCATTGGCGATGATGATGCCGGTGGCCCTTCTGGTGGAACCCAAGTTGCTGGGCACCATGGTGCAAGGCATTGCCCAACTGGCGGGCGCCGACGCCCAGACCACCATGGCCTTGACCATGGGCTTTACCCTGGCTGCGGCATTGGTGGTGGGCATCGGCACTGCGGTGGTCGGCTTCAATGCGGCCAAAGCGGTCAGTGATGTCACCAACCAGGTGATGAAGACGGCGACGGCGCTTTCCCAGGCCGTCGCGCAAGGTGTCACCGGTGCCACCCAGATCGCCCAGGGTGCGATCGGCATCGAAAAAGGCAAGTTGGCCGAGGAAGGAGAAAAGGCCCTCGCCGACAAGAAGGAGCTGGCCGAGCACCTGATGCTGCTCGACCTGGGCCGCAACGATGTCGGCCGGGTGGCCAGGATCGGCACTGTCCGTCCGACCGAGAAATTCATCGTCGAACGCTATTCCCACGTCATGCATATCGTCTCGAACGTGGTCGGCGAACTGGCGCCGGATCAGGACGCGCTGTCGGCCTTCTTTGCCGGGATGCCGGCGGGCACGGTGTCGGGCGCGCCCAAGGTGCGGGCGATGCAGATCATCGACGAACTGGAACCGGAAAAGCGCGGCATCTATGGCGGCGGCTGCGGCTATTTCAGCGCCGGCGGCGACATGGACATGTGCATCGCGCTGCGCACCGCGGTGCTGAAGGACGGCAGGCTCTATATCCAGGCCGGCGGCGGCGTCGTCTATGACAGCGACCCCGAGGCCGAGTACATGGAGACGGTCCACAAGTCGAACGCCATCCGCAAGGCGGCCGAGGATGCCGGGCGGTTCACCGGCGGCGGCAACGGCTAGGCCACGGGCCGGACGGCAGCGCCGCCCGGCCTTTGTGACGGACTAACCGATCAGCGCGCCATCCTCGCGCCGCACCGCGACCACGGTCGACCGCGGCAGCGCGCCTTCGCCATCGGGGAAGGGTGCGGCGGGGTGCTGGATGCCGACGAACATGGTGCGCCGGTCGCTCGACCAGCACAGGCCGGTGACCTCGGCCCCCTTGGGCGCGGTCAGGAAACGGCGGATCCCGCCCGTCGCCGGATCGCCGGCCAGCATCTGGTTGTTGCCCATGCCGGCAAAGCCCTCGGCATCCGAATCGTCGCCGTCGGTCTGGATCCAGAGCAGGCCGGTGCTGTCGAACTGCATCCCGTCGGGCGAGTTGAACATGTTGCCTTCGTTGACGTTGGCCGATCCGGCATAGGCATCGGCATGGACGGTCGGATTGCCGGCCATCACGAACAGATCCC
>JAIUOM010000023.1 GCA_020161215.1 Pseudomonadota bacterium
AGATGCTGGAGCAGCCCGGCGCCGAGCGCATCACCACCGCCGCGCTGGCCGGGCGGCTGGAAGTAAGCGAGGCGGCGCTGTACCGCCATTTCGCCAGCAAGGCGCAGATGTTCGAGGCGCTGATCGACTTCATCGAGGGCAGCGTGTTCGGCCTGATCAATCAGATCGGCGAGCACGAGGCGGCCGGCCGCCCGCGCGCCGCGCGCATCGTCGCCATGGTGCTGCAGTTCGCCGAAAAGAACCCCGGCATGACGCGCGTGATGGTGGGCGATGCGCTGGTGTTCGAGCACGAGCGCCTGCAGCAGCGCATGAACCAGTTGTTCGACAAGCTGGAGGCGGCGCTGCGCCAGTGCCTGCGCGAGGACACCCAGCCGCCGGCCAGCGCGCCGGCCGGCGCGCCGCTGACGCCCGATGCCGATGCCCAGGTCGGCGCGGCGGTGCTCACCGCCTTCGTCCTGGGGCGCCTGCAGCGCTTCGCGCGCTCGGGGTTTCGCCGCGCGCCCACCGAGCAGCTGGACTCTTGTGTGCGCAGAATGCTATCATTTGAATAGCTGTCTAGGATTTGCCGGCGCCGGCCTCACCGGGAAATCCCTTGCAAGTTCGGTTTCCGAGGCCAGGGGAAGACCATGAAACTGCTGCGCTACGGCCCACCCGGAAAAGAAAAGCCCGCCCTGCTGGACGCTGGTGGCGTGCTGCGCGATGTGTCGGCCCTGATCCCCGATATCGGCCCGGCCCAGCTGGGCGACGCGGCGCTGGCGCGCCTGGGCCGCCTGAAACCCGAGACCTTGCCCAAGGTGCGCGGCCGCCCGCGCATCGGCTGCCCGGTGGCCGGCGTCGGCAAGTTCATCGCCATCGGCCTGAACTACGCCGACCACGCCGCCGAGGCTGGCCTGCCCGTGCCCGGCGAGCCGGTGGTTTTCACCAAGGCGATTTCCTGCATCCAGGGTCCGGACGACCCGGTCATGCTGCCCAAGGGCTCCAAAAAAAGCGACTGGGAAGTGGAGCTGGGCGTGGTCATCGGCCGCACCGCGCGCCACGTGGCGCGCAAGGACGCGCTGACCCACGTCGCCGGCTACTGCGTGGTCAACGACGTCAGCGAGCGCGAATTCCAGATCGAGCGCGGTGGCACCTGGGACAAGGGCAAGGGCTGCGACACCTTCGGCCCCATTGGGCCCTGGCTGGTCACGCGCGATGAGGTGCCCAACCCCCAGCGGCTGGGGCTATGGCTCGATCTGAACGGCCAGCGCATGCAAGGCGGCAGCACCCGCACCATGGTGTTCGGCGTGGCCCAGCTCATCAGCTACGTCAGCCGCTTCATCACCTTGCAGCCCGGCGACGTGCTGACCACCGGCACGCCGCCCGGCGTCGGCATGGGCCGGCGCGATGCGGCCGGCCAGCCGGCCCCGCGCTACCTGAAAAAAGGTGACGTGATGACGCTGGGCATCGACGGCCTGGGCCAGCAACGGCAGCAGGTGGTGGCGTTTCGGGCGCCGACGGCCGCCCGATAGGCGCCCGATCTGCGCTCAAATCTAGGGTAAATACCTAGCGATCCCTTCAGCCTGCGGCTTGGGTTGGGCCGAAAACTGGGTAAAAATAGCACGACCGTTCGTTTTATTTTTACCGCCATGGCCCGTGCATCCATCATTGCCTTGCGTCCCACCGCCGCCGCGGAGGGCGATAACCTGCCGCGCGCCCAAGCCAAGGGGCAGCAGACCAAGGCGGCCATCATCGACGCGGCGCTGCGCATGGCCGCGCAGGTCGGGCTGGAAGGCCTGTCCATCGGCGCGCTGGCCGAGGCCATGTCGATGAGCAAGTCGGGCGTGTTCGCCCACTTCGGTTCGCGCGAGGAACTGCAGATCTCGGTGGTGCGCGAATACTACGCCCGCTTCGAGCAGGAGGTGTTCGCGCCCGCCATGGGCCTGTCGCGTGGCCTACCGCGTTTGCGCGCGCTGTTCGAGCACTGGATGCGCTACACCAGCGCCGAGCTGGATTCCGGCTGCATCTTCATCAGCGGCGCGGTCGAGTTCGACGACCGCCCCGGCGCCGTGCGCGATGCCCTGGTGGCCGCCGTCGGCGCCTGGATGGACGCCATCACCCGCGCCATCGTGCAGGCCCGTGAAGAGGGCCATTTCCCACCCAAGGCCGACGAGCGTCAGATCGCCTTCGAGATTCACGCCCTGATCCTCGCGCTGCACTACGAGGCGCGCTTCCTGCAGCGCTCCGGCTCGACCGAGCGCGCGCTGCGCGGCTTCGACAACGTGCTCACCCGCCACGGCGCCTGAGCCCGCTTTCTTCTTCCGTTTCCCACCCCGTTTCTTTCCGAGGAGCTCTCCCACCATGCCCAGCTACACCCCCCCTCTGCGCGACATGCACTTCGTGCTCCACGAGGTGCTCCACACCGTCGACGAGCTCAAGCAGATCCCGCGCTACGCCGACCTGGACACCGACACGCTGAACGCCGTGCTGGAGGAAGGGGGCAAGTTCGCCGCCGAGGTCACCCAGCCCCTGAACCTGAGCGGCGACAGCGAGGGCTGCACGCTGGACAAGGCCACGCACGAGGTCACCACGCCCAAGGGCTTCAAGGCCGCCTACGCCCAGTACGTCGAAGGCGGCTGGCCGGCGCTGTCGTGCGACCCCGAGTACGGCGGCCAGGGCCTGCCCCTGGTCACCAACCAGTGCTTCTACGAGATGCTGAACAGCGCCAACCAGGCCTGGACCATGTACCCGGGCCTGTCGCACGGCGCCTACGAAGCCCTGCACGCGCACGGCACCGAGGCGCAGAAGACCACCTACCTGCCCAAGCTGACCAGCGGTGTCTGGACCGGCACCATGTGCCTGACCGAGCCGCACTGCGGCACCGACCTGGGTCTGCTGCGCAGCAAGGCCGAGCCGCAGGCCGACGGCAGCTACAAGATCACTGGCAACAAGATCTTCATCAGCGCCGGCGAGCACGACATGGCCGAGAACATCATCCACCTGGTGCTGGCCCGCCTGCCCGACGCGCCGGCCGGCAGCAAGGGCATCAGCCTGTTCCTGGTGCCCAAGTTCCTGGTCAAGGCCGACGGTAGCCTGGGCGAGCGCAACCCGGTGTTCTGCACGGGGCTGGAGCACAAGATGGGCATCCACGGCAACGCCACCGCGCAGATCGCGCTGGACGGCGCCACCGGCACCCTGGTCGGCGAGCCCAACAAGGGCCTGGCCGCCATGTTCGTGATGATGAACGCCGCCCGCCTGGGCGTGGGCAACCAGTCGCTCGGCCTGACCGAGGTGGCCTACCAGAACGCGCTGGCCTACGCCAAGGACCGGCTGCAGATGCGCAGCCTCTCGGGCCCCAAGGCCAAGGACTTGCCGGCCGATCCGATCATCGTGCACCCCGACGTGCGCAAGATGCTGCTCACCGCCAAGGCCTACGCCGAAGGCGGCCGCGCGCTGTCGATCTACTCCACGCTCTTGCTCGACAAGGCCTTGCACCACCCCGACGAGAAGGTGCGCAAGGACAGCGACGACCTGGTGGCGCTGCTTACCCCCATCGTCAAGGCCTTCATCACCGACAACGGTTTTGCCGCCACCAACCACGCCATGCAGGTGTTTGGCGGCCACGGCTACATCCATGAGACCGGCATGGAGCAGTACGTGCGCGATGCCCGCATCAACCTGATCTACGAAGGCACCAACACCGTGCAGTCGCTTGATCTGCTGGGCCGCAAGGTGCTGCACAACCAGGGCGCCACGCTGAAGAAATTTGGCAAGCAGATCGAGGCGCTGATCCGCGAGGAAGGCGTCAACGAGAAGATGAGCGAATTCATCAACCCGCTGGCCGTCCTGGCCGACCAGATGACCAAGCTGACCACCGAAATCGGCTTCAAGTCCTTCGTCAACCCGGACGAGGTGGGCGGCGCCAGCGTCGACTACCTGCGCGTGGCCGGCCACCTGGTGTTCGGCTACTTCTTTGCCCGCATGGCCAGCGTGTCGCTGAAGAAAATCGCCGAGGGCAGCCAGGACCCGTTCTACACCGCCAAGCTGCAGACCGCGCGCTTTTACTTCGCGCGCCTGTTCCCCGAGACCGCCTCGCTGATGCGCACCGCCCGCTCCGGCGTGGGCAACCTGCTGGCCACCGACGAGGCACTGGCATGAGCACATTGGCATCAAAATCGGTGTTGACCGGCGCCCATAAATCCTGGGTAGCTATCGTTTTTGCACTTGCCGCGACAACCGCGAGCGCTCAAATGAACCCCGTCGGCACCTGGCGCAGCATCGACGACGAGACCAAGCAACCCAAGGCGCAGATCGTCATCAGCGAGTCCGCCGGCGTGCTCACCGGGCGCATCGAGAAACTGCTGCGCCCCGGCGCCGACCAAAAGGCCGTGTGCGACCGCTGCACCGACGACCGCAAGGACAAGCCGGTGCTGGGCATGGAAATCATCCGAGGTGCCAAGAAAGCCGAGGGCAAGGAAGTCTGGGAGGGCGGCCGCATTCTCGACCCCGAGAAAGGCAGCACCTACGGCCTGCGCCTGACCCCCATCGAGGGCGGCGCCAAGCTGGAAGTGCGCGGCTCCATCGGCCCCTTCGGCCGCACCCAGACCTGGGTGCGGGTGCCCTGACGCCGGCCCGAAACCGGCCGCGCCACGCGCCCCAAGAACCACAGGAAACATGACATGTCCCGATTCAATGTGAAGAAAGTCGCCGTGCTCGGCGCCGGCGTGATGGGGGCGCAGATCGCCGCCCACCTCGTCAACGTGAAGGTGCCCGTGGTGCTGTTCGACCTTCCAGCTAAGGAGGGTCCCAAGAACGGTACCGTGCTGAGGGCCATCGAGAACCTCAAGAAGCTCAAGCCCGCGCCCCTGGCCGTGGCCGATGACGCGGTGCTGATCGAGCCGGCCAACTACGAGGACGATCTCAAGAAGCTCAAGGAATGCGACCTCATCATCGAGGCCATCGCCGAGCGCATGGACTGGAAGAGCGATCTGTACGCAAAGATCGCACCGCACGTCGCCAAGCACACCATCCTGGCCAGCAACACCTCGGGCCTGTCGATCACCCAACTCAGCGAAGCCCTGCCCGAGCAGCTGCGCCCCCGCTTTTGCGGCATCCACTTTTTCAACCCACCGCGCTACATGTACCTGGTGGAGCTGATCGCCACGCCCAGCACCCAGCCGCAGGTGATGGACCAGCTGGAGAGTTTTGTCACCACCGCCCTGGGCAAGGGCGTGGTGCGCGCCAAGGACACGCCCAACTTCATCGCCAACCGCGTCGGCATTGCCGGCATGCTGGGCACCATGAAAGAGGTCGAGAACTACGGCCTGGGCTTCGACGTGGTCGACGACCTGACCGGCAAGCGCCTGGGCCGCGCCTCCAGCGGCACCTTCCGCACCATCGACGTGGTGGGCCTGGACACGGTGGGCCACGTCATCAAGACGCTGCAGGACAACCTCAACGCCGACACCGATTCCTTTTACGGCAGCTACGGCACGCCCGCCGTGCTGGCCAAGCTGCTGGAGCTGAAGAACCTGGGCCAGAAGACCGGCGCGGGTTTCTACAAAAAGGCCGGCCGCGACATCCTGCGCTTCGACCTGGAACAAGGCGACTACGTGCCCGCCGGCCAGAAGGCCGACGAGGTGTACGGCCGCATGCTCAAGCGCCCGGCCGGCGAGCGCCTGAAGCTGCTGCGCGATGCCGAGGGGCCGCAGGGCCAGTTCCTGTGGGCCATTTTGCGCAACGGTTTCCACTACGCCGCCGTGCACCTGAAGGACATTGCCGAGACCGCGCGCGACGTCGACCAGGCCATGCGCTGGGGCTTTGGCATGAAGCAGGGCCCGTTCGAGCTGTGGCAAGAGGCCGGGTGGCTGGATGTCGCCAAGATGGTGCAGGAAGACATCGACGCCGGCCGCGCGCTCAGCGCCGAGCCGCTGCCCGAGTGGGTTTTCAAGGGCCCGGTGGCCGAGGCCGGTGGTGTGCACACCGCGCAAGGCAGCTGGAACCCCGCCACTGGCCGCTTTGAGCCGCGCCGCCAACTGCCCGTGTACCAGCGCCAGCTGTTTCCCGAGCTGCTGCTGGGCGAGGGCGGCCCGCGCCCGGCCGACAGCGGCAAGACGCTGCTGGAGACCGACGCCGTGCGCGTCTGGACGCTGGACGACGAGGTGCTGATCGCCACCCTCAAGACCAAGATGCGCGCCATCAGCCCCGACGCCGGCGAAGGCCTGATGCAGGCCGTGGATCTGGCCGAGCGCGACTACCAGGGCCTGGTGATCTGGCCGGGCGACGACCCGTTCAGCGTCGGCGCCGACCTGCAAGCCATGCTGCCCGGCTACGTGGCCGGCGGCGCGGGCCTGGTCGATTCGATGGAAAAAGAGCTGCAGGAGCTGATGCTGCGCCTGCGCTACGCCAACGTGCCCACCGTCGCCGCCATCCGCGGCATGGCGCTGGGCGGCGGCTGCGAGCTGGCCGTGCACTGCGCGCGCCGCGTGGCCATCATGGAGAGCTACATCGGCCTGGTGGAAGTCGGCGTGGGCCTGGTGCCGGGCGCCGGCGGCCTGGCCTACATCGCCCGCCGCGCGGCCGAGAACGCGCAGGCCAGCACCGGCAAGGACTTGCTGCCCTTCCTGACCGAAGGCTTTACCGGCGCGGCCATGGCCAAGGTCGGCACCAGCGCGCTCGAATCGCGCAAGCTGGGCTACCTGCTGTGGAGCGATGTCGTCGTGCCCAACAAGGACGAGCTGCTGTACGTGGCCGTCCAGGAAGCCAAGGCCATGGCCCAGAGCGGCTACCGTGCGCCCATGAAGCGCCGTTTCCCGGTCGCCGGCCGCGACGGCAAGGCCACCATCCTGGGCCAGTTGGTGAACATGCGCGACGGCGGCTTCATCAGCCAGCACGACTTTCACGTCGCCAGCCTGATCGCCGGCGTGCTGACCGGCGGCGACGTCGATGCCGGCACCTTGGTGGATGAGGAGTACCTGATGACGCTGGAGCGGCGCGCCTTCACTTCGCTCCTGGGTCACCCCAAGACCCACGAACGCATCATGGGCATGCTCTCGACGGGCAAACCGGTACGCAATTGACCACCCCCGACTCTCGCGCACTGCGTGTCGCTCGCATCCCCCCTCAGGGGGCGACACCCGCGGCCCGGCCAAGCCGGATCCGCGGTGTCCACTGAACCCAACAGCGCTCAACAGGAGCTATCGATGAAACAAATTCAAGACGCCTACATCGTTGCCGCCACGCGCACGCCGATCGGCCGGTCGCACAAGGGCTACTTCAAGAACACCCGGCCCGACGAGTTGCTGGCCACCACGTTGCGCGCCGCGCTGGCCCAGGCCCCAGGCCTGGACCCGGTGGCCATCGAGGACATCATCTGCGGCTGCGCCATTCCCGAGGCGCAGCAGGGCCTGAACGTGGCGCGCATCGGCGCCGTGCTGGCCGGCCTGCCCAAGAGCGTGGGCGGCATCACCGTCAACCGCTTCTGCGCCTCCGGCCTGTCGGCGGTGCAGATGGCGGCCGACCGCATCCGCGTGGGCGAGGCCGAGGTGATGATCGCCGCCGGCGTGGAAAGCATGAGCATGGTGCCCATGATGGGCAACTCGCCCAGCCTGTCGCCGGCCATCTTTGCCGACACCCAGAACGTCGACGACTACGGCATCGCCTACGGCATGGGCCTGACGGCCGAGAAGGTGGCCCAGCAGTGGAAGGTCAGCCGCGAGGACCAGGACGCCTTCGCGCTCGAATCCAACCTGCGCGCCACCAAAGCGATTGCGGCCGGCGAGTTCAAGGACGAGATCACGCCCATCACCGTGACCGAGCGCCAGCTTGATCTGAAAAGCGCCGAGGTCACGCTGGCCGAGCGCGTGGTCGACATCGACGAAGGCCCGCGCCCCGACACCACGCTGGAAGGCCTGGCCAAGCTGCGCACGGTGTTTGCCGCGCGCGGCAGCGTCACCGCCGGCAACAGCTCGCAGACCAGCGACGGCGCCGGCGCGCTGATCCTGGCCAGCGAGTCGGCCGTCAAGCGCTTTGGCCTCACGCCCCTGGCGCGTTTTGTGTCCTTTGCCGCCAAGGGCGTGCCGCCGCAGATCATGGGCATCGGCCCGATCGAGGCGATTCCTGCGGCCTTGCGCTATGCGGGGTTGAAGCAGGACGACATGGACTGGATCGAGCTGAACGAAGCCTTTGCCGCGCAGGCCCTGGCGGTGGTGCGCACGCTGGGGCTCGACCCGGCCAAGGTCAACCCCATGGGCGGCGCCATCGCCCTGGGCCACCCGCTGGGCGCCACCGGCGCCATCCGTGCGGCCACCGTGGTGCACGCGCTGCGCCGCCACAACAAGAAGTACGGCATGGTCAGCATGTGCGTGGGCATGGGGCAGGGCGCGGCGGGCATTTTCGAGCGCGTTTGAGTCCGCACCGCCCTGACCCAGCACCTCCGGAGGCACCTCGCCATGCAGGCTGAAACCTTGACCGTCGACGGCGCCGTGCCGCTGGCCCTGCGCGTCTATGAGCCCGCCGAAGGCGCCGCCCACGCCAGCGTGGTGATCGGCGGCGCCATGGGCGTGCGCCAGCGCTTCTACCAGGGCTTTGCCCAGTGGCTGGCCGGGCGCGGCTACCGCGTGACCACCTTCGACTACCGTGGCCACGGCGATTCGCTGCATGGTCCGATGCGCGCCGTGCGCGCCGACCTGTTCGACTGGGCGCGCGACTACGAGACGGTGATCGGCCACGCGGCGCAGGCGCTGCCTGGCGCGCCGCTGTACCTGCTGGGCCACAGCCTGGGCGCGCAACTGCCGGGGCTGCTGCGCCAGCCCGAACGCGTCAGCGGCCTGCTCAGCATCGCCTCGGGCAGCGGCTACTGGCGCGACGGCGCGCCGCGCTTGCGGCGCACGGTGCTGTACTTCTGGCAGCTGGCGGTGCCGTTGGCCACCCGCCTCTGCGGCTATTTCCCGGGGCGCCGGCTGCGCAAGGTGGGCGATTTGCCGGCCGGCGTGATCTGGCAGTGGCGGCGCTGGTGCCTGAACCCGCGCTACTGCGTCGGCGCCGAGGGGGCCGAGGTGGAGCGCAGCTACGCGGCCGTGCGTTTTCCGGTGCGGGCGCTGTCGATCAGCGACGACGAGCTGATGACCTGGCGCGGCACCCAGCACCTGTTTGCGCTGTACGCCAACGCGCCGCGCCAGATCGAGCGCGTGACGCCCGCCGACGTGCAGGCGCGGCGCATTGGTCACTTTGGCTTTTTCCGCCCCGAGTTCGAACCCAGCCTGTGGCGCCGCGCCGCCGACACCTTGCAGCGCTGGCACGCCGCGCACGGCGCCGGCGTCTCGCAGACGACGGCGTGAACCCGGGTTCGCGGGCACACTGGGCGCCATGAGCTTGACTTCTTCCCATCCCTTCGACGAAGCGCTGCGCCTGGTGCCAGGCGCCGACCCCGGCACCTTCAGCGGCCAGCCACACCCAGCCTACGGCAACATGGTGGGCCCGTTCGGCGGCATCACGGCGGCGCAGCTGCTGCAGGCCGTGTGGCTGCACCCGGACCGCCTGGGCGAGCCGGTGGCCTTGACGGTGAACTTCGCCGCCGCCTTGCGCGACGCGCCGTTTCACATCCAGGCGCGGGCCGCGCGCACCAACCGCTCCACCCAGCACTGGGTGCTGGAGATGCGCCAGGTCGGCGAGGACGGCGCCGAGACCACGGTCATCACCGGCAGCGCCGTCACCGCCGTGCGGCGCGGCACCTGGAGCTCGGCCGACGCGCCCCGGCCCGATGTGCCGCGCCCCGACAGCATCGCCCGTCCCGAGGTGCCGCGCAGCGTGCGCTGGATCGAGCGCTACGACATGCGCCCCATCACCGGTCACATGCCGATGCGGTGGGACGGCAGCGAATCCAGCAGCCTGACCCAGCTGTGGGTGCGCGACGAGCCGCCGCGCCCGCTGGATTTCGCCAGCCTGACGGCGCTGGCCGACGTGTTTTTTCCGCGCGTGTGGCTGCGCCGCGCCGTGCGCACGCCGATCGGCACGGTGTCGATCACCATCTACTTTCACGCTGGCGCCGACGAGCTGGCCGCCACCGGCACCGGCTACTTGCTGGGCCAGGCGCGCTCGCAAGCTTTTTTCAACGGCTTCTTCGACCAGAGCGCCGAGCTGTGGAACGAGGCCGGCCATCTGGTCGCGACCACGCACCAGATCGTGTATTTCAAGGAATAATGCCTTTCAGCCGGCGCGGGAATTGCCTGATATGCTATTGAAACAGTAGTGAACCGCGCCTTTCTTTCACCTCCTTCAACCTCCATCCCACCCCATGTCCGACATTCTTTTGCACCGCGAAGCCGGCGTGTTGACGCTCACCTTCAACCGCGTCGAGCGCAAGAACTCCATCAACGTCGCCATGTACGACGCGCTGGCCACGGCCTTCGAGCAGGTCGCCCAGGACGACACCCGCGCCGTGGTGTTGCAAGGCCACGAAACGGTGTTTTCGGCCGGCAACGACCTGGACGATTTCCTGCGCAACAAGCCGGCCGGCCAAGAATCGCCGGTGTTCCGTTTTCTGCGCGGCATCGCCACCTGCCCCAAACCCGTGGTGGCCGCCGTGTGTGGCCCCGCCGTGGGCGTCGGCACCACCCTGCTGCTGCATTGCGACCTGGTCTACGCCGGCGACAACGCGGCCTTTTCCATGCCCTTCGTCAACCTGGGTTTGTGCCCCGAGGCCGCGTCGAGCCTGCTGGTGCCGCGCATGTTCGGCATGCACCGCGCGGCCGAGGCGCTGCTGCTGGGCGAGCCCTTCTTCGCCGAGGCGGCGCTGGAAGTGGGCCTGGTCAACCGCGTCGTGGCGCCCGCCGAATGCAACGCGCTGGCCCTGTCCCAGGCGCGCAAGCTGGCGACCAAGCCCTTGTCCAGCCTGGTGACCACCAAGCGGCTCATGAAAGGCCACCTGCAGCAAGCCGTGCTGCGCCAGATGGAGGAGGAGGGCGCGCAGTTCGGCCGCCTGCTCACCGAGCCGGCCGCCCGCGAGGCCATGACCGCCTTCATGGAAAAGCGCAAGCCCGACTTCAGCAAGTGCTGAAGGCGGCCACCGCGCCAGCGGTGGAGCCGCGGAGCGGCGCGCAGCGACTTTCGCTCAAAGCGCAAGCCGGATTTCAGTGAGTTTTGAAATCCGCCGCCACCTCAGTGGCGGGGCCGCGAGAGCGGCGTGCAGCAGCTTTCGCTCAAGGCGCAAGCCCGATTTCAGCGCCTTCTGGCCGCGCCGCCGGCTGCCGGCGGGCACGCGCGACAATGGCACCCATGAGCAAACACCCGTCACAGCCGCCGCAGCCCTTCGAGGCCGAGTTCATCGAAGGCGTGCGGCACATCTTCGAGCAGCGCGTGGCCTTCAATCGATTGCTGGGCTTCAAGGTCATCGAGCTGGCGGCCGACCACGTGCTGGGGCGCGTGGACATGCGGCCCGAACTGGTGGGCCACTTCAGCTACAACCGCCTGCACGGCGGCGTCATCAGCGCCACGCTGGACGCCATGGCCGGCCTGGCCGTCACGGCCGCCATCGGCGCGCGCCACATGGACGAACCCCCCACCAAGCGGCTGGAACGCTTTCTGAAAGTGGGCACTATCGACCTGCGCATCGACTACCTGCGCGCCGGCCTGGGCGACTACTTCACCGCCCGCGCCGAGGTGATGCGCCTGGGTTCGCGCGTGGCCACCACGCGCATGGAGTTTCGCGACGCGCAGGACGCGCTGGTCTCGACCGGCACGGCGGCTTACATCGTGTCCTGATGGTTGCTATCGTTGGTGTAGCGCTTCAGGGTGATTGCACGCCGGCCAACGGCTGAAAAGCTCTGAAATTTGGGCGAAAGCCTCAGGCCACCGCCGTGGCCGGCTGGCGCACCGGCGCCTCGCGGATCGGCAGGTTCAGCACCGCGGCCAGCAAGGCCAGGGCGATGTCGGCCCACCACATCCAGTCGTAGTTGCCGAACTCGGTGATCGCCAGGCCGCCCAGCCAGGCGCCCAGAAAGCCGCCGATCTGGTGCGACAACAAGGTCAGGCCGAACAGCGTGCCCAGGTAACGCACCCCGAACAGCTTGCCCACCAGCCCCGCCGTGGGCGGTACCGTGGCCAGCCAGGTCAAGCCCAGGCCCACCGCAAAGACGTAAAACACCCAGGGCTCGCGCGGCATCATCAAATACCACAGCACCAGCACGGCGCGGCTGCCGTACATGATGGCCAGGATCATCTTGCTGCGGTACTCGCCCACCAGGTGGCCCACCACCAGACTGCCCACGATGTTGGCCAGCCCGATCAGCGCCAGCGACCAACTGGCCACCGAGGGCGGCAGGCCGCACAGGTCCACCTCGGTCGGCAGGTGCGTGACTAAAAACGCGATGTGAAACCCGCAGGTGAAAAAGCCCGCGTGCAGCAGCAGGTAGCTGCGGTCGCCCAGGGCGTTTTTGATCGCGGCGCGCAGGCCGATGTCGGTCTGCGCGGGCGCCGCAGCCGCAGCACCCGCCGCCGGCGCCACCGTGCCCTTGACCAGCTTGCCCACCAGCGGGAGCGCCAGCAGGGTGAGCACCGCCAGCGAGTACATCGCGCCCATCCAGCCCAGCGACTGGATCAGCTTTTGCACCACCGGCGCAAACACGAACTGCCCCAGCGAGCCGCCCGCGTTGATCACGCCCGAGGCCGAGCCCCGCGCCGCCACCGGCAGCTTTTGCGCCGCCGCGCCGATCAGCACCGAGAAGCTGGCCGCGCCCGAGCCCATGGCGGTGAGCAGGCCGATGGTGAAGATCAGTCCCCAGGTGCCGGCCATCAGCGGTGTCAGCGCGCAGCCCACGGCCAGCAGCACGATGCCCGCCAGCAGCACCGGCCGCGCGCCCCAGCGATCGGCCACCGCGCCCGCCACCGGCTGCACCGCGCCCCAGGCGAACTGCGCCACCGCCAGCGCAAAGCTGATGGTGGCGATGCCCAGCCCGGTGCTGGTGTTGAGCGGGCCGACGAACAGGCCCATCGACTGGCGCGAACCCATGGTCACCATCAGGATGCCGGCGGCGGCCAGCGTCACCGCCATGGCGCCCGGGGCTTTGAGACTTTTGAACATGAAAGACAGCGGAGGGTGCAAAAAAATGAGGAGGCACCGTTCGGCCGGCAGGCGCGGCGCGACGGCAAGGGGCCGATGTTAGGGGTTTTTCCAGGGTCCAAAAAGCCGATAATTGCCGCCAATCTGTCAACGATTCATTGACGATGCCCCGCACCCCATCCTCTTCAGGCCGTCTGGCCGCCTCCGGTGGCTGGACCACCTCGGCGGTCGAGCGGCAGTTGCCCTGGCTGCCCGCCTGGCAGGCGTTTGTGCGCACGGTGGAAGCCGGCAGCATGGCGGCGGCGGCACGCCAGCTGGACTGCACGCGCGCCCAGGTCAGCAAGCAGATCGCCGAGCTGGAATCGGCCTTTGGCACGCGCCTGTTGGAACGCAGCACGCGGCGGCTGGATCTGACCCCCGCTGGCCAGGTGTTTCATCAGCACGCCCTGGCGGCGCTGGAAAGCGTGGCCGCCGCCCAACTCGCGGTGGGCAACCTGGGCGACGAACCGCACGGCCTGCTGCGCATCAGCGCCACCATCACCTTCGGCCGTCTGCACGTCGCGCCCCTGCTGTCGCGCCTGGCCGAGCAGCACCCGCGGCTGAGCTGCGAGCTGCTGCTGACCGACCAACTGGTCGATCTGGCCGAGGAGCAGATCGACCTGGCCCTGCGCATGACGCGCAGCCCGCCGCAGGACGCCGTGGTGCGCAAGCTGGCCACGCTGGAGCGCGTGGTCTGCGCCGCGCCGGCCTACCTGGCCGCCCACGGCACGCCGCACAGCGCCGCCGAGCTGGCCGGGCACCAGACGCTGAGCTTCCTGCTGACCGACGACAACCGCTGGCACCTGACCGATCCGCAGGGCCAGGACCATGTCGTGCCGGTCACCAGCCGGGTGCGCACCAACAACACCGACTGCCTGCTCGATCTGACCCTGGCCGGCCATGGCTTGGCCATCCTGCCGCTGTACCTGGCCGCGCCCTACATCGCCCAGCAGCGCCTGCACGCCGTGCTGCCGGGCCACGACGTGCACACCCGCTTTGGCCGCCATTTGTACGCTTGCTACACCCCCAGCCGGGTGCGCGTGCCGAAGGTGCGCGTGGTGCTGGACGCCTTGATCGCGCAGTTCGCGGCCGGGGCGCCGTGGGGGCGGTGAGGGGCGTGCGCCGGAACCTGCGGTTCAGGCAGAAAAGTGGGTCTATTTGACCGGATGCCGGCGTGAATATTGCCTGGCATGCTATGGAATCAGGAATTATGAAGTTGTACCTGGGATGGTGCGGGAGGCAGGACAACGCTCTCCCGGCGTCGACATTCCGGGGTTGCTCAACGGCCGGACCGTGACCGCCCGCGGTGCCGCGCTCAGGTGTCCAACTGCGTCACCGGCACCGGCCGCGGGTGGCCGTCGTCGTCGATGGCGACGTAGGTGAGCTGGGCCTCGGTGACCTTGACGTAGCGGCCCTGTCGGTTGAAGCGTTCGGCGTAAACGCCGACGTTGACGGTCATGGAGGTGCGGCCGATGCGTTCCATCTTGGCGTAGAACGACAGGATGTCCCCCACCCGCACCGGCGCCTTGAAGACGAACTGGTTCACCGCCACGGTGGCCATGCGGCCCTGCGCGTAGCGCGCCGGCAGCACCGAGCCGGCCAAATCCACCTGCGCCATGACCCAGCCGCCGAAGATGTCGCCGTTGGCGTTGGCGTCGCCCGGCAGGGGAATGACCTTCAGCACCAGCTCGTGGTCGGTCGGGACGTTGGCCTCGGGTGCGTCCACGGGCTGGGTGTTGGGTGGGCGCAGATGCGAGGTGACGGAGCTGGACAGATGGGACATGGGCACAATCGGCAGAGAACTTAAAGGGATTTTCCATCATGCGCGGCGGCGGCGAGCGTTCTCACCCTCTTCCGGCGCCCGAGCCCGCTGCCGGTCCGCGTTCGGACTGGCGCACGCTCGGGCGTCTGTTGCCTTATCTGTGGCAGTACAAATGGCGCGTGGGGGTGGCGCTGGCGCTGGTCATTGGCGCCAAGGTCGCCAACGTCGGTGTGCCGGTGTTGCTGAAGGACCTGGTCGACGCCATGAACGTCAAGCCCGGCGAGCCGGCGGCCCTGCTGGTGGTGCCGGTGGGCCTGCTGCTGGCCTATGGGCTGCTGCGCTTCATGACCACGGTGTTCACCGAGCTGCGCGAGCTGGTGTTCGCCAAGGCCACGCAGGGCGCCAGCCGCCAGATCGCGCTGCAGACCTTCGAGCACCTGCACGCGTTGAGCCTGCGCTTTCACCTGGAACGCCAGACCGGTGGCATGACGCGCGATATCGAGCGCGGCGTGCGCGGCATCGAATCACTGGTGTCGTTCTCGCTGTACTCCATCGTGCCGACGTTCGTCGAGGTGCTGATGGTGCTGACCATCCTGGCGGTGAAGTTCGACCCTGGCTTTGCCTGGATCACCGGGACGGCGCTGCTGGTCTACGTGGTGTTCACGGTGACGGTGACCGAGTGGCGCACCCAGTTCCGGCGCGAGGCCAACCAGTTTGATTCGGCGGCGCACGCCAAGGCGATCGATTCGCTGCTCAACTACGAAACCGTCAAGTACTTCAACAACGAGGAATTCGAGGCGCGCCGTTACGACGAAAGCCTGGTCCAGCTGCGCCGCGCGCGGCTGAAAAGCCAGACCTCGCTGTCGCTGCTGAACACCGGGCAACAGCTGATCATCGGTGTCGGCCTGGTGGCCATGCTGTGGCGCGCCACCCAGGGCGTGGCCGATGGCAGCCTGACCCTGGGCGATCTGGTGATGGTCAACGCCTTCATGATCCAGCTGTACATCCCGCTCAATTTCCTGGGCGTGATCTACCGCGAGATCAAGCAGAACCTGACCGACCTGGACCGCATGTTCACGCTGATGGACCGCGAACGCGAGATCGCCGACGCGCCCGGTGCCCAGCCGCTGGCCACCGACCGGCCGGTGGACGTGCGCTTTGACGCCGTGCACTTCGGCTACGAGAGAGCGCGGCCCATCCTGCATGGCGTGAGCTTCGAGATACCCGCCGGCAAGACGGTGGCGGTGGTGGGTCCGTCGGGCTCGGGCAAGTCCACGCTGGCGCGGCTGTTGTACCGCTTCTACGACGTGGGCAACGGGCCTGCAGATTCGGCTGCCGGGCTGCCTCCCGAAGGGGCCGCCGCCGAGTTGGGGCGGCCTGGCGTGCGCGGGGGGCGCATCCTGATCGCCGGGCAGGACCTGCGGGCCGTCACCCAGTCCAGCGTGCGGCGCGCCATCGGCATCGTGCCGCAGGACACGGTGCTGTTCAACGACACGGTGGCCTACAACATCCGCTACGGGCGCCCCGAGGCCAGCGACGCCGAAGTAGAGGCCGCCGCGCGCGCCGCCCACATCCACGCCTTCATCGCCGGCACGCCCAAGGGCTACGCCACGGTGGTGGGGGAGCGCGGCCTGAAACTTTCCGGCGGCGAGAAGCAGCGCGTGGCGATTGCCCGCACCTTGCTCAAGGACCCACCGATCCTGATCTTCGACGAAGCCACCAGCGCGCTGGATTCGGCCAACGAACGCGCCATCCAGGCCGAGATCAAGAGCGCCGCGCGCGGCAAGACCGCACTGGTGATCGCGCACCGGCTGTCCACCGTGGTCGATGCGCATGAAATCCTGGTCATGGAGGCGGGCCACATCATCGAACGCGGCACGCACGCCGCGCTGCTGGCCGCGCGCGGGCGCTACGCCGAGATGTGGGCGCTGCAGCAAAGCGCCGAACGCGGCGGCGCAACCGAGTTGTAACCTAGGGTTAACCTGTAGCTCACAGTTCGTAGAATGCCGTTGCAAGGGTTCTTGCCTTGCCTAACCCAAGGTAGCCCCTGAATCTGTTTGAACCGAAGGAGCCTATTTCCATGAAGAAGCACGTTATCGCACTGGCCGCCATGTCCTTGTCCCTGGTGGCCGGCAGTGCCTTTGCGCAACTCAACGACACTCTGGCCAAGATCAAGTCCAGCGGCACCGTCAACCTGGGCGTGCGCGATTCGTCGGGCCTGGGCTTCACCATTGGCGGTGGCAAGTACGTGGGCTTTCACACCGAGATGGCCGAGCGCATCGTCGACGACCTGAAGAAAGTCACCGGCAACCCCAACCTGAAGATCAACTACCAGGTCATCACCTCGCAGAACCGCATCCCGCTGCTGCAAAACGGCACCATCGACTTCGAGTGCGGCTCCACCACCAACAACGTGGCACGCCAGAAGGATGTGGCCTTCGCCGTGACGACCTACGTGGAAGAAGTGCGCATCGCCACCAAGAACAACTCCGGCATCAAGTCCGTCAAGGACCTGAACGGCAAGACGGTGGCCACCACCACCGGCACGACCTCGGTGCAGACGCTGCGCAAGAACGAGCGCGCCAGCGGCATCGAGTTCAAGGAAGTCATGGGCAAGGACCACGCCGACAGCTTCCTGCTGCTGGAGTCGGGCCGTGCCGACGCGTTCGTGATGGACGGCTCCATCCTGGCGGCCAACATCGCCAAGTCCAAGTCGCCCAAGGACTACGCCGTCGTCGGCGAGGTGCTGAACGTCGAGCCCATCGCCTGCATGCTGCGCAAGGACGACCCCAAGATGAAGGTCGCCGTGGACGACAGCATCAAGCGCCAGATCAAGGACGGTTCGCTGGCCAAGCTGTACGACAAGTGGTTCATGCAGCCGATCCCACCCAACAACGTGTCGCTGAACATGCCTCTGTCCGAGAGCAACAAGGCCGCCTGGGCGAACCCCAACGACAAGCCGATGGAAGACTACGCCAAGAAATGATGGTCCGACGGGCTTGACCCCGTGAACGCCCGCCCCGATTTCTCGGCGGGCGTTTTTGGTTTTTGGGGCAAGATGCCCGGAGGGACGGAGGAAATGACATGCTGAACATGGACTGGGCGGTGTTCTGCAAGGACACCATCACCGGTGACGTGATGTCGGGCTGCCTGGGTCAGGGCCGCGACATCACCTACCTGAACTGGATCTTCACCGCCTGGGGCTGGACGGTGAGCGTGTCGCTGACGGCGCTGGTCATCGCGCTGGTGGTCGGCTCGGTCATCGGCGTGATCCGCACCTTGCCCGACAGCCCGTGGCTGGTGCGCCTGGGCAACACCTGGGTCGAGATGTTCCGCAACATCCCGCTGCTGGTGCAGATCTTCCTGTGGTACCACGTGGTGCCGGCGCTGATTCCGCCCATGCGCGACATGCCGTCCTTCGCGCTGGTGGTGATCGCGCTGGGCCTGTTCACCTCGGCGCGCATCGCCGAGCAGGTGCGCGCCGGCGTCCAGGCGCTGCCCAAGGGCCAGCGCTACGCCGGCATGGCGCTGGGTTTCACCACGCCGCAGTACTACCGCTACGTCATCTTGCCGATGGCCTACCGCATCATCATTCCGCCGCTGACCAGCGAGTCGATGAACATCTTCAAGAACTCGTCGGTGGCTTTCGCGGTGTCGATCCCCGAGCTGACGCAGTACGCCATGCAGGTCGGCGAGGAAACTTCCCGACCGGTCGAGGTGTACTTGGCGGTGACGGTGCTCTACATCATCTCGGCGCTGGTCATCAACCGCATCATGGCCTTCATCGAGAAGCGTTCGCGCGTGCCAGGCTTCGTGGCTTCGGGCACCGGCGCGGGGGGGCATTGACATGAACTTGGACTTTTCCATTGTCAACTGGAACCTGATCCAGGGCTTCATTCTCAAGGGCCTGTGGTTCAGCATCATCCTCACCGTCATCGCCACGGCCGGCGGCGTGTTCTTTGGCACCTTGCTGGCGCTGATGCGCCTGTCGGGCAAGAAGTGGCTGGACACGCCGGCCGCCATCTACGTCAACGGCATGCGCTCCATCCCGCTGGTGATGGTGATCCTGTGGTTCTTCCTGCTGGTGCCCTTCATCATCGGGCGGCCCCTCGGGGCCGAGTACTCGGCCGTCATCACCTTCATCGCGTTCGAGGCCGCGTACTTCTCCGAGATCATGCGCGCCGGCATCCAGTCGATCCCGCGCGGGCAGGTATTCGCCGGCCAGGCCATGGGCATGACCTACAAGCAGAACATGACCCTGGTCATCCTGCCGCAGGCCTTCCGCAACATGCTGCCGGTGCTGCTGACGCAGACCATCATCCTGTTCCAGGACACCTCGCTGGTGTACGCCATCGGCGCCTACGACCTGCTCAAGGGCTTCGAGACGGCGGGCAAGAACTTCGGCCGCCCGATCGAGATGTACCTGCTGGCCGCGCTGCTGTACTTCATCATCTGCTTCTCGCTGTCCTATATGGTCAAGCGGCTGCACCGCAAGATCGCCATCATTCGCTAGGAGTTGGGCCATGTCCGAACACATGATTGAAATCAAGAACGTCTCCAAGTGGTACGGGCCCGTGCAGGTGCTCAACAACTGCTCCGTCACCATCAGCAAGGGCGACGTGGTGGTGGTCGCCGGGCCGTCCGGCTCCGGCAAGTCCACCCTCATCAAGACCGTCAACGGCCTGGAGCCGATCCAGAAGGGCGACATCGTCGTCAACGGCATCTCGCTGACCGACCCCAAGACCGATCTGCCCAAGCTGCGCAGCAAGGTCGGCATGGTGTTTCAGCATTTCGAGCTGTTCCCGCACCTGTCGGTGACCGAAAACCTGACCATCGCGCAGATCAAGGTGCTGGGCCGCAGCAAGGACGAAGCCATGGCGCGCGGCCTGAAAATGCTCGACCGGGTGGGCCTGATGGCGCACAAGGACAAGTTTCCGGGTCAGCTTTCTGGCGGCCAGCAGCAGCGCGTGGCGATTGCCCGCGCGCTCAGCATGGACCCGATCGTGATGCTGTTCGACGAACCCACCTCGGCGCTCGACCCCGAGATGGTGGGCGAGGTGCTGGACGTGATGGTCACCCTGGCCAAGGAAGGCATGACCATGATGGTGGTGACGCACGAAATGGGCTTTGCCCGCCAGGTGGCCAACCGCGTGATCTTCATCGACGTCGGCGGCAAGATTCTGGAAGACTGCCCCAAGGAAGAGTTCTTCGGCAACCCGGATGCCCGCCAGCCGCGCACCAAGGACTTCCTCAGCAAGATCTTGAACCACTGAAAATCAGACGTGGCTCTGCGACATATCCTGATAGCAGATGGAGATGATCTGGATGATCTCTATGAGCTCTGTTCAGTGGAGCCTCAGGATACGACCGTTCCTTGGATTGTTCCCAAGGGTGCCGCTGTTGGCGATGAGTGTCTTATATCGCACGCAGGCTGCGGTTTGGTCGGGCGGTGTGAACTGAAAACAGCTCCGCAACGCCAAACCAAAGGTCATTGGAAAGGCCGTTACGCTGCAGAAATCGGCGAGGTGAAGGCATTGACTGAGGCTATCAGTTTTGAGTTCTTGATACTTGCATTTCCTGAGTGGAAATGGCCGACCTATCCTCGCATGTACGTCACACCCCCCGATAAAGTGTGTGATCGACTGTTCGAAATTGCACGCGATTTCATGGTCGACAGAGCCCCAGACATAGATGGTCTGGTTGTGAGTGAAGGGGCACCACGTTTGCGCGAGCACCTCGAACGTGAGCGGAGACCTTCCATCGTGAAGGCAAAGCGCGATGCGGTTTTATCTAAGACTGGCTGCTTGGAGTGCGAAATTTGCGGATTTGATTTCGAGAAGGCTTATGGCGAGATCGGTCGTGGTTTCTGTGAGGTTCATCATCTTTTCCCACTGGGGAAGCGCGGTGATGATGGCAAATCGACTTCCCTCGAAGATCTGGCAATCGTCTGCTCCAATTGCCATCGAATGCTGCATAAACAACAGCTGCGCAGCGTGGAATCGCTGCGCAGCGTTATCGCGAAACAGTTGTTGAACTGAGTCTGATTTGGGGTCACGCCAAATCAGAAACTCGTCCCGCAGTTGTAATTCGGCGGCTTACTTCTTGCGCGCCTCGATCGATTTCTCCGCCTTGCTCACCAGCTCGTTGCCGATCTGGCCTTTCCACTTGGCGTAAATCGGGCGGGTGGCCTTGACGAAGGCTTCGCGTTCGGCGGGCGAGAGCTGCACCACGTTCACGCCCAGCGCGGCGATGTCCTTCAAGAGCGGCTGGCCGGGCTCGACCAGCCCCTTGCGGGCGATGGCGATCTCTTCCTTGCCGGCTTCGATGGCGGCCTGGCGCACGGCCTCGCGGTCGGCTGGGGTCCAGCTGGCCCACACCTCCTTGTTGACCACGAACACCAGCGGGTCGGCCACGTAGCCCCACAGCGTCAGGTTTTTCTGGCCCACGGTGTGCAGCTTGGCGGCGGTGAAGATGCTCATCGGGTTTTCTTGCCCGTCCACGGCGCCGCTGGCAAAGGCCGGCTGCGCGTCGGCCCAGCTCATCTGGGTGGGGTTGGCGCCCAGGGCGGAGAAGGTGTCGACGAACAGTGGCGAGCCGACCACGCGGATCTTCAAGCCCTTCAGATCGTCTGGCGTGCGCACCGGCCGCTTGGAGTTGGTCAGCTCGCGGTAACCGTTCTCGCCCCAGGCCAGGGGCACCACGCCGGCGTTTTCCAGGATCTTGAACATGTCCTTGCCGACTTCGCCCTGCGTCAGCGCGTCGATGGCGGCGTAGTCGGGCATCAGGAAGGGCAGCGAGAACAGGTTCAGCTGCTTGACCTGCGGCGACCAGTTGATGGTGGAGCCCACGGCCATGTCGATCACGCCCTGGCGCAATGCGCTGAACTCGCGCGTTTGGTCGCCCTGGATCAGCGACACGCCCGGGTACAACTTGATGTTGATGCGGCCCTGGGTTTTTTCCTTGACCTTGTTGGCCCAGATTTCGCCGCCCTTGCCCCAGGGGAAGGCGGTGCCCACCACCAAGGACATGCGGTATTCGGACTTGTAGTTCTGCGCCTGGGCGGGCAGGGCGGCGCCCAGTGTCAGCGCGGCGGTGGCCGTGACGGCCAGGCTCAGCAGGGTACGGCGAATTTTCATACGGACAGTCTCCTTGGTTTCACATCAAAAATAATAGCTGGTCAGGCTTTGTGGGCGCCGACCAACAGCAAAAAACATCAGTATCCGAGCACGCGCGGCAGCCACAACGCCAGCTCGGGCCAGATGATCACGGCCACCATCACCAGGCCCATGGCCAGCAGCATCGGGCCGACCCAGCGCACGGTTTCCTCCATGCGTACGTTGGCGATGCGGCACGACACCATCAGGTTGACGGCCAGCGGCGGGGTGAACTGGCCCAGCGCCACCTTCAGCGTCAGCAGCACGCCGAACCACACCGGGTCCCAGTTGTAGTGCTGCACGATGGGCCAGAGCAGTGGCACGAAGATCAGGAAGATGGACACGCCGTCGAGGAACATGCCGACGGTGATCAGCAGCAGGATGAGCAGGGACAGCACGCCGTACTCGCCCAGGCCCGAGTTGACGATGGCCTTGGTGACCGGATCGATCACCCCCAGGGTGGAGAGCGAGAACGCAAAAATGCCGGCCAGCGACACCACCAGCAAGATCACCGCCGACAGCTCGCCCGATTCCTTCAGGATCGGGAACAGGTCGCGCACGCCCATGCTGCGGTGGATCACCATGCCGACGAACAGGCCGTAGAACACCGCCACCACCGCCGCCTCGGTGGGCGTGAACCAGCCGGCGCGCATGCCGCCCAGGATCACCACCGGCGCGGCCAGGCCCCAGATCGCCTCGCGGAAACTCTTGCCCAGCGGCGGGCGCGGCAGGCCGGCTTCCAGGTGGCCCATGCCGTGCCGGCGCGCCATCCACACGGCCGGCACGATCAGCGCCAGGCCGGCCAGCACGCCGGGAATCATGCCGGCGGCAAACAACGCCGGCACCGACGCGCCCGGCACCAGCACCGAGTAGATGATGAAGGCCACCGAGGGCGGAATCAGGATGTCGGTGGCCGCCGCCGCGCCCACCACGCTGGCCGAATAGCTGGCCGGGTAGCCGGCGCGGTTCATGGCCGCGATCATCACGCCGCCCACCGCCGCCGCGTTGGCCGGGCCCGAGCCGGAGATGCCGCCCATGAACATGGCCACCGCAATCGCCACCAGCGGCAGCATGCCCGGGCCGCGACCGACCAGGGCCACGGCGAAGTTGACCAACCGCAGCGCCACGCCCGAGCGGTCGAAGATCGAGCCCACCAGCACGAACATGGGCACCGCCAGCAGTGGGTATTTGCCCAGGCCGGCGTAGAAGTTTTGCGGCACCGCCAGCAGCCCGAACCAGGGCGATTCGGCATTCGCCAGCGCGATCGCCGCCGTGCCGGCCAGGCCCAGCGCGGCGCCGATGGGCACGCCCAGCAGCATGGTGATGATGAAAACGGCGAACAGCAGCGTGGCAATCATGGCGCGCGTTCCTCCGCGCGGATTTCGGGGGAAGAGGGCAGCTCGCCGCTTTCAGCCGCCGCCCGGCCACCACGGCGCAGCAGGCCGATGGCGCGCAGCATGATGGCGGCGCTGATGATGGGCAGCCACATCGTGTACCACCACTGCGGCACGCCGATGCCGGGCGAGGTTTCGCCGTAGCGCACGTCGTCCCACAGCACGCGGGCCGACAGCACCGTCATGAAGCCGAACAGCAAGGCCATCATGGCCGCGCCAAACTTGGCCAATGCGCGCTGTCGGCTCTCGGGGCCCGAGTCGGCGAAGTACTCGATGCGGATGTGCCGGTTGCGCGCCACGGCCGCCGACGCGGCGATCATGGTCAGCACGATCATCAGGAACACCGAGACCTCTTCCGTCCAGGCGAACGAGGCGTCGGTGAAGTAGCGCACCAGCACGTTGGCGAAGGTGATCAGCGCCAGCAGCGCCATGATGACCACCGTCAGCCAGTCTTCGATGGCCAACGGCACGCGAGTTGGCGCACCTTCTGGGGGCGCGTCCTGGGCCGGGGAGTCGGGTGGGCGGGAATTGGGCATGAAAGCTGGGCGGTGCCTGCGGCGCAGGGTGGCCCCGTGAAACTCAACGCGGTATCTTAAGACCCGCCGAGGCCCCTTCCGGGGCGCGAGGGTGGGCGGGCATCCATGTAAACCCTGATCTTCTCGGTGTCAGCCCAGCACCAGCATCATCGGCTGGTGGTCCGACACCTGGGTGTCCAGGTCGACGCGCAAGGCCTTGAGCTGGGTGGTCAGGCTCTGGCTGACGAAGAAGAAGTCGCAGGAAATGGGTTCCGGCCCGTAGGTGCGGTCGAACAGGCGGAAGGTGGGCGGGTGCGGCTTATCGCCGTGCACCAACGGCCAGGCATCGTGCAGCCCGGCGCGGGCAGGCGCGGCCTGAATGGCGCGGTACTCGGCCGAATCGGGCTCAAAGTTGAAATCTCCGCACAACACGGCATGGGGGGTGTGCGCTTTCAGCTGAAACGGCGAGCCGGTGTCGCCGGGCGCGCGGGTGGGCGGGGCGGCCACCAGGTCGTTGGCGGCGCCGTGCAGGGCCGCCAAGGCCTCGGCTTGGGCGTGGCGCTGGCGTGGTGCGTAGTACTCCAGGTGGGTCGTCATGATGCGCAGGGGGCCGAGCGTGGCGTGCCGCACGGTCACCACCGAGCACATGCGCGGCATGCTGGGCACGCCGGCCTCGGCCGGCCAGGGCAGCGGATGGTGCCGCACCTGCAGCACGGGCAGGCGTGTGGCGATCAGATTGCCAAAGCGCTGACGTTGCAGCCGGCCGCCGGCGCCCGGAGTGAATTCATCCACGGCCGCGCCAAAGAACAACTGGTGGCCCGGCAGCAATTCGGCCAGCTCGGCGGGCTGGTCGCCCGGCGCGCCCGGCAGGCCGGGATAGCCTTGAGTGATTTCTTGCAGGCACAGCACGTCGAAGCCACCTTCTCCGGCCAAGGCCTGCGCGCCCGCCACGATGCGCCGCGGGCTGACCAGGCCATCCAGGCCGCGACACCATTGGGTGTTCCAGGTGACGAGTTTCATGGGCATCTCTTGCGGGTACGGCGGCGTCTACTTGATGCCGGCGCGCATGAAGCTCTGCACGAACTGGCGCTGGAACAGCAAGAACGCGATGAGCAGCGGCGCCGAGGTCATCAAGGTGGCGGCGGTGATGATCGACCAGTCCGCCCCTTGATCGACCGACGAGAACACCTGCAGCCCCACGGTGAGCGGCCGCGCGTTCGGACTGTTGGTGATGATCAGCGGCCACAGGAAGTTGTTCCAGTGAAAGCTCACCGACACCAGCGCGAAGGCGGTGTACACCGGTTTGGCCAAGGGCACGTACACGCGCCACAGCGTCTGCAGTGGGCCAGCACCTTCGACACGGGCGGCTTCGTCCAGCTCCTTGGGGATGCCCATGAAGGTCTGGCGCAGCAAAAAGATGGCGAAGGCCGACGCAAAGTAGGGCAGGCCGATGGCCAGCAAGGTGTCGACCAGGCCCAGCCGGCTCATGGTGGTGTAGTTTTCGACCAGCAGGATGTCGGGCATGATCATCAGCTGCACCAGCACCAGCGCGAAGGCCACGTCGCGGCCGGGAAACTGAAAGCGCGCGAACGCGTACGCCGCCAGCGTGGCCAGCACCAGTTGCACGGCCAGGATCATGGCCACCAGCAGCATGGTGTTGAGAAAATAACGCGCGAAGGGCGCGGCGGCCCAGGCGCGGCGGAAGTTGTCCAGCGTGAGCGGCGCCCACACATCGAAGCGGGTGGCGTATTCGGTCGGGTGAAACGCTGTCCACACCGCATAGGCCAGCGGCAGAATCCACAGCAGCGCCAACACCCAGGCGGCCAGCGTGTCCAGCCAGGTCGGTTCGTTGAACGCCAGAACGCGCGTGCGACGCATCACTTGTAATGCACCCGCTTGTCCAGCACGAAGAACTGAAACAGGGCGATGCCCGCCAGCACCGCCACCAGCACCACCGTGATGGCCGAGGCGTAGGCCGTGTCCCAGAAGCTGAAGCCGACCTCGTACAGGTAGTACAACAGCAAGGTCGAGGCGTTGTTCGGCCCGCCGCGGGTCAGCACGAACAAATGGTCCACCATGCGAAAGGCGTTGATGAAGGCGTTGACCAGCACGAACAGCGTGGTCGGCATCAGCAGCGGCCATTGCACCCGGCGAAAGAACTGCCAGCGCGAGGCGCCTTCAATCGAGGCCGCTTCGCGCAGGCTGGGGTTGAGTGTCTGCAGCGCGGCCAGGTAAAAGATCATGAAGAAGCCGGCTTCCTTCCAGATCGCCACCACCGTCACCGCGCCCAGCGCCGTGCCCGGATCGCCCAACCAATTCTGCGAAGGCAGGCCGAGCAACTGGGTAAACCGCTCCAGCAAGCCGTATTGGGGCGTGTAGAAAAACAGCCAGATGTTGGCCACCGCGATCATCGGCAACACCGTGGGCGTGAAGTAGGCCATGCGCAGAAAGGCGCGGCCGGCCATCCGCTCGTTGACCCACAAGGCCATGAGCAGCGCCAGGCCGATCGAGCAGGGAATCGTGGCCGCGGCGAACCACAGGTTGTTGCGCACCGCGATCCAGAACACCGGGTCTTCCACCATCACCTGGTAGTTTTCCAGCCCCACCCAGACGCTTGCCCGCCCACCCTTGGGCGTGGAATAAAAGCTGTCGATCAGCGTCTGCACCGCCGGGTAGTGGGTGAAGGCGATCAGCAGCACCAAGGCCGGCAGCAACAGCAGCCAGGCGTGGATGGCGCGGGTGCCGGTGTGCTCGGCGCCGGTCATGTGGGGGATTTCAAGGCGTGGGTCAATAAGCCCGCGCCGCTGCAAGCAACCGGCCGTGCGGCATCACTTGTAGCCACGCAGCAAGCGATTGGCTTCCGACTGAGCGTCCTTCATGGCTTGCGCGGGCGTCTTGGTGCCCGTCAGCGCGGCTTGCAGACCGTCGTTCAGCACCTTGGTGATGCGCTGGTTGTCGTGCGTCGAGAACTCGGCCACCGACACCGGTAGCTGGTCGCGCGCCACCAGGGCGGGCGGGAAATCGGCCGCGTATTTTTTCAGCGCCGGCGTGTCGTAGGCAGCGGCCGAGGTGGCCACGTAGCCGGTGTCGATGCTCCACTGGGCGGCGCGCTCGGGCTGGGTGATCCATTGGATGAACTTGTAGGCCGCCTCCTGCTGCCCCGGGGTGGATTTCTTG
The DNA here is from genome assembly GCA_020161215.1 of Pseudomonadota bacterium. GTDB lineage: Bacteria > Pseudomonadota > Gammaproteobacteria > Burkholderiales > Burkholderiaceae_C > Ottowia. The sequence continues at coordinate 27,075 of JAIUOM010000023.1, forward strand.
AAGATGTAGAAGTTTCCGCCGCCGGTGGGAGAGCCCTTGCGCTTGTTGCCCGGGATCATGGCCACGCCAAAGTCAAACGGTGCGTTCTTGCGGATGTTGGTCAGGTTGCCGGTGGTGGTGTAGATGATGGCGGCCTTCTTCTCGAAGAAGTCCTTGGGGGTGGTGCCCCACTCCACCACGCCGCTCGGGTGCACCCCGGCCTTGCCCAGGTCGACCCAGAACTGCAGCGCCTCGATGACTTTCGGGTTGTCGAAGGTGACCTTGCTGCCGGTGTCGTTGGCCAGGATCACGTCGTTGGTGGTCGACAGGGTCTGGAACAGCCAGTACGGAAAGCCGCTGGACGGAATCTGCACGCCGTACTGCGTGACCTTGCCGCTGGCGTCCTTCTTGGTCAGCTTGGTCGCCATGGACTGGAGTTCGACCCAGCTGGTGGGGGGCTTGTTCGGGTCCAGGCCGGCCTCCTTGAAGGCCTCCTTGTTCCAGTACATCACCACGGTGGAACGCTGGAACGGCACGCCCCAGGTCTTGCCGCCGGTCTGGCTGTTCTGCATGAAGGCCTTGTAGAAGCCGCCCAGCCAGGCCTTGTCGTCCGCCGACTTGGCAAAGTTGTCGAACGGCACGATGGCGTCCTCGTCAATCAACGTGAACATGTCGGTCGACAACAGCACGGAGGTGACCGGCGGCGTGCCGGATTTGTGCGCCGTGAGCGCCTTGACAATGGTTTCCTGGTAGGTGCCCGCGTAGATCGGGGAGACCTTGATGCCGGGGTTTTCCTTCATGAAGCCCTCGGCGAAGCCATCAATCACCTTGGCGATTGGGCCGCCCACGGCCACGGGGTAATAAAAGGGCACTTCGGTTGTGCCCTGGGCGTGCGCGCTGGAGCTGACCCCGAGCAGCGCGGTACTGGCGGCAAAGGCGGTGGTGGCCAGGTGGCGCAAAAAGGTGTATCGCAGCATGAGGGCTCCTTGTGGGTGAGGATCAGGCGGGGGAGAGATGGGCAAGACGCCGGTCATCGGCGCCAAAGGCATGGGTTTCCTCGGGCGACCAGGCCAGCCCCACGGCAGAGCCGGGTTCGACCAGCGCCCGGCCGCTGGTGCGCACCAGCAGGCTCTGGCTGCCTACGGCGCAGTCCAGCACGCTGTCGGCGCCCAGGTATTCGGTGCCGCGCACGGTGGCCGGCAAGGTGTTGGCGGTGCCGGGCTCGTACAGCGACACAGCCTCGGGCCGCACCGCCAGCCAGTTGGCCTGCTCGGGCAGACCGACGGCCACCTCGCTGCCGGCAATGCGACCACCCTCCAGTGCCAGCAAATTCATGGGCGGCGTGCCGATGAACCTGGCCGCAAAGGTGCTGGCCGGTCGCGCATACAGCTCGCGTGCGGTGGCGGCCTGTTCCACCCGCCCCTTGTTCAGCAGCACCACCTGATCGGCCATGCTCATGGCTTCGGCCTGATCGTGCGTGACGTAGACGACGGTCAGCTCCAGCTGGCGCTGTAATTCGCGCAGCTCGCGGCGCATGTCCTGGCGCAACTGCGCGTCCAGGTTCGACAGCGGTTCGTCCATAAGGCACACGCGGGTGCCGGCCACCAGGGCGCGGCCCAGTGCCACCCGCTGCTGCTGGCCGCCCGATAGCTGGCTGGGCCGGCGTTCCAGCAGGGCGGTCAGGCCAAGCAATTCGGCCGTCTCGCGCAACCGGCGGGCCCGATCATCGGCCGGCACCTTGCGCACCTGCAGCCCGAAGCTGATGTTGTCGGCCACGGAAAGATGAGGAAACAGCGCGTAGTTCTGGAACACCATCGCAATGCCGCGCTGCGCCGGCGGCAGATGGGTCACGTCGCGGTCTCCGATGCGCACGCTGCCGCTGGTGGGCTGCTCCAGCCCGGCCATGATGCGCAGCGTGGTGGACTTGCCGCAGCCGGAAGGGCCGAGCAGCACGCAGAAGCTGCCCTCCGCAATCTGCAGGCTCACGCCTTGCAGCGCGTGCGTTGCACCCCACTGCTTGCCAATGTTTTCGAGCACGATGGATGCCACGGCCGCCAATCTAATCCCTGATCGTGACAACTATATGACCGTTTCGTGGCCCCCCGGTGCGGGTAAATCCGGACCGGAGCGGTCTTTGGCGCCGGGACGGATGCGAGAATCCGCGCCATGACCGCCCCCCAGACGCTGACCCTCACCCGCCCCGACGACTGGCACCTGCACGTGCGCGACGGCGCCGCGCTGGCCGCCGTGGTGCCGCACACCGCGGCGCAGTTTGCCCGCGCCATCATCATGCCCAACCTGCGGCCGCCGGTGACCACAACCGATCAAGCGCTGGCGTACAAAGCGCGCATCCAGCAAGCCGTGCCCGCCGGCGTGGCGTTCGAGCCGCTGATGACGCTGTACCTCACCGACAACACGCCGCCCGATGAAATCGCGCGCGCCAAAGTGGCCGGCGTGGTCGCCCTCAAGCTCTACCCGGCTGGCGCCACCACCAACAGCGATGCGGGCGTGACCGACGTGCGCAAGACCTACCAAACGCTGGAAGCCATGCAGCGCGCCGGCCTCAAGCTGCTGGTGCACGGTGAGGTGACTGATGGTGAGATCGACCTGTTCGACCGCGAAGCCGTGTTCATCGACCGCGTGATGACCCCGCTGCGCCGCGATTTCCCCGAACTGAAGGTGGTGTTCGAGCACATCACCACGCAGGAGGCCGCGCAGTATGTGGCGAGTGCCGATGCGCACACCGCCGCCACCATCACCGCCCACCACCTGCTGTACAACCGCAACGCCATCTTTCTGGGCGGCATCCGCCCGCACTACTACTGCCTGCCCGTGCTCAAGCGCGAAGTGCACCGCCAGGCCTTGGTAAAGGCCGCCACCAGCGGCAACCCCCAGTTCTTTCTGGGCACCGACAGTGCCCCCCACCCCGCGCAGCTGAAAGAACACGCCAGCGGCTGCGCCGGCTGCTACACCGCCCACGCCGCGCTAGAGCTGTACGCCAGCGCGTTTGAAGCGGCCGGCGCGCTGGACAAACTGGAAGGCTTTGCCAGCCACCACGGCCCCGACTTCTACTGCCTGCCACGCAACACGGGCACTGTTACCCTGCGCCAGGAAAGCTGGACGCCGCCTGAGAGTTATCCGTTTGGTGATGCGGAGGTCAAACCGCTGGCGGGCGGGGAGGTGTTGGGGTGGAGGCTGAGTCCCTGAACATGGAGTAGTGAGCATGAGTGACGCCGACCCACGACCCTGGCGCATTGCGCTGCTGATTGACGCCGACAACGCGCCGGCCGACCTGATCGACGAGATCCTGACCGAGCTGTCCACACTCGGCGTTATCAATGTGCGTCGGGCTTACGGCAACTGGACCAAGGTGGCGCTGAATGGCTGGCAGGACCGGCTGCTTGAGTTCGCCATCCGGCCCATGCAGCAGTTCGACTACTCCAAACGCAAGAACGCCAGCGACATGGCCATGACCGTGGACGCGATGGAGTTGCTTTACACCGAGCACCCGGATGCGTTCGGCATCGTCTCGTCCGACGCCGACTTCACGCCCTTGGTGATGCATCTGCGCGCCAAGGGCGCTGCGGTGTATGGGTTTGGGGCCGCGCAAACGCCCCTGCCTTTTGTCAACGCCTGCTCGCGCTTTTTGTATCTGGAAGCGCTCAAGGAGGCCCACGTGGGCGACGAAATAGAGTTCGTCGGCAAGGCCGCGGCGCAGCCCGGGGATGACTCAACACCGGCAACCAAGGCCTCTGTCACCGCCGCCCGTGTGCGTGTACCGACCTCCAAATTGCGTCAGGACACCGCACTCATGAACCTGCTGCGCGATGCCGTAAACGCCACTGCAGACGAGTCGGGGTGGGCAAAAGTAGGGGCTATCGGCACTCAAATCAGCAATAAGGCCAGCTTCGACGCGCGGAACTATGGCTATGCGACGCTCAGCAAGTTGCTCGTAGCGATCGAGGCCTTTGATTTTCGCGATGAAGGCACGTCACGCGTGAGTGTGCGCGACAAGCGCAACAGCAGGCGGCCCGCTTGAGTCGACGGACAAACCTCTTCACCCCACCGCAAACGCATCCCCAAAATACCCTTTCCCAGGCTGGTGGTGCGCAATCGCGATGACCGGGCCCTCTCACAGCTGTCCCCTATCCGCAATGTCGTCGTGCGCGGCAGACGCATCCTCCCGGTCCCGAACACTTGTTATTCGTCGCCTTTTCAGCAACAATTGTCGCCTAATGAGCAACGACTTGTTGATGGATCAGCTGTTTCCAGCGGCGCGGCAGCGTGTGCTGGCGTTGCTGTTGCTGCAGCCAGAGTCCGCGTTTCATCTGCGTGAGCTGGCGCGCTTGACTGGCAGCCACGCCGGTACGCTGGCGCGTGAGGTGGATAAGCTGGCGCGCACTGGCCTGCTGCGGCGCAGCGAGCTGGGCAATCAGGTGCGCTACCAGGCCAACATCGGGCACCCGCTGTTTGGCGAGCTGGCGGCACTGTTTCGCAAGACGCATGGTGTGGTGCCGGCGCTGCGCGAAGCCTTGGCGCCGCTGGGTGCGCAAATTCAACTGGCGCTGGTGTTCGGTTCGGTGGCGCGCGGCGCTGCCTCGACGGGCAGCGATGTGGATGTGCTGGTGCTGGGCAGCGTGGGCTTTGTGGAACTGGCGCAGGCGGTGTTTCCGCTGCATGCCACGTTGGGCCGCGAAGTCAACCCGGTGCTTTACACCCCCGAGGAATTCGCCGCACGCGTGCGCAGCGGCGATGCCTTTGCGCGTGATGTGCTGCGCAAACCCCAGTTGTTCGTGAAAGGAGACGCCGATGAGCTTGCAGAACTTGCTGGCGATTGGGCGGCTGCAAGCCCACCAACCTGATGCGGCGGGCATCGCCAAGTTGTTGCAGGCGGCGCGGCGCAACCTGGCCGATGCTGGCATCGCACAGCTCAGTGCGGACAATCGCTTTGACGCCGCCTACAAATGCATCATGCAGTGCGCGATGATGGGCTTATGGGCCAATGGTTTTCGCACTTCGACCAGCCAGCCTGGGCATCACCAGACGGCCATCCAAAGCCTGAAACTGACGATGGGTGTGGCGCAGCCAGACGTGATTGTGCTGGACGCACTGCGCCGCCAGCGCAACCTGAGCGATTACGAGGGCGACCCCGTGTCCACGCCAACGCTGCAGGCTTGCATCGAGCAGTCCGCCAAGCTGCTGGCGCACACCGAAGGCTGGCTGCGTGCCCATCGCCCCGATTTGTTGACCGCGGCATGAGTGCGGGCCAGGGAAACCTGTTCCAGTAGGAAAAGCGCGTTCATTGGTGGACGCGTGGCGGTCGGTATGCTGAGGGCGATGCTGGTCACCCTTCACCGCACCGCGAACTCCTCCGTGCAATGCCTGCGCCCATGCTCGTGGTACGCAATCGCCAGGATCGGGCCGACGGACAGCAGCAGCAGCCCCCAGGGCAGCGGCACGCCCAGCGACACCGCCACCGGCGCCAGGGCGATGCAGGCGATGCAGACGAGGGGCAGGTACCAGTCCGACTGCCGCACGCGCGAGATGAAGCGGTACAGCACCCACAGCGAGATCACGTAGATGCTTTCGGCCACCGCCACGGTGGCAATGGCGTAGGTGGCCGAGACGCCGTGCGCGGCGGCTTCGCCCGCGGCCGCCGGGGCGTGGGCGGAGGCTTCCTTGGCGGCCTTCAGCACGTCGGCCACCACCTCCAGCCCGCTGCCCACGGCGGCCAGCGCCGCGAACAGCACCACGTGGCCATAGCCCCACGGAAAGGCGCGATCACGGTGCTGGTGCAGCGCCTCGGCCGAAGGCACCAGAAAGTACATCCACCACAGGCAGAACACCAGCAGCATGCAGCCAAAGCCGACCAGGCTCACGTCCCAGGACCAGGCCCAGTCCATCGCGGCCCAGATGCTGGCCACGGAATTGCTGGCGCCCAGAATGCCCTCGCCCAGCACGATGATGACCAGCAGGCTGTAGCGCTCGGCGATGTGGTGCGCATGCCAGGGTGTGGGTGCGGCGCGCTCGGCCCACACCGGCACGCTGAATTCGCCCAGCCACAGCAGGCCAAACCCCATCCACATCGCGCCGCCCGCCAGCGCGCCGGTCTGCGTGCCCAGCAGAAACAGCAGCCAGCCGACCTGCACCAAGGCGATGCCCGTGGCGTAGCGCAGGCAGGTGCGCTGGCACTCCGGGTGGCCGCGGGCGGCACGCACCCATTGCAGACACAGCGCCACGCGCATCACCAGGTAGCCGGCGACACCGGCGTTGAATTTCCCCTCGAAAAAGCCCGGCACGCCCGCCGCCAGCGCCAGCACGCCCACCATCTGCGCCATGGTCAGCACGCGGAACGTGGGCGTGTCGTCGTCGTAGGCCGAGGCGAACCAGGTGTAGTTCATCCACGCCCACCAGATGGCGCTGAAGGCAATGGCAAACCCGACCAGCGCGCTGCCGGTGTGGTGCGCCACGATGCCGTGGTGCAGCTGCGCGGCGGCCTGCGCGATGGCGACCACGAACACCAGGTCGAACAGCAGCTCCAGCGGCGTGGCCGCGCGGTGCGGCTCATGGATGTCGCGGCCCTGGGTGCGGCGCGGTCGGCCGTGGGGCGGGGCAGGGGGCGTGGACAAGGCGGTGGAGGCCATGGCGAGCGAAGGACTGGGGCAGGAGCGGGGCGCCAGTATAGGGCAGCCCCCGGGCCACTGGTTGCATGGTGAAATAAGCCACAGGCCGGCGCGGGCATTGCCAAATAAGCTATCAAATGAAGAGCGTTGAGGAGGCGTGGTGAGGCGACCGTCACGTGCTGTGGCAGCATCGGCGGCATGACCCGTGCATCGGCTTCCTCTCGCGCTGCCCCGGCCCAGGCCGCGGCGCCAAGCCTCGATTGGGCGCGGCCCTGGTGGCAGGCGCTGCGGCCCTGGGGCGGGCCGGCGTTGGCCGCCTGGCAGGCTGGCGCCGAGGTGGGGCAGGCGCTGAACCGCGTGGCCACGGCGGCGCCGCGCTTCGTGCCGCAGTCGGCCCTGCCGGCCGGCGTGGCGTATGAAGACTTCGTGCACACGCAGGGCGCGGTGCCCACGCGCGACAACCCGCACGATTTCTTCAACGGCCTGATCTGGCTGGCCTGTCCGCGCACCAAGCGGCGCCTGAACCAGCTGCAGGCCGCCGAAATCGCCCGCGATGGCGTGCGCGCCACGCGCGGCCCGGTGCGCGACGCCATTACCCTGCTGGACGAGAACGGCGCCCTGCTGTCCGCCCCCGAGCCGCTGTGGCAGGCCCTGGCCGGGCGGCGCTGGGCCGAACTGTTCGGGCCCATGCGGCCGCTGTGGCGCCAGGCGCACCTGTGGCTGCTGGGCCACGCCACGCTGGAAAAGCTGCTCGCGCCCTACCCCTCGATCACCGCCCACGTGCTGCCCGCCCCGCCCGGGCTGGACAGCCTGGCCCAGGCCGACGCCTGGCTGGCCGAATGGCTCAGCGCCGAGCGGCTGGCCGCCAAACCCTTCGCGCCGCTGCCCGTGCTGGGCGTGCCCGGCTGGTGGCCCCCCAACGAGGCGCCCGGTTTCTACCAGGACGTGCGCGTGTTCAGACCCCTGCCGGTGCGCATCCCGGGAGCCGGCGGCACGGCCGACACCTGACCAGGCTGCTCATCGACAAGCGGGGGCGGATGCCTGGAAGCGCAAGACCCCACGCATGCTGTCCCCGACCTACCAAAACGCCTTCAAAAATGCCCAACCGTTCGCGTTGAGCCCTTCGACAAGCCTGATACCGATTGGCGTTCAAACTACAAGAGCCGTTCAGGCTGAGCCTGTCGAAGCCCGGCGCGGCGTTTCGACAAGCCTGTCCTGAGCCCGTCGAAGGGCTCAACGCGAACGGTTTGATGCTTTTGAACGCCTTTTAGTATGAGTGGTCGAAAACGACGCTGCCATCAAGAACGAATGGCCGCGGAGCAGGCCAGCTCAGCAGACGCCGTGGAGAGGGCTTCGCCCGGCCACTGGCGTCGCCCCCTTGAGGGGGGAGGCGCAACATCGCGCAGCGAGTGGAGCCTGGGGGTGGGCTCACTTCCTGCCTGGGGGTGGGCTTATTCGCCTCCAAAAACCTCCAGCACCGCCTGCATTTGCGCCGCCGTCACCGCATCCGCGCGGCGCGTGGCCGCCTCCACGCAGCTGGCGCGCAGCACGGCCGGCGGCAGGCTGCCCAGGCCGCGGAACATGCCGTCGGACATCGACACATCTCCGCGCGCCAGGGTGTGCTGGCGCAGTGCGCGCATCTGCTCTGGCGTGTAGGCCAAGTGCTCGCTCACTTCTCCGCTGCCTGAGTCGGCCACGCGCAGTAGGCCCATGGGCGCGCGCACCATCCACACGTGGCCCTGGGTCAGCAGGTCGGGCGCGAAGCGCCGCAGGTACAGCAGCACCAGCGCGCCAATGTGAATGCCGTCGGCGTCCGGGTCGAACAACAGGCACAGGCGCTCGAAGCGGCGCGCGGCGAGCCGCTCGGCGCCAGTGTCCAGCGCCGACGGCCAGCCCATGGCCTGCGCCAGCTGCGGGTACAGCGGGTAGCCCAGCACCCGCGTGGGGCTGGCGCGCCAGGCGTTCAGTGGCTTGCCCTGCAGCGGCAGCACGGCTTGGCGGCGCGCGTCGCGCACGGCGGCCACCGAGTGGGCGGCCGAATCGCCCTCGACCAGAAACAGCTCGCAGCCCGCGCCATGTTCGATGCTGTCGATCAACTTGACGCGGGCCTGGCTGGGGAAGGGGGGCATGCGTGGGAGAAAAAAAGAACAAAAACAGCCGTCAGCCGGCGTGGATCAATCCAAGATAACTATCAAAAGAGAAGTAAAAAGAAGCGCAAAGACGCCCTGACCAAGCTCACAAGGACTGCGCCAGCCGCCGTAGAAAACGCTCGCACTGCTCCAGTTGCGCCACCTCCACGTACTCGTCCACCTTGTGCGCCTGCTCGATCGAGCCCGGCCCGCACAGCACGGTGGGGATGCCAATGCCCTGGAACAGCCCCGCCTCGGTGCCGTAGGCCACCTTGCGCACGGCGCGGTCGGCCGTGAGGGCGCGCACCAGCTCGGTCACGGCGGCCTGCTCGCTGGCGTCCAGCGCCGGGGCGGCGCCGCCGCGTTCCAGCTCGATGCGGGCGCCGGCAAATTCGCGTTGCATGCGCGGCAGCAGCTCGTCCTGCACGTAGCGCTCGATGCGGATGTGCACGTCGGCCGGCGCCAGGCCCGGCAGGTTGCGGAACTCGAAGCTGAACTCGCACAGCTCGGGCAAGGTGTTGGGCGCGATGCCGCCCGAGATCTGGTTGGTGGTGATGGTGGTGTAGGGCACGTCGAACGCGTCGTCGAACGGCCCCTCGGCGCGCCAGGCGTCGGCCAGGTCGCGGATGTGGCAGATCAGCCGCGCCGCGTACTCGATGGCGTTGCACCCCTGCGGCGTGAGCGACGAATGCGCCGCCTTGCCGTGCACCCGGCAGCGGTAGAAGTTGAGGCCCTTGTGCGCCACCACCGGCTTCATCGAGGTCGGCTCGCCCACCACACAGCCATCGGCGCGGATGCCGCGCGCCTGCAGCTCGGCCAGCATGAAGGGTGCGCCCACGCAGGCGATCTCCTCGTCGTACGAAAACGCCAGGTGCAGCGGCTTCGCGCGCGGCTGGGCCAAAAATTCAGGCACCAGCGCCAGGGCGCAGGCGATGAAGCCCTTCATGTCGCAGCTGCCGCGGGCGTACAGGCGGCCGTCGCCCTTGTCGGTCAGCTTGAAGGGGTCGCTGGACCAGTCCTGCCCGTCGACCGGCACCACGTCGGTGTGGCCCGACAGGATGATGCCGCCCTGGGTGCCGCCGTCCTGCGCCGGCAGGGTGCAGAACAGGTTGGCCTTGCTGCCCTCGGCGTTGGGGTTGAGCCAGGGCGTCAGCCCCTGGGCGCGCAAGGCGTCGCGCACCTCCTCGATCAGGCCGAGGTTGGAGTGGCGGCTGACGGTGTCGAAGGCGATCAGGCGGTCGAGCCAGGCCAGGGTGTTCATGGGCGTGTCCGGGGGTGTGTGGCGGGTTCCAGGCCATCATAGTCACAGGCCGCCCACCGCCTGCGTGGCGGCAAGCCCCTCGCCGCCACGGGGCGCGCCGCGCCACCGTATGATGCGGGCGGCGCCGCGCGCTCGCACCCGCGCGCGCGAACGCGCGAGAAGAAAAGGGTCTGTCTTGAATCCGCCCGTCCAGCCCCTATCTTGATTGACCATTGCCACGCCGGCCCGGAACCGTTCCGGGCGCCGCGCGGGCACCAAGGAACACCATGACACGCATTCTTCTGTTTGTTTTGACCAACGTCGCCGTGATGGTGGTGGTGGGCATCGTCACCAGTCTGCTGGGCGTGGGCCGCGCCACCGGCGCCAACACCGCCCAGCTGATGATCTTCTCGCTGGTGGTCGGCTTCACCGGCGCCATCATCTCGCTGCTGATGAGCAAGTCCATGGCCAAGATGAGCATGGGCCTGCAGATCATCAGCCAGCCGGGCAACGCCGACGAGGCCTGGATCGTCGACACCGTGCGCAAGTTCGCCGAAAAAGCCGGTATCGGCATGCCCGATGTCGCCATCTACGAGGGCGAACCCAACGCCTTCGCCACCGGCGCGTTCAAGAATTCGGCCCTGGTGGCCGTCTCCACGGGCCTGCTGCGCGGCATGACGCGCGAGGAGGTCGAGGCCGTCATCGGCCACGAGGTGGCGCACATCGCCAACGGCGACATGGTCACCATGGCGCTGATTCAGGGCGTGATGAACACCTTCGTGGTGTTCGCCAGCCGCGTCATCGGCTCCATCGTGGACGGTTTTCTGCGCCGTGGCGACGACAACAGCGGCCCCGGCATCGGTTACTACGTCACCACCATCGTGCTCGACATCCTGTTCGGCTTCCTGGCCGGCATCGTCGTGGCCTGGTTCTCGCGCCAGCGCGAATTCCGCGCCGACCGCGGCGCGGCCCAGCTGATGGGCCAGCCCAACTCCATGATCAACGCCCTGGCGCGCCTGGGCGGCCTGCATGCCGAAGGCCAGCAGATGCCGCAGAACCTGCAGACCATGGCCATCGCCGGCAGCATCGGCAAGCTGTTCGCCAGCCACCCGCCGATGGAAGAGCGCATCGCCGCGCTGAAGGCGCAGCGGGGCTGAAGAAGGTAGCCGCCTCGCACCGTCCCCAGCGCGTCGGCGGGGGCTTTCAGGGGCGGTGGCCGTTTCAGACCTGGGGAACCGGGGAGCTCGATTGCTGGGACAGTCCGCCGTCCACCACGAGTTCGATGCCGTTGATGTACTTCGCCTCGTCGCTGGCCAAGTAGAGCACGGCGTGCGCCACATCCCAGGCTTCGCCCATCTTGCCGGTCGGAGACATCGCGTCGCGCAGTGCGATCATGCGGTCGGCATCGCCGCCATAGAACCGGGTGAGTGGCTCCACGATCATGGGCGTGTGAATCAAGCCCGGCAGTACGCTGTTGACGCGGATGCCTTTGGCGGCGTACTGCATCGCGACATAGCGCGACAGGCCGTTCACCGCCGCCTTGCTGGCACCGTAGGAGACGTAGGGCACGCCGCCCCAGCGTGTGCTGGCCAGGGACGAAATGTTGACGATGGCGCCGCTGCCCTGTTTTTCCATCAACGGTAGAACGTGCTTGCAGGCCAGGAACATGCTCTTGACGTTGACATTGAACACTCGGTCCCAGGCCTCCTCGGACAATTCCACCGGGCCACCCACTTCAGCGATACCGACGTTGTTGACCAGGATGTCGCAACCCCCGAAGTGGGTGAGGCAGGCCTGGACCATGCCCGTGACGTCGGCGCTCACGGCGACATCGGCTTGGTGTGCCTCGCAGATGCCGCCCGCCTCCCGCACCAGACGCTGTGTTTCCTTGGCCGCGTCCAGGTTGCGGTCCACCGCCAGCACCTTGGCCCCTTCACGGGCCAGCAGCACCGAGATGGCCTTGCCATTGCCGATGCCTGCACCAATCGAACCGGCGCCGACAACCAGGGCCGTCTTGTCTTTCACTCTCATGTGAATCTCCTGTTCATCCATGGGTCTGGCCGTACAGCGTCACCACCGTGGCACCGCCCAGGCCACCGTTGTGCTGCAGCCCAAGGCGGGCACCTTTCACCTGGCGGTCCTGTGCCGTTCCGCGCAACTGATGGGTGAGCTCGTGGCATTGCGCCAGACCCGTCGCGCCCAGGGGATGCCCCTTGGACAGTAGGCCTCCAGAGGGGTTGACGACCACGGCACCGCCGTAGGTGTTGTCACCCGCCCGCACGAACTTCTCGGCCTCGCCCTCGCCGCACAAACCCAGCGTTTCGTAGCTCAGCACCTCGTTCTGCGCGAAGCAGTCGTGCAACTCGCACACATCCACGTCCGTCGGGTCGACCCCGGCGGCTTCGTAGACCTGGCGCGCCGCGTCGCGCGACATGTCGTATCCCACCACCGAGATGGCGCTGCGGCTCTCGAAAACGTCCGGCTTGTCGGTCGCCAGCGCCTGCGCCAGGATGCGTACCCGTGGGTCCAGCCCGTGTCTTCGCGCGAAGTCCCGGCTGACCAGGAGGGCGGCGGCGGCCCCGCAGGTCGGGGGGCAGGCCATCAGGCGGGTCAGCACGCCGGGCACGATGGCGGAGGACGCCAGGACCTGCTCGGGTGTGACCTCGTCGCGGAACACGGCCAATGGGTTGCGCGCCGCATGGCGGCTGGCCTTGGCTCGGACTTTGGCAAAGGTCTCCAGCGAGGTGCCGTAGCGTTGCATGTACTCCTGCCCCGCCGCGGCAAAGTAACGCACCGCGCTGCTCAGCTCAGGGTAGGTGAACAGATCGTCGATCACCGCATCGAAACGTTCGAGTGGGTTGGGGCGATCGTTCCATGTGCTGCGCAATGCGCCGCGTCCCATCTGCTCGAAACCCACCGCCAGCACGCAATCGGCGGAGCCGCTAGCAATGGCTTTGCGCGCCAGGTACAGGGCGGTGGAGCCCGAGGCGCAGTTGTTGTTGACGTTGACGATCGGCACGCCGGTCATGCCCACGTCGTAGACGGCGCGTTGGCCGCAGGTAGAGTCGCCGTAGACATAGCCGGCATAGACTTCCTGTACGTCGGCATAGGTGCATCCCGCATCCTGTAGTGCCTGGCGCACGGCCAGGGACGCCATGTCAGGGTACGGCAGGTTGTCGCCAGGTTTCTTGAAGGGCGTCATGCCGACGCCAGCGACCAGGACTTCGTTTTGCATGGGTGTGATTCCGTAGTTGGGGTTAAACCATCCGCTCCTGGCCTTGCCAGTAGCGCTTTCGGACTTCTTTCTTGAGCACCTTGCCCACCGCGCTGCGAGGCAGTTCCGCCACGATCTCCACGGTTTTCGGCGCCTTGACGCTGCCTAGCCGGCTCTTGACGAACTCGATCAGCTCGTCGGTTTTCATCAACTGGTCCGGTCGCAGCTCAACCACCGCTTTGACCGCCTCACCCCATTTTTCGTCGGGCACGCCAATGACCGCGCAGTCCTTGACGGCGGCGTGCGCCATCACCGCGGCCTCCACTTCCGACGAGAACACGTTGAAGCCGCCTGTGACGATCATGTCCTTCTTGCGGTCCACGATGTAGAGAAAGCCCTGTTCGTCGAAGTAGCCCACGTCGCCCGTGCAGTGCCAGCCGTTGCGCCGCGCTTCTGCGGTGGCTTCGGGGTTCTTGTAGTACCCCTGCATCACGATGTCGCCCTGGGCCACGATTTCGCCGACCGCGCCGGGCTGATGAAGCAGGCACCCCGCGTCGTCCATGATGGCCACCCGAGTGAAGGGAAAGCGCCGGCCGGCGCTCAGCAGCCGCTGACGGGGTGCCGGTGTGCCGTTCTCCAGGTGGTCTTCCAGTGTCAGCACACTGATGGCGCCGGGGACTTCGGCCTGACCGTAGATTTGAACCATGACGGGCCCAAACACCGCCATGGCCTCGGCCAGCTTGTCCGGCGACATGGGCGCGGCGCCATAGATCAAGTAGCGCAGCGCCGAGAAATCAAACTCGCGCACGTTCTGCTGCGCCAGCAGCGCGTAGATCACCGTGGGGGGCAGAAAGAGCGCGTTGATGCGCTCGCGCGCCATGGCGCGCAGCAACTCTTGCGGCTCAATGCCATCCATCAGGATGATCCGTCCGCCACGTGACATGAACGGCAGGCACAAGGTACCCGCCGAATGCGTGATCGGCGCCGCCGCCAGCATCGCCATGCCATTGGTCACGTGAAAGGCCGACATCTGATTGGCCAGGGTCATCGTGATGTTGCGGTTGGACAGGGCAACGCCCTTGGAGCGGCCGGTGGTGCCGCCGGTGCCCATGATCAGCGCCAACGCTTCCGGGGCGACCGCCGGTGCAAACATGTCCGCGGGCTGCCCCGCGATCCACTCGGTCATGCTCACATCGTCCGCGTGGGGCGCATCCAGACAGACGTACCGGCGGATGCGCGGCACGCTGGCGCGGATCTCGGCGACCTGATCGGCGTAGCGCGCCTGGTAGAACAGCACGTCGCAGTCCATGTCCTGCAGAAACTCGATGTTGCTGAGCGGGTTGTTGCGTGCGTTGACGGGCAGCCACACGCCCTGGGCACGCAGAATGCCCAGCAACGCGAGAAAGGCCGCTGCCGTGTTGCCGCTGAGCACGGCGCCATGGAACCCGGGTGAGAAACCGTCCGCGTGCAACGCGCGGGCGATCTGACAGGTCTTGCCGCCTGCCTCGGCGTAGTTCAAGGCCGGGGCCTGGCCGCTCCAGTCCGCCAGGCAGGGGGATTGCGGATAGCCCGCCACTCCCGCATCGAAGTAGTGAATCAGGTTCATGCTGCTGCTCCGCGCTCAGCTTTTCGTCGCCTGGCTGATGGCCTGTTCGATCTTGGTCACCAGGGCGGCGTTGATGTTCAGCTTCCATTTCTCGTAAGGTTGCCGCAGCGCCGCCTTCCATTCCGCCATTTCGGAGGCGGTGGGCGTGTAGACGTCCACGCCGTGTTGTTTCAGCGCTGTCTCGTCGTTGGCGTGCTTGCGCACCTGCTGGGTCAGTTCGCTCGCTGCGGCCTGGCCAGCAGCGCGCACGATCTGCTGATCTTCCGGGGACCACGACTTGAACACCGGGTTGGCCACTGTGAAGTGGATCAGCTCATTGGTCATGTTCCAGCGGGTCACGTACTTCAGGCCCAGGCTGTAGGCCTTGACCGCCAGGATCTGCTCCAGCGTCAGCCACAGACCGTCCACGGCGCCAGACGCCAGGGCCGACTGCGCGTCCGCCCAGGACATGCTGGTCGGGTTGGCCTTCAGAGCGTTCATGATGTCTTGCTGCATGGGCGAGGCTGTGACGCGAATCTTCATGCCGGCCACGTCGGCCGGCTTGGCCAGGCGCTTCCTGGAGTTCAGTAGCTGGACCGGGCCGTACTCGCCCGAGGCCAGTGGCTCCATCCCCGCGCGGCGCATGATGTCGTAGAAGTCCTTGCGCAGAGCGTCGGAGGCCAGTACCGCGTCCACCTCGCGATCCGTCGTCATCAGGCCTGGTAGACCGAAGGCGGCGAAGTCCTTCACTGTCCCCGACCAGTTGATAGTGGTGCCGACCAACACGTCGACGATGCCCTGGCGCAGCGCCACGAGCTCGCGGTCCTGCGCCCCCTGCACCAGACTGGAGCCTGGGTAGAGCTTCAGGTTGATGCGCCCCTTGGTGCGCTCACGCGTCAGGTTCGCGAAGTTCTCCGCCGCGGCGTACCAGGCGGTGCCCGGGCCCACCACGAGCGACAGGCGGTACTCGCTCTTGTAGGCGCTCTGCGCGCGCAAGAGGCTGGGCGCGCCCAGCGTGGCGATGCCAGCGGTGGCAAGGAAGTGACGGCGTTGAATCATGGGAAATCTCCTGCTGAAAAAGTGAAGGAATGAAGTCAGAACCCAGCGGCCCGAGGCAGCCACAACGCGATGCCTGGCGCAAACAGCACTGCCGTGATAGCCAGCGCGAAACTCAGCATGAACCAGCCGACCCAGCGCAGCGTGCTCTCGATCGGCACGCCGGCCAGGCGGCACGACACCAGCAAGGTGCCGGCCAGCGGCGGGGTGAACTGACCCAGCGCCATGACCATGGTCATCAGCACGCCAAACCACACCGGGTTCCAGGCGTAGAGCTTGATGAGCGGC
>JAIUOM010000224.1 GCA_020161215.1 Pseudomonadota bacterium
GTCACTCGTTGTTGTGCTCCTTGCCCAGACACCCGGTCTGGGCGGCGTCGCACGCCTAGATTGACGCGTTTTTAAGCAGGTTCGCACGCCGGAAAATAGCGTCAACAGGCCCTAGTGCAGCAGCTGGTCGGGCGCCGCGTGGAGCTTGGCCAGGGCCTCGCGCGTGGCGCGCACGGTCAGCGCCTCGTCCTCCACCGGGGCCAGCAGGCCGGCCTGCAGGTACGCCGCCAGGCGCCGCGTCTGCACCAGATAGCTCTTGCCGTTGGCCGACGAGAACAGGTGCAGTTGGCCACGGTCGCTGCGCCAGGCGTACTGCGCCTGCACCACCACGCCTTCGTGGTCGAGGGCAAACCACTGGCCCAGTTCCAGCTCGCGCGCCCAGTCCAGGGTGCCGCTGCTGGGCTGCGAGCCGCCGCTGGAAATCACCTCCAGCGCCGGATCGCCCTCGGCGCCGAACATCAGCTCGATCACGCCCGGGTCGAGCAGCACGTCGCCGGCCGGATCGTCGGTGACCACGTCTTCCAGGCTGGCCAGGCCGCGCGCCAGTTCGTCCAGGCGGCCCTGCGGCAAGCCCTCGCTGCGCGAGACGAAGGCCTGCATCACGGCTTCGTTCAGCAGCTTGATGTGGGTGTCCTGCTCCTGGGTCGCCATGCCCAGCGTGCGCATGCCCTCGCGCAGCACTTGCAGCAAGCCGGACAGGCGCTGCAGCACCCGGCTGCGTTCGCTCCGGTCGGTCTTGGCGCTGGCCACCCACAGCAGGTCGGCGGCGGCCTGCTTGTAGCGCACGGTGTCGCCCTGCTGCGCGCCGTGCCGCACCGCCGACAGCGCCAGCACCTCGGACCAGACGCGAAACAGAAACTCGCGCACGTCGTCCTGCACCGGCAGCGACGACAGCATGCGCCGCAGCTCGACGGTGTACTGGATCGACAAGGCCTCCTTCTGCTCGACTTTCTGCGCCAGGGTCGCGGCCTGCTGCGCCGTGCCATCGGCGGTGAGCGTGCGCCCGAGGAATTTCTTGAACTCGTCCAGCACCAGCTGGAACACACGCCGCCCCGTCTCGGGGTACTGCTCGATGACCTGCACGATGCGCTTGATCTCGGTTTCCAAGCGGCTGTCGTTGATGCGGGCGGCGTCAAAACCGAGCGCGGACGCGCCCATGCGGTCGATCAGTTGGCGCGCCGGGTGGTCGATGGAGGTGAAGAAATCGGGTTCGGCCAGCGCCAGGCGCAGCACCGGAATCTGCAGCCGGGCGAACCACACGCGGATGGCGGCCGGAATGCGCTCCTCGGCCAGGATGGCCTGGAACATCAGGGCCACGATCTCGATGATGGCCTTTTCACTCGGCCGCTCGGCCTTGGCCTTGAGTTCGGTGGCCCGCTGGCGCAAGCGCGTGGCCATGACCTCGACCTGCACCGTCGCCACGCCGCCCGGCATGTCGCTTTCACGCGGGTCCAGCAGCTCGGTGACCGGAAACTCCGTCATGGACTCGGCCAGCGCCCGGGCCAACAGGGGCGAGGGGGCCATGACGATGGGCGTGGTGGCCCCGCCACGCCCGGTGGTGGGCACGCCGCCCGCCACGGACGCCGGCCCGGTTCCGGGGCCGGTGGGGGCGCCAGCCACCAAGTCGCCAACACGCTCGGTGAGCAGACGCCGCAACTGCCCCAACACCCCTTGGGCGCGCTGCCGCACGCGCGCCAACGGGGTGCCGCCGGTCAGCATGCGCGTCTCCTGGGCGGCCCGTGTCAGCGCGCTGTCCGACACCGTCGGTGCACCGGCCGGGCCGGTGGTCGGTGCGCCGCGCGCCTGGGGGTCGGGCCGTGAGGACGGCGGCGGCCGAAAGCTCGACATCGGAAAACCCACCGGCCCCGGGCCGCCGGACGGAAGGCCTGCCGATCCCGGGCTGCCGGGTGAAAAACCGGCCGGCGCCGAGGCACGTCCGGCCGGGGGCTTCGCCGCCGCACCCGGCGGCGGCGAGGTTTCCTCGGCCCGGCGCACCAGCGACTTCAGGTTGATCTCCGGCATCACCCGGTTCTGGACCAAGAACTCGTTGGCCTGCCGGTAGGCCTCGGCCATGCGCTGCGCCAGCTCGGCCTCGACCCGGTCATGGACCAGGTTCCACATGGGTCGGTTCAGGCCGCGCTCGACCCAGGCGGTGAGCAGCGCCATCGGCAAGGTGTCGGCCCGCAACACGTCGCCCAGCATCAACTCGTCCCCGCCCTCCAGGTGCTGCACGCGCAGACGCAGGTTGTTGACGTCGCTGCCGACCGCGCTGGTGATGGCCGTGCCCAGACGCGAGGCGACGATCTCAGCCTCCACGCTCTCGTGGTCAAGCAAGCCCAGGTTGCTCATTCGAAAGGACACCGAATCCGGGCTTTGCGTGTCGACCAGCGCCTCGCGCCAACCGTGGCGCGCGGTGTCGATCCAGTTCTGGCGCTCGCGCTGGAAGGCGACGATGGCGTTCAGTGCCACGTGCAGTTCGGCGGGCGAACTGCGCATCTTGCCGCTGGTCAGGTCCGACAGCTGGCCCTGGATGTACGCGGCCAGCTCGGCGATGGCCGGCTCCAGCAGCTTGACAAAGCGCAGCCGTGCCTCCTGAGCCAGGCGGTGACGGATTCGGCGCTTGGGCGGCGGGACCATGGGGTATCGGCGGGACGCAATTTCACAGTGTGGCCGCAAGCATTATGTCGCAGGCGCCGGCGTGCAAGATGTAAAAAACACCCCGGCCGACCCGACTGGCCGGGGAGCTGCGCTGGCGCGCGCCGCTCAGACCACGGCGCCGGCGTTGGGATCGCTCGGATCGCCTTCCTTGCGCCCGGTCTTGACCAGGTCCTCGCGCCGCACGCCCAGCCACATGGCGATGGCGGCCGCCACGAACACCGACGAATAGATGCCGAACAGGATGCCGATGGTCAGCGCCATGGCGAAGTAGTGCAGCGTCTCGCCGCCAAACAGCAGCATCGACAGCACCATGGTCTGCGTCGACGCGTGGGTGATGATGGTGCGGCTGATCGTCGAGGTGATGGCGTTGTCGATGATCTGCACCGTGTTCATCTTGCGGTAGCGCCGGAAGTTCTCTCGAATCCGGTCGAAGATGACCACCGACTCGTTCACCGAATACCCCAGCACCGCCAACACCGCCGCCAGCACCGCCAGGGAAAACTCCCACTGGAAGAAGGCGAAGAAGCCCAGGATGATCACCACGTCGTGCAGGTTGGCGATGATGCCGGCCACCGCGTACTTCCACTCGAAGCGCATCGACAGGTAGATCATGATGCCGATGATCACGAAGGCCAGCGCCTTCAGGCCATCGGCGGCCAGCTCCTCGCCGACCTGCGGACCGACGAATTCGGTGCGGCGCAGCTGCACCTGGGGATCGGCGGCGCGCAGGGCCTGGATCACCTCCTCGCTTTGCTGCGCCGAGGTCTCGCCCTTCTTGGCCGGCAGCCGGACAATGACGTCGCGCGAGGTGCCGAAGTTCTGCACCTGCACGTCGCCGTAGCCCAGCGCCGAGACGGTGCCACGCACCTTCTCCAGATCGGCCGGTTGCACATAGGCCACCTCCATCACCGTGCCGCCGGTGAATTCGACCGACAGGTGCAGGCCCCGGGTGACCAGGAAAAACACCGCCAGCAGGAAAGTGATGGCCGAGATCGCGTTGAGGATCAACGCGTGCTTCATGAACGGGATGTCGCGCCGGATGCGGAAAAATTCCATGGCTCGGGTTCCTTCGCTGTTTCGGGGCGCGCGTCAGGCGGCGTCGGGGTTGGTGCGCTGGGCGTCGGTACCAGGTCGCCACACGGTGCCGATGGACACCGACTTGAGCTTCTTCTGCCGGCCGTACCAGAAGTTGACCAGCCCGCGCGAGAAGAACACGGCCGAGAACATCGAGGTCAGGATGCCGATGCAGTGCACCACCGCGAAGCCGCGCACCGGGCCGGAACCAAAGGCCAGCAAGGCCAGACCGGCGATCAGCGAGGTGACGTTGGAGTCCAGGATGGTGGCCCAGGCGCGGTCGTAACCGGAGTGGATGGCCGCCTGCGGCGACGAGCCATTGCGCAATTCCTCGCGGATGCGCTCGTTGATCAGCACGTTGGCGTCGATGGCCATGCCCAGCGCCAGCGCCATGGCGGCCATGCCGGGCAAGGTCAGCGTGGCCTGCAGCATGGACAAAATGGCCACCAGCAGCAGCAGGTTGAAGCCCAGCGCCAGGCTGGAAAAGCCGCCAAACAGCGCGTAGTACAGGCACATGAACACACAGATAGCCAGGAAGCCCCAGGCCACGCTGTTGAAGCCCTTGGCGATGTTCTCGGCGCCCAGGCTCGTGCCGATGGTGCGCTCCTCGATGATCTCCATCGGCGCGGCCAGCGA
>JAIUOM010000024.1 GCA_020161215.1 Pseudomonadota bacterium
CTCGGCGAGCGGGACGATGTGGTCGATGTCGAGGTCGGACGAGTTCGTGAAGGTCGTGTCGTCGTAGACGCTCTTCCACGTCCCGCTCGTCGCGTGGCACGAGGAGTCGGTGACGACGCCGCTGCCGTCACGCTTGAGCACGGTCTCGCGGGTGTCGCACGTGCCGCTGATCGTGATCCAGTGTGTGAACTCGGTGCGGTCGTAGCCGGCGTTGTCCTCGTAGCCGACGTGCAGGCCGGCGAGCATCGTCCGCGAGTCGCTGACGGTCGGCGGCGCCGGCGGCAGGGCCTGGGCGGCGGCCGCGACCGCCGGGCCGCCCGCGGCGACGAGGAGGGTGGCCAGCGCGAGCCGGCGGACGGTGGGACGGAGGCGGGTGGGGTGGGTCATGGCCCCAGACCCTGCCGGGACTCCGCTCCGGTGCGGCCCAACTCGAGGTGAAGAGCGCGTTCCCAGTCCGTCAGCGTCGACCCAAGAGGGTCAGGCGCAGCCCTGTCCGCACCCCGGATGCCGCGGGCCGGGCAGCGCCGGACCTGCGGCATCCGGGGAGGTGGTCAGGCCCGCCGGAGGATGACGTCGCCGTAGCCGGCGCGCACGCGCACCTCGACGGTCGGCTCGCCCTCGGCCGGCTCGCCCGTGGACTCCAGCTCGCTGCGCACCGCGCCGTGGCGGGCGTCGACGTCGAGCCAGGCCGCGACGCCGGCCGCGATGCCGAGGTCGACCCGGCCGAACGAGGAGTCGACGGACAGGGCGCCCGCGTGCGCCGAGGCCACCCGCACGTCGCCCGCGGCGGCCCGGGCGGTGAGCCCGGCCCGGGCGTGCCCGACGCGCACGTCGCCGGCCGTCGTCGAGAGGTCGAGCGGGCCGGCGCCCTCGTCGACGACGACGTCGCCGGCGGCGGTGCGCCCGGTCAGCGCCCCGCCGGCGTGCGCGACGCGCACCGACCCGGCGGAGGTCTTGAGGTCGGCGTCGCCCTCGACGGTCTCGACCCGGACGTCGCCGGCGGAGGTGCGGGTGCGCAGCGAGCCGGCGCGCTCGACGTGGATGTCGCCCATCGTGCTGTCGACGTCGACGCGGCCGAGGGCGCCGTGGGTGCTCAGCTCGCCCCAGCCGCGCACCTCGAGGGCCGAGCCCTCGGGCAGCGTGACGTCGATGTCGACGCGGTCGCCCCCACCGACGAAGCCCCGGATGAGGCGGCTGCCGATGCCGCGGGGGCCGCGGACGACGACCCGCGTGCCGCTCTGCTCGACGGTGACGGCGGCGGCGAGGTCGACGTCGCCGCGACGGGCGGCGTTGTGCGGGCGGACGTCGACGGTCGTCTCGGCCGTGGCGCCTGCGCGGACGGTGAGGTCGGCGCCGGCGACGTCGACGAGGAGGGTGAGGGGCTCGGGGGTGCTGTAGGAGGGCATGGCGGATCTCCCGGTGTCGGGTCGGAGGGTGCTGTGGGTGCTGTGTCGTCGGCCCGTGGGCCGTGCGGTGCGGGTGCGGGGAGGGTGCGGGTCAGCGCACCCATCCCGTGTGGCGCTGCCCGAGGCCGCTCGCGCGGGTGGAGGCGGCGGGTGCGTGGGCGGGGCGCTCGCCGACGGCCGCGGCGACCGTGCGGACGAGCCAGGCGTTGACCGACATGCCCGCGGCGTCGGCGGCCTCCTCGACCCGGGGCTTGAGGCGCTCGGGGAGGCGGAGGCTGAGGCGGGCGGTGCCGCCCTCGTCGGCGCCGTCGTCGGCCGGTGCCGGCCGGGCGGGGGCGCTCGTCGGTGCGGCGTCGGGCGCGAGGTCCGCGGCGGTGGGCGCGGTGACGACGAGGTCGACGTCACGGCCGCGCAGCCGGACCTCGACGGCGCCGGGCGTCAGCGCGGCCGAGATGTCGGCGCTGGCCTCGACGAGCGCGTCGAGGAGGACGAGGCGGGCCGAGGTCTCGAGCGCGGGGGCGAGGACCTCGGCGAGGGCCACGGCCTCGTCGCCGCCGGCGCGGGCCGAGGAGAGCAGGTCGCGCTGGAGACGGGAGGCGTACGGGAGGAGGTCCATGACGTCATTCTGACACCACAGTGACGTCGTCCGCAAGGTCCTACGGACCCGTGGCGTCGAACCACACCGTTGTCGCGGCCAAACGCACGACGCCGGATGACGCCACGTGGCGTCATCCGGCGTCGTCAGGTGCGGACCCCCGGACGGGGTCGACCCCGCGGGAGGGTCAGGCGCAGTCCTTGCAGATGCTGAAGCGTCTTGAGGAGGCCGTGCTCATCTACTCGTTGATGCTGGTGCTGTTTCCCGATCAGCTGGAGCCGAGTATCCATGTGGCCCAATGTCAGCTTGCGCAGGGTGATCGGGACAGCGCCGTCGCCACGCTGAGCCAGCTGGACAGCGCACTGGAAGACGACGCCCCCCTGAAGCAGCGCACGCGGGCCTTGCTGGAGCAATTGCAAAAGCCGCAGTCGGCAAGTTCCCCCGCATCCGCCAGAATGCCTATTGATGCCAGCTGAGCCAACCGACCTGCCCAGTGCAGGCGACATACGCCTACTGTCCGCGATCGGATTCATCGCGGCCGGCAGAGGCGATCTTGCGCGCGCCGAAGCGATCTTCGGCGCGCTTTTGTCCTTGCGTCCGCACAAGGCGGTCGGGCACGTCGGCGTGGCCATGGCCCTGATAAATCGCGGACGGCCGGCGGAAGCGGCCAGCCGGCTTGCCGAAACTGTGCTTTCCGATACGGAGGAGAACCAAATGGTGCGTGCCGTGCACGGCCTGGCGCTGCAGCTAGACCGACGTCCCGGAGAAGCCAATCGGGTGCTGAAGGCGGTTGCCGAGGCGCCCTCCTCCACATCCGAATCGACGGCGGGGGTGCGATTGGCCGCCAGTTTGCTGGGCACCGGCTCCCCGGCGCAGGCAGCCCGCATGCGAGCTGCATCCGTCGCACCCACCAACCCAGACGGCCCGACCTGATTTTTCTTTTTGCAAGGATTTCGCCATGGACGCCGCAGCTATCGCTCTTGTTGCCCAATTGACCCCTCCTGCGATACCGGTTGCTGAAGCGGTCGGGCCGGCGCTGCCCGTCGTGGCCCCGGACGGCTTGGCGGCGGCGCGGTTCCGCGCCTTGATGGAGGCGCCGCCAACGGCAAACCCAGCCCCCGTCGACCCCTCAAGCGCCGCGCATGGCCCTGGGCTGGCACCGGTTGACGGCGAGGTGTCATTGGGCGATCGGGTGCTGGCGGGCATGCAGAATGTGTCCGGTGAACTGCAGCAGGCCTGGAAGACCGTATCCGACAAGGTGTATGGCGGCAAGGCGATGGATGCGCCAGAGATGCTGCAACTGCAACTGCAGCTGACACAGATTGCCGTGCAGTACGAATTGCTGGGCAAGGCCGTGAGCCGCTCAACCCAGAACATTGACCAATTGGTTCGTATCCAATGACCGAACAGCCGACTGCGGCGCGATGGCGCCGGGCCTTGTACGTGGCGCTGCTGCTGGCTTGCGGCTTTCTGGCCGCATGCGGCGCGCGCGTGGACCTGATGGGCGCGGTTCCCGAAGACGAGGCCAACGAGGTGCTGGCGGCCCTACTCAAGGCCGATATCGCGGCCACCAAAACCAGCGGCAAGGAGGGCATGGTCGGTGTGCAAGTGAACAGCCAGCAGGTCGGCCGCGCCCTGCAGGTGCTGCGCGAAAACGGCTTGCCGCGCGAGCGCTATGCGGGCATGGGGCAGGTGTTCAAGAAGGAAGGGCTGATCTCCTCGCCCCTGGAAGAGCGCGCACGCTACATCTTCGCGCTGTCGCAAGAGCTGTCCGGCACGCTTTCCAGAATCGATGGCGTGCTGCACGCGCGGGTGCATGTGGTGCTGCCCGAGCGCGGCGTGGGCGGTGAACCCGGTGTGTTGTCCACGGCGGCGGTGTTCATCAAGCACCAAGACGGTTACAACCTGGAACTGATCCAGCCGCAGATGCGGCGCCTGGTGACAAACAGCATCCCCGGCCTGACGCCGGAACGGGTGTCGATTGTGTTCGTCGCGGCGCAGCCGATCACCTCGTCGACCACGGCACCCCACTGGGCACACGTGCTCGGTTTCGAAGTCAATCCCGACTCGGCCGCCGGCTTGTCGCTGCTGCTGTGGAGTCTGCTTGGGATGCTGACTGTGGCGCTCGGCCTGTGTGGCGGGTTGTTCTGGCGCTATGTGCGCCCCACCCTGCGCAAGCAGGAGGAACCACAGGGGGCTCGCGGTGCGGCCTGATCGCAGGTTCAGATGGACTGGCAAGGCCATGGCCTCCCTGGGGGCAGGCCATGGTTGATGCGCTGATCCCTTCACGGGGCACGCATTGGGGTGTCTTGGCGCGGTTGACGCAGTTCAACCTGCTGCCCAGCCTGTTTTTGCATCCAGGTCAGGTGAAACTGTTGTCTCCACCCAACGGCATGGATACCAATGCGGCCCGACACCCGGCCGTGCAGGCCGCGCTGCATCGACAGTGGTCCCAACGGCTGCTGGCCCGGCTGAACGTTGCGGCATCGCCAGTGGTCAACCTGAAGGAGCCTGCGTTGCCGCTGGCCCTGATGGCGGCCGAGCAGCTCGACCGGCTGGTGCGGGAGTTGGGAATCGCCCTGCTCGGTCGCCGACTGCGCCGAATGATCCTGCGTGACGACGTCTTGGCGGTGCGGGCTTCGCTGGGCGAAACCGGTATGCGCTGGGCGCTCGAGGGCGCTCGCGAGCTGCATCCCGGCTTGCTTGAAGCCCCACCTGTCTCCCCACAGGGATCGGCGCAGGCCGCCGACCTTCTGGGCGCCAGCCTGCTTGGTCTGGCTTGGCACGATGCCCCGCAGTCGCTGCGATTGCGCGCGGACTGGCGGGTTGCGCCGGAGGCGCACTCTGAACAGGCGCGCGGCGTCTGTGGCCTGGGCGCTACCGAAGCCCGTGTGCTGTGTCTGCGGCGCCTAACCGAAACGGATCCCGAATGGCTTTCCTGCTTTCCCGAGACCCGCTGACACCGTCGCGCAGCCTGTCGGTCCGGATTCCGCCCGGCACGCGTGTGGTGCGCGCCTCGGAAATCGCGACCCTGGTGGAGGTCGAAGCCCTGTTGGCAACGGCGCGCGCCCAGGCCGACGCGATTGTCGAAAATGCGCGCGCCGCATTCGAGCAAGAGCGCCAGCGCGGCTACCAGGAGGGCTTGGCGGAAGCCCGGATGGACCAGGCGGAAAAAATGATCGACACAGTGAGTCGCACTGTGGATTATTTTGCCCAGGTCGAGCAGGAGATGGTGGCCTTGGTGATGAGCGCGGTGCGCAAGATTGTCGATGGATTCGACGACGAGGCGCGCGTGCTGACGGTGGTCAGAAACGCTCTGTCGGTGGTTCGCAATCAGAAACAGATGACCCTGCGCCTGCACCCCAGTCAGGTGGAGATAGTGCGTGGCCACGTCAACGAACTCCTGGCCGCCTACCCGGGCGTTGGCTACCTGGACATTCTTCCGGACGGGCGACTGGAGCCGGCCGCGTGCATCCTGGAAAGTGAAATCGGCATGGTGGAAGCCAGCATCGAGGGCCAGATCGCGGCGCTGCAA
Organism: Pseudomonadota bacterium; assembly: GCA_020161215.1. GTDB lineage: Bacteria > Pseudomonadota > Gammaproteobacteria > Burkholderiales > Burkholderiaceae_C > Ottowia. Next base: position 5,537 of record JAIUOM010000024.1, read on the forward strand.
GGCGCGTTCCAGAAAGTGCTGGGCAACCGCGTATGAACGACGGCACCGAAATTTTGACCCCGGTGGCGCGCACCGGACGCCAGTTCGACTATATCGCCGAGATGATGGAACTGGCCCTGCAGGACGCGCCCACGCTGCGCATCAAGGGCCGAGTGACTCAGGTGATCGGCACCATCATCCGTGCGGTCGTGCCGACCGTGAAGGTGGGCGAGGTGTGCGTGCTGCGCAATCCGGGCGAGGATTTCGAAATGAAGGCCGAGGTGGTGGGCTTCGTGCGTGACGCCGCCCTGCTCACCCCGATCGGCGACATGTACGGCATCTCGGCCGCCACCGAGGTGATTCCCACCGGGCGCGCGCATGTGGTGCCGGTCGGCTTCGGGTTGCTAGGGCGGGTGTTGGACGGCCTGGGGCGTCCTTTGGACGAAGCCGAACGTGGTCCGCTGGAGGCCACCAAGTACTACCCCGTGTTCGCCGATGCCCCGGATCCGCTGAAACGTCGAATTATCCAGGCGCCGCTGGAACTTGGGGTGCGCGCGCTGGACTCGGTACTGACCTGTGGAGAAGGCCAGCGGCTGGGTATTTTTGCCGCCGCCGGCGGTGGCAAGTCCACCCTGATGGCCATGCTGGTCAAGGGCGCGGCGGTGGATGTCACCGTGGTGGCCCTGATCGGTGAGCGTGGGCGCGAGGTGCGCGAGTTTCTGGAGCACGAACTTGGCCCCGAAGGGCGGCGGCGCGCGGTGATCGTCTGCGCCACCAGCGACAAATCATCGATGGAACGCGCCAAGGCCGCTTACGTGGCCACGGCCATCGCCGAGTTCTTCCGCGACCAGGGCAAGAAGGTTCTGTTTTTGATGGACTCGGTCACCCGGTTCGCGCGCGCCCAGCGCGAGATCGGCCTGGCGGCCGGGGAGCCGCCGACGCGCCGAGGTTATCCGCCTTCGGTGTTTGCCACCTTGCCCAAGCTGATGGAGCGCTCGGGCATGAACCATCTGGGATCGATCACCGCCTTGTACACCGTGCTGGTCGAAGGCGACGACATGACCGAGCCGATTGCCGACGAGACGCGATCCATCCTGGATGGTCACATCGTGCTGTCGCGCCGACTGGCGTCGGTCAACCACTACCCGGCCATCGATGTTCTTTCCTCGGCCTCGCGCGTGATGAACGCGGTCGTTTCCCCAGAACACAAGCACATGGCGGGCCGGCTGCGTGAGCTGCTGGCAAAGTACGAGGAAGTCGAGTTGCTGGTCAAGATTGGCGAGTACAAGCGCGGTGGAGATGCCGCGACCGACGAGGCCGTGGACAAGATCGAGGCCATCAGGACCTTCCTGAAACAGCGCACGGATGAGCGATCTTCGCTGGCCGAGACCCTGGAGCGCTTGACCGGACTGGTTGGTCAGGGTTCGGGAGGTGGGCGATGAACGTATTTCGGGATTTGCTGCGCATCAAGAAGTTTCGCGAAGACCGGGCGGAGCTGCAGGTATTGCATCAGCGCAGCCTAGCCCAGGAGGCACGGGAAGCCCGAGAGGACGCCGAAGCCTTGCTGACCAAGTTGCTGTTCGACGGCGTCAGGATCGAGGATCAGGCGTACCAGGAGCTGTGCCAGCGCATCGTTCGCCTGCGCCAGATCGAGGACGCACAACAATTGGTTGCGAGCCTGCGGCAGCGCGAGGCCCTGCAGCACGACGTGGTGCGCGGTGCCCTGGACAGCGAGCGGCTGGCCGAGCAAGCCCTGGCCGAAGCCCGGGAGGGATTGCGCGAGGCCACCCGGCAGAAGAACAAATTTGTCGAGTTGTCGGCGAACTTCGAGCTCAGCCAGTTGCGAGAGAGCGAACGCAAGGAAGAGCTGGAGCTGGAGGAAGTCGCCAGCTTGCGCCGCGACCGGGAAGACTGGGATGCCCACGATCCGCAGGAGGCTCTACCGTGAGCGGCACGGAACGCTCCGTCCGCCTGGATCTAGGTATGCCTCCGCGTTCCGACTTGGGGCAGGAGAACGATACCGCGTTCTCGTCCACCCGGGATTCGCGTGACGAATATCGGGCGTCCAGCGATTCTGGGCGCTTTCAGGCCTTGCTGAAACCCGGGGCGCTGCCTCCCGACTCGAACGCCCCTACCACGACCAAACCGCTGGATCTGTTTGCGCAGTCGCCCATCAACCCGGCGGATCCCGTGGCGAAGAGCGAACCGGCCGCCCGGGCGGACGATGACCTGGCGGCGCTGGATCAACAGCTTGCTCAGGCGGTCGATCGTTTGCTGGTCGGACAGGGGCGACATGGCGGCGCCAGCGTACAAATGCAGCTGGCGGACGAGCAGTTGCCCGGCGTGCTGCTGGAAGTGTTTCACGACGAAGGCGCGGTGATCACCCAGTTCACCTGCGCCGTCGAAGAGGCGCGCGAGAAATTGGCCCGAGCCGCGCCATGGCTTGCCGATCGGCTGGCCGAGCGATTGCGCTCGGATGTGCTGGTGCGCGTCCTGGCCGACGACCCAGAAGACCCCTACCCCGTGGAAGCACGGGCTTCCTGCGCGTGAACGCGAGATCCATGAATGAGATGCCCGTGGCCCCCGCCGCGCTCCACCCGCTACGCCTGACGAGAAACGAGGCTCAGGCGCGCACCAGTATTGCGCAGAAAGGTCAACAACTGGCCTTGCGTATGGCCGATACGGATTGGTGCGTTAATTTGGTTCCGGTCGTGGCCACGCCACCCGCGCGCCCCGGTACCTGGTCGACGGAGCTGGAGTGGGCCGGAGCCAGTTTTTTTGTGGAAGTGCCGACCGAGGCCATCAATCAGTTGCTGGAGCCCTTGCTGGACGGCTCGCCCCTGCCCGCCCTTCCACCAGAGCTGGCGACCGCGGTGCTCGAAGCCGCCCTCGGCGAAGTACTCGCCACGCTCCAGGCCCTGGGACGCGGTCGGCCGCATGTGCTGAGCTTGAAGCAGGATCGAGCCGAGGTGGCGTCTTGCCCGCATGTGCTTCACTTGAGAGTGATGCAGCCCGAGGCAGCGGCCGCCCTGGAGGCCTACTTGAGAACAGACGGCCTGGGCTTGTTGCTGATAGCGGGCCTGTTGGCCCCACGCCCGGCTTCGGCGCCAGATCTTGGCGATGACTGGGTGCTTCGCCTGCCCGCTGAGTTCGGTTTCACCGACCTGTCCGAGAGTGAGTTCAAAAGCCTCCAGCCTGGTGACGCGGTGCTGTTATCAGCGTCGTACATCCACGCGGAGCGGATCCTGTGGCTGAGCGAAGACGGTGAATCCGGGCTGCAAGCCCAACTGCCGGCTCTTGCCGATGTCGGCGACATTTCCCCGACGCCACCCGCGCTCGCCGTCGTACAAGCCTGGAGCACCCATATGCCGCCCGTCGAACCCACCACCGATGTCAGCTCCTTGGACAGTCTGCCGATCCACCTGTCTTTTGATCTTGGGGAGGTGACGCTGACCCTGGGGCAGGCACGAAGCCTGAGTCCAGGACAGACCCTTGAGCTGGCCCGTCCCCTGTCCGGCGGTGTACGCATACGGGCCAATGGCGCCGTGATCGGCGAAGGCGATCTGGTCGAGATCGATGGTCAACTGGGCATCAGCATCCGCACGCTGAGCCTTGGTGCCGCGTAGCAGGCGAGCATGAACACCTCATTCGATCCAATCACCCTCGCCGTGGTCCTGGCGTTGATGGCCTTGTTGCCGACCGTGGTGGTGGTGACCACCTCGTTCCTCAAAATCGCCGTGGTGTTGGCCTTGTTGCGCAATGCGTTGGGCGTGCAGCAGGTACCCCCGAACCTGGCCTTGTACGGCATGGCCCTGATCCTGTCGGCGTACATCATGGCGCCGGTGGGCGCGCACATGGCCGACAAGCTCGGTGCGCAGCCTGAGGCGATGCGCAGTCTGCCGGCCCTGATCAGCGGCGTCCGAGAAGGCGCGGAACCGCTGCGCGAGTTTATGACCCGCAACAGCCGGGTGGAGCAGCGGGACTTCTTTCTCAGAACCGCTCGCCGCCTGTGGGGGCCTGATCTGTCCAACGGAATGACCGAACGCGACTTCTTCGTGCTCATGCCGGCCTTCATGGTGTCCGAGCTGACGGCGGCATTTCAGGTCGGTTTCCTGCTCTACCTTCCGTTCGTGGTCATCGATCTGATTGTGTCCAACATCCTGCTGGCCATGGGAATGATGATGGTGTCTCCGGTCACCATCTCCTTGCCCCTGAAGCTGTTTCTGTTCGTGATGCTGGACGGCTGGACTCGATTGATTCAAAGCCTGGTCCTCTCCTATATCTGAATCATGCAAGCGGTTGACGTTGTCTCCTACTTCACGCAGGCGCTCTATCTCGTGCTGTGGCTGTCGCTGCCCCCGATCATCGTGGGGGCGCTGGTCGGCACGCTGTTTGCGTTGTTCCAGGCGCTGACGCAGATTCAGGAGCAGACCCTGTCGTTCGGCATCAAACTGGTCGCGGTCACCGTCACCCTGCTGCTGACCGCGCGGTGGATCGGGGGAGAAATGTTCAACTTTGGGGTTCAGATATTCGACGCCCTGGCCCTGGTCGGGCGTTGAATGGCAAAAAAAATCGCCAGCCAGGGAACGCAATGAACGCTTTGGTTACTCAAGAGGAGCTGAAAACCTTCCTGATCGCGTTGGGCTTGACCCAGCCACGCATTCTGAGCATGTTCATCGCGCTGCCCTTGTTCAACGTCCAACTGGTGCCTGGCCTGCTGCGCTTTGGCATCGCCGGCGTGTTGGGCCTGATTGCGGCCCCGCTGATCCATACGCAGTTGGGGGCGTTCGATCAGGTGTCGCCAGGCGTCTGGGCCATACTGATCGCCAAGGAAGCGTTCGTCGGTTTCACCATCGGGCTGATCATGGCCTTGCCTTTCTGGATTTTCGAAGCGGTCGGTTTTTTGATCGACAACCAGCGTGGCGCCAGTATCTCGGCAACGCTCAACCCGTTGACCGGCAACGACTCATCCCCCCTGGGCATCCTGTTCAATCAGGCGTTCATCGTGTTCTTCCTGGTCTCTGGCGGTTTTTCCCTGATGCTGGGTGGCTTGTACGACAGCTTCCGGCTGTGGCCGGTGATGGACTGGGCGCCTCAGTTCAAGGCCGCCTCGGTGCCCCTGTTCCTGGACCAACTGGATCGCCTGATGCGCACCGCGATTTTGCTAGCGGCACCGGCCGTGGTGGCGATGTTCCTGGCTGAACTCGGCCTGGCCCTGATCAGTCGCTTCGCACCACAGCTGCAGGTGTTCTTCGTCGCCATGCCGATCAAAAGTGGTCTGGCGGTGCTGATCCTGATCCTGTACGCCAGCTCCCTTTTTGACTACGGGGCGGATTTGGTGGAGTTCGTGGGCGGCGTGGTGCCCTTTCTGAACACCCAGTGGGGCCGGTGATGAGCGAGAAAACCGAACAACCGACCGCCAAGAAGCTGCGTGACGCGCGGCAAAAGGGCGATGTCGCCTACAGCAAGGATTTCACCCAGACGGTATTGGTGGTGGCGATTTTTGGCTACTTGCTGGTGGCTTCGGGCGGGCTGCTGGAAGCCCTGGCCGAGATGATTCTGCTGCCAGCCGGGGTGCTGAACATGAACTTCGCCGATGCCGCCAACGTGGTCATCACCGAGTCCTTGAAAGCGGCCGCGCTGATGATTTTGCCCTTTCTTGGCATCGTTTTGGTGCTGGGAGTGTTTTCCGATGCCCTTCAGGTCGGCGTGGTCCTGGCGTTCGAGAAGCTGAAACCGTCGGGGGACAAACTCAATCCACTGACCAACTTGAAGAACATCTTCTCCAAGAAGAACCTGGTCGAATTCCTTAAATCGACATTTAAGATCGTCTTTCTGTCGATTTTGCTTTGGCTGGTCTTGCGAGACGCCTTCCCGATCATGACCAGCATTCCGCAGGCGGGTCTGGCGGGCATGGGGCAGGTGCTGGGGGCTCTGATCAAGACGTTGCTGATTTACATCGGTCTGGCCTACACCGCCATCGCGCTGGCGGATTTTGGGTGGCAGCGGTTCCAGCATCGCAAGCAGCTCATGATGGCCAAGGAAGAGATCAAGCAAGAGTACAAGGAGATGGAAGGCGATCCGCACATCAAGCACAAGCGCAAGCAACTGCACCAAGAGATGCAGCAGGAAGGCGCGGTGCAAAGTGCGCGGCAGGCCACGGTGCTGGTGACCAACCCGACCCACCTGGCGGTGGCCATGCATTACGACGCCGACGAAACCCCGCTGCCCGTCGTCCTCGCGATGGGCGAAGGCGCCCTGGCCGAACGCATGATGCGCGCCGCGCGCGAAGCCGGTGTCCCGATCATGCAGAACATTCCCCTGGCGCGTGCCCTGGTCGAACAGGCCTCGGCCGGTCAATACATCCCCTCGGAGCTGGTCGAGCCAGTGGCCGAAGTGCTGCGCCTGCTGCGGGAGATGGGCCCGGATGGCTTTCCGACAACCCATCCTTGAATCAGGAGATGGCCATGACCTTGTTTTCGTACCCATCGTTTCTCGCTCGATTCGACGTCAACCCGAAGCCTTCGAACCCCGTCGGCTGACACGCGAACCGCTTTCTTGCCGCCCTTTCACATGTCACCCGAAACCTCTTTGTCCATGCCGACTCCGCTGCCCACGATGTCGCCCGCCGCCGCCCTGGTCCAAAGGTACGCCGAGTTGTTGGGCGCCTCCGATCCGGCTGCCGGGCGTCGCCTCACCCTGACGATCGACGGGCGGTACCGTGTTCAGCTGCGCCCGCAAGGAGACCAACGGGTCCAGGCCAAGTGCCGGCTGCGTGCCCTGCCCGCGCCAGGCGCCGAGCGCGATCAACTGATTCTTGCGCTGGGCCGGTTGGCGTGCGGCACCATGAATCGCTCGTCGGCTGCCTGCGTGGTGGACGCCGATGAACGCGCGCTGTGGTTGAGCCAGGTGGCACCAGCCACCTCAACCCAGGAAGTGGATGAATTGGTGGCCGGGTTTGTCAATGAACTGGCTTTCTGGACCCGTGTGGTGCCGCAGGAATGAGGCGCCCAGCAGTCATCGGGGTGCTGTCTCGCCTGGGTCGTGCCCGTCGTTCGCGTAGCCTTGTCGCCGGCTTGGCGCTGCTGATCTCGGTCAGCGTCGGATCGCAGCGCGCGCATGCCGGTACGCCGCCGTGGTCGGACGCGCCCTTCAGCTATTACGCGGAAAAGTCCACACCCGTGACCAAGGTGTTGCAAGATTTTTCCAGCTCCTTCAGCCTGGCCCTGGATCTGTCTCCCCAGGTAAGCGGCAACGTGAATGGCCGTTTTCAGGCGCGCAGTCCGAGCGAGTTTTTGGATCAATTGGGTGGTGTCTACGGGTTTCAATGGTTTACCCATGCCGGCACGCTGTTCATCAGCCGTACCAGTGAAGTCAGTACCACCTCCATCAACGCCTCGGGTGCCAGCATGGTGGCTGTGCGTCGCGCGTTGATCAGCCTGGGCGTTCTGGACGCCAGATTTGGCTGGGGTGAGCTGCCAGAGCAGGCGGTCGCTCTGGTGTCCGGCCCACCCGCCTACGTGGCGCTGGTTCAAAGCACGGTCGCCAACCTGCCGCTGCTGGGCGGCGGCCAGAAAGTTGCCGTCTTTCGCCTGAAACACGCCTCGGTCGACGACCGCACCATCACCTACCGCGACCGCGAAATCACCACCATCGGGCTGGCCCGTGTTCTTCGGGAGCTGGTGCGGGGCGATTCGGCCAGCATTCCCCCAGGTGTCGATGGCGACGCGGTCACCCGTTTGGCGGCGCCGTTGCGGGCCAGCGGAAACTTGCCCGCTCGCGTGCTTCCACCGATCACCCAGCAACTGCCCGGCACGCCCCCGCTGGTCGATGGGTCCCCGCCCGAAGGCCGTGCGGCCGATCCTGCACAGATGGGCTACAACCCGAATGCAGTCGCTGGCACCAGGCGGCTGGTGCCCTCGATTCAGGCCGATTCTCGACTGAACGCGCTGATCGTTCAGGACACGCCCGACCGCTTGCCCATGTACAAGGCGCTGATTGAGCAACTCGACGTGCCCACGGCCCTGATCGAGATCGAGGCCATGATCATCGACGTCAACACCACCCGACTGGACGAACTGGGTATCGCCTGGGCCGGCCGCAGAGGCGGCACGGCGGCGGGTTTTGGCGACGTGTCTCCCAGCACCGGGGCGTTGACCATCTCTGCCGCGCGACGCGGCGCCAATATCAGCACCACCTCCACGGTGCTGGATGTAGGCAACTACTTGATTACCCGCATTCGTGCGCTGGAAGGCATCGGCGAAGCGGCCGTCCACTCCCGCCCTTCCATTCTGACGATCGACCATACCGGCGCCCTGCTGGACTTGTCGGAGACCTTCTACATCCGCACCTACGGCGAGCGCGTGGCCACCGTGACACCCGTCACCGTCGGCACGACCCTGAAGGTCACGCCCCATTACATCGAGCGCGAGGGATTCGGCCCCACCATCCAGCTCGATGTGGATATCGAGGACGGGCAGATCCAAGACCGAACCGTGGAAGGCCTTCCCACGGTTCGGCGCAGCACGGTCAGTACCCAGGCCATCGTGGGCGAGAACCAGACCCTGCTGATCGGCGGCTACAACACCTTGCAGCGCACTCATTCCAACGACCGCATTCCGGTGCTGGGGTCGATTCCCTTGCTGGGGGCATTTTTTTCCAACAAAGTGGAAAATCGCCAAAATCGGGAGCGCCTGTTTCTCATCAAGCCCAGGATGGTCACCATACCCGGGCCGGAAGTCGTGCCGCTGGCGACTCCAGGTGGAGCTGCCCCAAGAATCGTTGCCCCTGCGGGAAGAGAATTGCCAGTCCAGAACCCGACGAGAGTCCCGGAAGACGTGTCTACCCGTCCAGCCTCGCCGCTGATCAACCCACCGACATCAACGATAGCTCTGCCGGAGCGCTTGCAGATGCAAGACTCAGCGTCCCCCGTCCAACATATGCCCGCCAGCGGAGAGTTTTGATGTGAGCTCAGCGACGCGCTCTCGCGCCGCGGTTTTCCGCGTCACCACGATGCTGGCGCTGATCCTGGTTTTTCTGGCGACCTTGTTGATCGCCTTGCGCATTCAGCAGCTCATGCTGGAGTTCACCGAGGGCCGGGCCGCGCGTGCCGCCCAGCAGATATCCGAGCAGGCCGCCCTGGGCTTCAACATGGGCTTGGGCTTGCGCGATCAGACTCGCCTGCCGCAGGCCCTGGAACGGCAGGCGGCTCAGGACACGGCACTTGTCTCGGGCTGGGTGCAGGCCGACAACGGGGATATTCTGGCGGACCTGCGTCGCGATGGGCAGGCGCCGCAGACCAAACCCATCTGGTCGGCACAGCTGCTGGGCATCGGGGCGTACGCCGGGGCTCCGGTGGATCGTCTGTTCCGTCGAGCGGATCAGCGGTTGTTCGTGGGTACGTCGCTGGCCGACTCTACCGGGCATCGGGTCGGTGTGCTGTGGCTCGTGTACGACCTCGGCGATCTGCGCGATGCGAGTTGGTCGGCCTGGAAGGCCCTGCAACCCTACGCCCTGATCCTGGGAGTTTCCCTGGCGCTGGCGCTGGGCCTGCTGGCCATGGCGTGGAGCCGCCTGGTGCATCGGCGCCTGGAGCAGGTGCGCGCGAAGCTGGATCGGGCCAACACGCCCCAACCCGATGATCTGAAAGCGCTGCACGACGCGCCGGGCGGCATTCGTGAGGCCGTGCTGATTGGGGCCGCCGTGGCCGTCACCGCCCTGGCGCTGGGCACGCTGGCCTGGCAAGGGCGCCAAGTGGCCCGGCCGCTGCTGCTGGAACAGGTGGACCGGAACGCGCGTTCGGTGTTGAGTCTGGCGGAACACCAGATCGAACGCGCCTTGGCGTTGGGTGTACCTGCAGACAAGCTGGTGGGCGTAGGGTCGATGCTCAAGTCCGAGCTGAAGTCCGCGCCCGAGATCGCTTTCACGACCTGGCAAGCGTCCGCTAACGCTCCCCCGACCGTCGTCGTGCAAGCCGATGCGCCGACGTCGCTAGAGGAAGTCGCCCGTGCCTCGTCCTGGAACACGCGCAACCCGCGGGCCTACCAGGGCACGCTGGAGTCGGCTTCTGTTGAAGACGGGGCCAACGCCGGCCGCTTGAACGTGGGAACTTCGCTCCAGTACATTGACGAAAGGATGCTGTCCGTTTTGCTCGACATGGCGTTCGCCGCCCTGGTCGGGCTGGTCCTGGCGCGCGAAGCACTGGGTACGACCTGGCAGCGCTCGCCGTTGAAGCCGTACCTTGACTTCACCGCCGTATGGCCGATGTGGCGCCGCCAGGCCAAAAGCCTGTGGGAGCAAGCCAGATCGACCACGGAAGGCGTTCAATCTCGACTCGCCGATTGGTGGGAGGAGGTTCGTGGCGGCGCGCATCGACTGTTTGATCAGGCCAACGCCAGGCTGCGCGGCGAGTCACCTACACCGCAGGCCTTGGCGCAGACACGGATTCGGCTCATCGTGTTTCTGACCGCCATGTCGGACGAGTTGTTGCGGCCGTTCTTCACGGTCTTCGCGTCCGAGGTGCAACCGATCGCCATCCCTCTGTCACCCACGGCCTTGGCGGCACTTCCCGTCGCTGCGTTCATGGCCACCTTGACACTGGCCCAGCCACTGGGGCCCGTGATCACGCGCCACCTTCCCTTTCGAACGGTCATGGCCGCATCAGGGCTTGTGGGTGGGCTTCTGCTGTTGGCCACCGCCTACGTCTCGAACGTGGGAATGCTGATGGCACTTCGGGCTGGAAGCGGGATGATTTTCGGCCTGCAATTGATCGTCGCACAAACCGCGATCATCCAACTGACCCATACAGACAACCGAGCGCGAGGCTTGGTCGAGGTGGTGGCGGCCATCGTTGCGGCTGGCGTGTGCGGTCCGGTTCTTGGGGGCTTGCTCGTCGACCGACTGGGCGTTGCCACGGTGTTCGCGATATGTGGCGCGTGCTTAATGCTGGCATCTGCGGTCAGCTTGAGATTGCCGGTACTTTCCGGCGAGTCCGCCACCAGGGCATCGGGGCCGAACTGGCAAAGCATGATGGCCATTCTTCACAACCGCCAAATCATGGTCGTGACATGGTGCGTGGCGATGCCTGCACGCTTGGCCGCTGTCGCCCTGCTGGTGGTGGTGACGCCCCTGTACCTGAGCTCGCTGGGTGAAAGCGCCACGGTGACGGGTCGGGTGCTGCTGGGCTATTTCCTGGTCTTCATGGTCACCGCGCCCGCAGTGGCCCGATGGTCGGACCTGAGCGGCAGGCGAAGCCCGTGGGTCATCTGGGGCTGCGCCCTTTCGGCCGTGGCATGTGGTTTGATGATCGTCGTCGGGGGCCCTTGGGGGGCGACACTTTGCTGTGGGCTGCTGGGCCTGGGGCAAGCGTTCCAATCGGCACCTCAGTTGGCTCTGGTAACGGAAGTGGTTACGGCCGAGCAGACGGAAGGCCGGTTGCAAGGCGCGACCCCAACACAGGCGTTGGCCGCTTTCCGCTTTTTGGAGCGTTTTGGTAGCATCCTGGCCCCATTGGTGATTGCCCCTGTCGTCGGCACCTTCGGGATGACGGGGGCAATTGTGGGGGTCGGTCTGGTTCTGGCCATTGGCACTGTGGGCGCACTTGTGGGGTTGCGCCACAGACCGCATTCGGGGATTCTGCATGGGGTGGCGTGAGTACATGCGCGCGGCGTTTCGTGGTGTGGTCTTGAGCGGAGTTCTCTGGGCCTGGGTCGGCGTTCTGGCGGAAGAGGCCACGCGGCGTGTGGTCATGGTCCTGCCGCGTGAAGAGCAGAACATCGAGGTCGGATTCAAGGACTACTTGCTCAAGCGCCTTCCGGGCGTGAAGTTCGAGATGGTCAGGTTTTCGGGCATCGCCGAAGACGGCCCCACCCTGGTCACAAAGGTTCGCGCGCTGCGCCCCGATCTGATCTATTCCTGGGGAACCGGCACCACCTTGGCGCTGGCCGGCCGCTACGACGCCACGGAGCCCAACCGCTACATCCGGGACACGCCCATCGTCTTCACGGAAGTCACCGATCCTGTCGGCTCGGGCTTGTTGCGTCAGATGGATCCACCGCAACGCAACGTAACCGGGGTCACTCACGTCGCGCCGTTGACCGTGCAACTCAATGCGATCAAGGGCTATCGCTCGTTCAAGCGTCTGGGTTACATCATCAACCCGGATGAGTCGAACACGGTTCTGGTGGCGCAGCAACTGAAACGCATGAGCACCACCCACGGGTTTGAGCTGATGGAGGAAAGCATCCCCCTGAACTCCGGAGGTCGGCCCGATCCGACCGCGCTGCCGGGCTTGATACAACGACTGCGCGAGCGGGGCGCCGATCTCCTGTACATCGGCCCCAGTACTTTTCTGGCGTTCACGCACCGGGACCTGGTGACCAGAACGGCGATGTTCGCGGGCTTGCCTACCTTTTGCGCCACGGAAAGCGTGGTCAGGAAATCGCACTGTTTGTTCGGCCTCTTTTCGAACGGTGCGAACGTGGGGCGCTTCGCGGCGTACAAAGCCGCGCAGATCCTGCAGGACCGGGTCCCCCCTGACCGAATTCCGGCGCAGACCCTGCAACGGTTTTCGTTGCTGATCAACATGTCGACCGCGAAAGCCCTGGATCTTTACCCACCGCTCGCCTTGCTGAGCGTGGCCGAGGTGATCCCGTGAATCCCTCGTGGGCCGAATGGCCTCGCCCCCACACCAATCTCTTCGCGTGCCTGGAGTTGGGGTGGCGCTGGTGGCTGATCGCCCTGTGCGGGTTGGCGCTGCTGGCCGCGACGCTGGTGAAACTGCAGCACGAGCAGGGGCTGGCGATGCGGCAGGCACGGCTGGAAATCACCTTGCGCGCCCTGAACGACCGGCTGGAGACCGGCCTCGCCCTGGGTTTCGAGCTAGGAGACAACCACCGTGCCCAAGCCATGCTCGAGGAGTTGCTCGCCGATGACTCGACCCTGATCTCGGCGGAGGTGTTCGACGCTTCCGGGATTTCGCTGTTCAACACCGACCGAGGCGCGATAGGCGAACCGGTGCCTGCCGGTTGGTCGGTCGCCAGCACCAGGCTCAAGGACGGGCTCGCACCCTCCGCCCAGGGTGGATCCCAGCGGGCCTGGAGCGTCATGGGGCGGGATGATTTCACCCTGGGCCTGCCTCTGCGCAGTGCATTTGGCGAGCGCGTTGGTGATGTCTGCATCACCTCGCAGTACCCGGCCACGCCAACGCCTTGGACTCTGCTCGGTGCGATCGCCCTGTCCGGGCTCGGTCTCACCGCCCTGCTTGTGCTTCTGGCGCGCAATTTTTCCTTGGCGTTGGACGCCCGGCGCGACATCGCCACCAGCATGGCGGCCACGGCACGCTTGCAGTCCACCGACCAGCGCCTTTCCCAGGCGCTCGACGAACTCGGGCGAGTTCAGGACACCGCATGATGCCCGGCGCCCCAACCACCGAGCGGCTGGGCAAGCGCTTCTCGCTGAGGGGGTTGCTGCTGCTTGGGCTGGCCTTCGTGGTCGCGGGCTGGGTGGCGGTGTTCCAACTTCGGGAGCTCAGCGCGCGAGAGGCCAGCGCCCGCGCCCGCCTGGTGGCCGACGATGTCGTGATTCAGGTGCAACGCGCCCTGCAAGCCAGCGTCCCGCTGGATCGGCTGGTCGGTGTCGAAGCGCTGTTCGACCACCGCCTACTGATCTTTGATGATCTGGTAAGTATTCAGTTGCAAGACGCGAACGGGAAGCTGCTGCACGTGCGCGACCGCCCACGCGGCAGCCCAGACGCGTTTTCCATCAGTGCCCCGGTGCTGCAGTACACAACACAGATCGCCAAGGTGGAGCTGCGTTGGCGGCAGCCGAGCGCGCTCGGTCAGATGCTGGCCTGGGCGCTGCCGTTGGGGGCCTTGTTTTTCCTGACCGCCGCGCTCGCCTCGGAGGCCTTGCGCTACGACCTGAGCACCCGGATCGGGCGCCGGGACCGATTGGTCGCCCAGGCGTGCCGGCGCATTCTGTCCGGACGGTTTGATTTTTGCCTCCCGCGTGTCCAACGTCGGGAGTTCGACACCCGCCTGCCGTGGCTGGGCGGACAGCTGCGCCACCTGAGCGAGCAGTCGGAGCGCGTCAAACGCCTGGCCTCTTCATTGCGGCGCACCGAGCCCGACGCAAACCGGCGTGCGGCCCTGGACCAGATTCTGCTGACCGCGCAAGTCGACGACCTGTTCACGAAAACGTCTGCGCGACTGGTTGACCCCACCGCCGACGCGGCCCGGCTGCGCTGGCGCGGGGTGTTGCTGGGCCTGGGCGCGTGGGTGCTGGTGGCCGTCTTGAGCTGGATCTACGGGGTCGTCGCTGCCCTGGCCGGTTTTCCGATGGCGGCTGTTGTGCTGATGCTGGCGGCTCGGCTGGGTTGGTGGCACCCCGACAGTTCGGGCAAATTTGGCGCGTTGATCGGTTGCCTGACCCTGGGGCCCGGTGCGATGCTCCTGGCGGTGCGGGTGGCGGCGCCCTCCGACTTTGATGCCCTGGGACCATGGGGTGTGGCCGGCCTGTGCGCAGCCTGTCTGGGTGCGATGGTCTTGTCATGGATGGGCGTGTCGACCGGCGAGGCGAGAACATCCGCGGATTCGGACGACAAGGGCACCGATGTCGCTTAGAACCCGCATCACCGTGGTGGTAATCGCCGCCGTGCTGGCGCTGGGCCTGCTGCTGGGCTTTGTCTCCTGGCAGCGCGATAAGGAGTTGACGCGTCGAAACCACGACATGCTGCTGCGGTCACAATCGATCGCCTGGACCCGGCTGCAGAACGAGGCTGCGGCCAATCTGCGTGCGGCCCTGGCCGGCGTGCTCGCCGACCCCGGTCTGGCGCGCGCCTGGGCCACCCAGGACCGGCAAGCCCTGAGCAAACTCGTGGACCCCGTGCTGGGCCAACATTCGGGCTGGAGAATCGACTGGTTCGACCAACGCCGCAGCCTGGTGCAATCCAGCTCCAGCGCGCTTCAGCAAAATTCGCTGGTGGACATAGTCTGGTTGTCGCGCCTGCTTGCCGACGACGCCCCGCTGTCGGGCTTGAGCCAGCCCTCGCATGAAGACTACTACCTGGTGGTGGCACAGGGGTTCGGCGAGCCGGGGTCCCGCGGCGCGTTGACCGTCGGGCTGCGCCTGGACAAGCTTTTGCCGGAGATGGCGGGCTCGGTACAGGGCCAAAGCGCCTTGATCAATCTTCGTGGGCGCGAGGTCAGCAGCACTCTCCCCGGTTTGATCGACCTTGAAAAT
Organism: Pseudomonadota bacterium; assembly: GCA_020161215.1. Lineage (GTDB taxonomy): Bacteria > Pseudomonadota > Gammaproteobacteria > Burkholderiales > Burkholderiaceae_C > Ottowia. The sequence goes on from JAIUOM010000024.1 coordinate 20,756, forward strand.
CTGGCCGGGACCGCCCGGCTAGCGCGTGTCGACACCCTGCGCGGCAAGGATCAGCGTGATTGGTTGATGGTCACGCTGCCCCTGAAGGGCCTGGATGGCCGACCGATGGGCGCCATGCTGTCGATGTGGGACACCACCCAGCAGCGTCTGGCGGACCTTCGGATGGAGGCGCTGGCGGCGGCGGCGGCGCTGCTGTTTGCCGGAGCGCTGGGCTGGCTGACCTTTCTTTATCTGCGGTATGCCATGCGGCCATTGCAGCGCTCAGTCGGCGTGCTTCACTCCCTCGCGCAGGGAGATCTGCGTGCGGCACCCGACGAAGGCGACATGGAGCTGCCCGACGAGTCCGGGCAGATCGCGCGGGGCGTCGCCGCCTTGCGCGATGAAATGATGAACTTGGCGATGTTGCGTGACGAACGCGCGCGGGTCGGCGCCCAGCAGGAACGCTTGATCCGGCGCGAGTTGCGCCGCCTGGCATCCAGCCTGGACGCCGACACCCGGGCGGAAGTGCTTTCCGTGCTGGAGCCGACCGCCGCCCCAGACTCGGAAAAAGACCAGAACAGCCTGGTGGAGCTGGCCGGCATACTGGGGCGGATGTCCGGCCTGGTGCTGTCCCAGCAGGACCGCCTGGTGGGGCTGCTGAACCAACTGCGCGAGGCCATGGTTCAGCAGGCGGCGCTGGTGAGCCTGCGGCAAGAGCTGGAAATCGCGCGCACCCTGCAGCTTTCGGTGCTGCCGCGCGCCGAGCCCGACACCTCGGCCGCGCACGTGTCGGCGCTGATGATTCCCGCCAAGGAAGTCGGGGGCGACTTTTACGACTATTTCGTGCTGGACGAGCAACGGCTGGCTCTGGTCATCGCCGATGTATCGGGCAAGGGGGTACCCGCCGCCTTCTTCATGGCCATCTCGCGCACCCTGCTCAAAAGCATCGCCAGCTTCATGCGCGAGCCGGCCCAGGTCATCGAGCGGCTGAACGATGAGCTGTGCGCCGACAACGAGCAAACCATGTTCGTCACGGCCTTTTTTGGGGTTCTTGACCTGACGACCGGCACCATGGAGTACGTCAACGCCGGGCACTGCGCCCCCCTCCTGCAGCGCGCGGACAAGACGGTGGAAACGCTCCCTCCGCAAGGCCAGAACGTGGCCCTCGCCGTCATGGACGGACTGCCCTTCACGCAGGCCAGGCTGCAATTCGCGCCAGGCGATACCCTGCTGCTGTACACCGATGGGGTCACGGAAGCCGCCAATGCCGAGGCCGCTCTGTTCGGAGACGCCAGGCTGATGGATTTAATCAGGTCCGGCGTCGGCGTGGCGGCCGAGGACTTGCCCCAGTTCGTGCTTCAAGCCGTCCGCGACTTCGAAGCTGGCGCGGCCCAAGCCGACGACATCACCATGGTGGCTCTGCGGTATGTGGGAGCAGCGCAAGAAACGGCCTGAGCCGTGTGCCCATTAGCGCCTCAGGTGGTCATGTCCCGCGGGCCAGGCGTGCAAACACCAGGGTATTGCCCTGAGGGCGGCGCTGGTAGGCATTGATCCCCCACCATCCGTCCTGAGTCAGCTGGCGCTGACGCTTCCAGTCCAGGCCATGGACGAGCCGGAGTGTCTGATGGTTGAAGCTCCAGCGCCGCGACATCGACAGCGCCAGCAGCTGCCGCCGCAAACCGTCTATTTCACCCACCCACCCGATGCGCAAGCCCTCCCTCATCAGGTTGTGGCGGCTGACGTGGTTGCGCGGGGACACCATGGCCACGCAAAAATCTCGCTCATGGGCCCGCGCCAAGGCCATTCGCGCCACCAGCAGCATGCGCTGAAGGCGCTGGCCGCGGTACGCCGGAAGTACCATGCAGCTGGTCAGATGCGCGGTGCGGGCCGGATCGGTGATTTTTGACGTAAAGCACCGGCCCAAGTTGTCGGGGTCGTCGGGGGCAGGCAAACCCAGCATGGCATACGCCACCAACTGGTTCCCTTCGAACACCCCAATGGTTTCGCCCCGTGTCAAGGAATCACCGGTACCGATGTGCGTGCGCACGAACTGCTCTTCGTCAGGCTCCCGGACGTACAGGTCGGGATGCGGCAATTGGGTCAGCACCTGGTCACGCAACTGCAGCACGGCCGACACATCTTCCGTGGTCAGGTTGCGCGTGTGCAGGCGGCCCAGCCTGTCGTCCCGTGCCGGAGGCAGATCAGGCAGGCTTGGCGCAGTCAGGGGCGGCGCGTGCCGGGCCGACTCAGAACTCAAGCTCTACCCCACGGTCTCGCAGTTTCGCCTTGAGCTCGTTGCGTGCCCGTGACAGGCGGCTGCGCACCGTTCCAATGGGCACGCTGAGCAGCATCGCGGCGTCCTCGTAGGACAGTTCGTCCACCGCGACCAGCATCAATATCTCTCGCATGTGTTTGGGCAGATCCTCCATCGCCCGCAACAGGGCACGCACCTGCTCGGACCGGATCAACTCCTCCTCAAGCGACGGCTTTTCGCTCGACAGGTCGTCCAGCGCGGCGGCATCCGCACTGAAGTCGTAACGGCGATGGGGCGCACGCGCAAGGTAGTTGCGCACCAGATTCATGGCAATGCCGTAGAGCCAGGTGGAAAGCTCGGATTTGCCTTGGAAGCCGGCGTAGGAGTTCACGGCTTCCGCGAAAGCTTGCTGGGTCAGATCCTCGGCATCGTCCGAATGGCCGATGTTTTTGATGATGAAACGATGCAGCCGTGTCCAGTGCGCCCGTACCAGGTCGCGGAACAACAGTTCGCGTTGGCCATCCCCCTGGACTTCGATGTCACGGTCTTCCGCCTGAAGGCAGTCCAGGGCAACAGCATCTGGACAGGGCGCACTCACACCACATTCTGTTACGGACAAGGACGAAGGACACATGACCATTCGAGACTATCTTTGCGATAGCACCCCGGCATCCCTGAAATCCGGTAGGACACACTTATTCTTATGTTTCAAGTCATTTCTTCGAGTTTCTTGATCTGACTCCGAATTTACATGCCTTTTTGACGCGAGAGCAGAAATTGGTCAAAAATTATGCGATTTGATGGAACTAAGCTTGTGCTCGGGTTACTCAGTGCCTGAACGATCCGCCAGAGGTCCTGGCCCTTAACGGCCTGTCCGATGTCCCCTTAGTATCTTGAGCATCCAAAACCCCCTCCCACCGCCCGGCGCGAACGGCACCCCGTTGCTGGACGCCTTCCGGCAAGAGGCATCCCGCCACGATGCCGTGCACGTCACGCTGGACGACAGCAGTTGGCGCGTGCATGGCGTGGGGGTCATGCCGCAGAGCCGCCGCGAGGTGGCCTGGGTCAGCGCTGACGAGGTGCCACCGGACGCCACTTCAGTATTTGTCCAGGCGCTACAGCAGTCTTTTTCCAGCGGCATCAGTCAGGCCGTCGCCCGTGCACTCGATCTTCAACCGTCCCCTGGTCAACCGCTGTCCTCGCGCACCGTGACACAAGCGCTGGACATGGCGGAAACCGGGCACAAGGCCCTGTCAGGGGTCGATTTTTTCACCCGCCTGCAGTTTTCCGCGGTGGCCGATGGCCCCCAGTTCCGCCGGGTCTGCGCGAGCCTGGAGCGCGCAGGCTTGAGCTTGCTCCCTGCGCAGCGCGAACACATTGACAGGCAGCTCGAACAGCGCTTCCTTGAGGCCCAGTCACGGGGCGCATCGCCAGTTCCACCTGAGGTCGTCGAAGGCTGGCTGAAGCAGGCGCTGGGATAAACACCCCCCAAGCGCCGGCGGTCTCTGATCGGCTGTGGCGGACACGCCGCGCGGCACGGGTCCGGCCAAGCCCCTCAAGTCCGGCTGGCAACCAGGGTCAGCACGTTTTTGTCCTGCTCACGGGTGTAGTCCAGCGCTTGCAGGTAATGCTGCATCAGCCGCAGACCATGGCCGCCAACCCCCGCCTCTTCGACCGACTCGGCCACGGCGTCTGGCACGGCCGTGGTCGGGTCGAACGCCAGGCCGTCGTCCTCGATGCGCAGGACGATGCGGTCGGAAAGACTTGAGCACCTGAGGCGCAGCCGGCGGTCGGCGCTCCCCTCGGCTCCGAACGCGTGCGTCACGATGTTCGTCAACGCCTCATCCGCGCTGAGGGTCAGTCCGAAGGTGACGCGTGAAGGCCAGTCATCCCGCTCGGCCAACTGCTCTAGCCAACTCAACGCGACCGCGATCTGGTCCAGCCGCGCGAGGATGTCAAGCGCGTCCGCGCCGCACGGGGTGCGGCTCATGGCGACCCGGCCCCGGCTGACGGATAGGCATGAACCATGGGGCAACGTTATCATGTCCTGGCCCGAACGGCTTTGCCGCCAACCCTTTGCTTCCTATTTTTCATGCTTCAACACGAACCCCTCGACAACGCGCGGCTGATCATTCTGTCTGGCCAGCTCAACAGCGGCAACGCGGGAACCGCCGAAAGCGACATCGTGGCACTGATTGAGCAAGGCCAGCACCGGCTGCTGTTCGACTTCACGCAACTGGACTACATCTCCAGCGCCGGCCTGCGGGTCGTGCTGGTGGCCGCCAAGCGTCTGAAGCCGGTGTCGGGCAAGCTGGTGCTGTACGGCATGCAGCCGCAGGTCCACGAGGTGTTCCAGATCAGCGGTTTTTTGAACATTCTCGACGTGGTGGAGACCCAGGAGGAAGCGCTGCGGCGCCTGCCCCAAGGTTGACCGCCCTGCCGCACCCAGCCGACAGGCTGTCCGTCGGCCAAATCCCGCCTTTTTCCGGCCCGAGCAGCGCACCGTGAACACGCACGACGACGACCTGCTCCTGGACGACGATCCCCCCACGCCCGCCGCCATTTTGCTGGTGGAAGACAACGCCTCCGCGGCAGCGCGCCTGATCCATCTGCTGTCGTGCGTCTACCCCCGCACCCCGGTACACCACGCCATGAATCTGCTGGCGGCGCGCCAGATGCTCCAGCGCGTCCCGGTCGGACTGGCCCTGGTGGACATGCACCTGCCCGACGGCTCCGGTCTGGATCTGTTGGCCGAAATTCAGCATGGCCGTTCGTCCATCGTCAGCGTCGTCATTTCCGACTGGGGGAATACCGACACCATTCTTGCCGCGATTCGATCCGGCGCCCGAGGCTACCTGCTGAAAAACGTCGATGACGAGGAAATGGAACGGGCGCTGTCCAGCATCCAGCGCGGCGGCGCGCCCATCGATCCGCTGGTGGCCAGCCGCATCCTGAGCCTGCTTCAGACGAGTGGCCCGTCGCTGCCCCTCACCGGCGGCGCCCCCCAAGGCGCTCCGCGGGGCAGCCAGCTCAGCCCCCGGCAGTTCGAGATTCTTCACGCCGTGGCGCAAGGCAAGACCAACCGCGAGATTGCCACGGCACTCGGCTTGTCCGCGCACACGGTCGAGTGCCATACCCGAAGCATTTACCGCAGGCTCGCCGTGCGCAGCCGCACCGAGGCCGTGATGCTGGCCAAGAACCGAGGTTGGTTGTAATCGCGCCGGCCGACCGGCAGTGCCGCGAATCACCGGGAATTAACCGGCAACAATTGTTGCAAAACGCCTCAAAAAACGCCCGCTCCTTGAGTTTCCCTGAGTCCGGCACCTCACCCGCGGCGCCGACGGCGGGTTTCAAAATATCACGCCTGTGGGCGCTTATTTGCACGACCATGCGGTGTAATTGAGGGTTGCCCGCGTCAGACTCCGCCGCCCTGACCGCGCGCCCACCCCCCACCCTCCCCATTCGCCATGCGCCCGACCGCCGCCACCGCCCCCTTGCCCTGGATCGATTGGGGCAAGGCCATCGCGTCGCAGTTGATCGTCTGGCACCACCTGGCGCACTACGGGCCGCTGCCCGCGGCCCTGCGCCAACGCCTGCCCACCGTGGCGGACTGGTTGGACCAACGGGCGCTGTGGGCCGTGCAGGTGTTTCTGGTCATCAGCGGCTACCTGGCCGCGCGCAGTCTGTGGCCCTCCCCCGGCCGACCTCGGCTGCTCGCGCGCGACTGGCCTGGCCGGGTCGCGCAGCGCTGGACGCGCCTGGCGCCCACCTACCTGCTGGCCTTGCTGGCTGCCCTGCTGTGTGCCGCCGTGGCCCGGGTGGGCATGCAGGATCCCGACACCCCCGCCGCGCCCACCCTGGCCCAATTGGCGGCCAACCTGCTGATGCTGCAAGACATCGTCGGCCAGCCGGCGCTCAGCGCCGGTGTCTGGTACGTGGCCATTGACCTGCAATTGTTCGCCCTGCTCGGCGCCTTGGCGGTGCTGGCACCGCGCGGCAAGAGCGCGACCGGCTTGGCGCTGCTGGTGGGCGCCGTGGTGGCCTCGCTGCTGTACTTCAACCTGCGCCCCGATGGGGATATGTGGGCGCCCTTTTTCTTTGGCGCCTACGGTCTGGGCGTGCTGGCGGCCTGGGGACAAGACGGGCGCCCACGCGCCACGCTGCTGCTGGCCGGTCTGCTGGGCCTGGCCCTGGCGATGGACTGGCGCGGCCGGGTGCTGCTGGCCGGCGCCACGGCCTTGGTGCTGCTCTGGCAACCAGGGCGCCAGGCACTGGCAACCTCGGCGCTGAATCCCCTGATGCAGTGGCTGGCGCGCATCTCCTACGCGGTATTCCTGCTGCACTACCCGATCAGCTTGCTGGTCGCCACCGCCGTCATGCGCTGGGCGCCGAACTCCGACGCGGCCCGGCTGGGCGGCCTGATCGTGGCTTGGCTGCTCAGTCTGGCGGCGGGCGAATTGGCCTGGCGCTGGCTCGAGCAGCGCCGCCCTTGGAGTGAAATAATAAGAATACGTAGCTTCAACAACTTGCGTCAAAGGGAGCAGCTCAAGTAGGATTTGACCTGGAAAGTTGCGTCAATCAATAACACAATCAGGGAGTTGACATGGTAGGAACATCCGTCCCCATCGTCGTGCTGACCGCGGTCATTGGTCTGCTGTGCCTGGTCGCCGGTGCCACCGTCGCCTGGGTCTATGCGCTGCGTAGCCGCCGCCAGGACGAACAGGAACAATCGCGGCGCGCGCGCCAAGTGCCCTCGCAGTGGCCCATGCTGCCCCGGGCGCTGATCAATGCCAGCGAAAAACGGGCCTGGAAATGGCTGATGCAGGCCTTTCCTGAATACCACGTGGCCCCCAAGCTGCCCCTGGCCCGCTACACCGTGGCGCGCGAGGCCGGCGCGGCCGACGACTGGATCGATTTGCTCAACCGCACCTACTGCACCTTCGCCATCGTCAACGAGGGCGGCCGCGTGGTCGGCTGCGTGGATATATCCGGCGGCCGCAATCTCTCGCGCACCCAGCGCGCCGTCAAGGATTCGCTGCTGCCGCAGTGCGGCATCGCCTACCGCCTGCTCGACACCGACGCCATGCCCGACATTGGCGCGCTGCGTCACGAATTCCTGGGTGGTGGCGCCACGCTGCCGCCGCCGCCCACGTCCGAATTCAGCCGGCTCGAATCGGTGCGCAGCCAGTTGAACGAGACCCTGGACCAGGGGCAGGCCAAACGCCCCCCGGTGACGGTCCCGATTTTCGCCGACACCGAACCCAACACCCGCACCATGCCGATCGAAAACGTGCTGGCGGGCACCGCCGACACCGACGCCACGCCGCTGGAACAGATGTTCCGGCGCGGCCGCACCGCCAACAACCGTTAACCTGGCTGGGCGGCCCTATGCACGGATGAAGTTGGCCCGGTAGTGCTCGAGTTCGTCGATGGACTCGTGCACGTCGGCCAGCGCGGTGTGCGCCTGCTGCTTCTTGAAGCCGTCCACCACTTCGGGGCGCCAGCGCCGCGCCAGCTCCTTCAGGGTGCTGACGTCGATGTTGCGGTAATGAAAAAACGCCTCCAGCCGCGGCATGTACTTGACCAGAAAGCGCCGGTCCTGCCCGATGGTGTTGCCGCACATGGGCGAGCTGCCCTTGGGCACGTAGCGCTCCAGAAACGCGATCAACTGATCTTCCGCGCCGGCCTCGGCGAGCGTCGAGGCGCGCACCCGCTCGGTAAGGCCGCTGCGTCCGTGCGTGCCCTTGTTCCAGGCGTCCATGGCGTCCAGCACCGCATCGTCTTGGTGAATCACCAGCACCGGCCCCTCCACGCGCGGCGTCAGCTGCGGGCCGGTGACGACCACGGCGATCTCGATCAGGCGTTCTTTTTCCGGGTCCAACCCGGTCATCTCGCAGTCCAGCCAGACCAGGTTTTGGTCGGATTTGGCGAGGGTGGGCGTGTCGTTGGCGGCGACGGCGGTATCGGTGGCGGTATCGGTCATGGGGCCCGATTGTCCACGCTCGTTCCCCGGGTGTAACTTGCCTCGCCCCCAGGCGCCCTAAACTTGGGGGAATTCCCCCGCTCTGCCCATTCCGTGACCGACACCCTCTCCTCTGCCCTGGCCACCACCCTGCTGTTTTGTGCCGCGCTGCTGGCCAACCTGCTCGTCAAGCTGTGGCTGGCCTCGCGCCAGATCCGCGCCGTGGCCGGCCACCGTGGCGCCGTGCCGGCCGAATTCGCCAGCGCCATCACCCTGGCCTCGCACCAGCGCGCGGCCGATTACACCGTGGCGCGGCTGCGCTTCGGTCTGCTGGAGCTGGCCCTGGCCGCCGCCGTGCTGCTGGGCTGGACCGTGCTCGGCGGGCTCGACGCGCTGAACGCCGCGCTGCTTGAACTGCTCGGCCCGCGCCCGCTGCTGCAGCCATTGGCGCTGTTGGTGGCCTTCACGGTGATCAACGGCGCCATCGATCTGCCCGCCTCGCTCTACCAGACCTTCGTCATCGAGCAGCGCTTTGGCTTCAACAAGATGACGGCGGCGCTGTGGCTGGCCGACTTCCTCAAATCCACCCTGTTGGGCGTGGCCATCGGCGTGCCGCTGGCGGCCTTGGTGCTGTGGCTGATGCAGGCCACCGGCGACTGGTGGTGGCTGTGGACCTGGGGCCTGTGGATGGGCTTCAGTCTGCTGATGATGGTCATCTACCCGATGTTCATCGCCCCGCTGTTCAACAAGTTCCAGCCGCTGGAGGACGCGGCGCTGAAAGAACGCGTGACGCGCCTGATGGCGCGCTGCGGTTTTGCGGCGCAAGGCCTGTTCGTGATGGACGGCAGCCGCCGCAGCGCCCACGCCAACGCCTATTTCACCGGCTTTGGGCGCGCCAAGCGGGTGGTGTTCTTCGACACCCTGCTGAACCAGCTCACCCCGCCCGAGGTCGAGGCTGTGCTGGCGCACGAGTTGGGCCATTTCCGGCACCGGCACGTGGCCAAGCGCATCGCCGGGCTGTTTGCCTTCAGCGGCCTGGGGCTGGCGCTGCTGGGCTGGCTGGCGCAGCAAAGCTGGTTCTACGCCGGCCTGGGCGTGACGCCGAATCTGCCGGCCGCGCTGGGCGGCGCCGTGCCCAACCATGCGCTGGCGCTGCTGCTGTTCCTGCTGGCGGTGCCGGTGTTCAGCTTCTTTCTGTCGCCGCTGATGGCGCGGCTGTCGCGCCGGCACGAATTCGAGGCCGACGCCTTCGCCGCGGCCCAGGCCAGCGCGCAGGATTTGTCCAACGCCCTGGTCAAGCTGTACCAGGACAACGCCAGCACGCTCACGCCCGATCCGCTGTACGTGCGCTTTTACTATTCGCACCCGCCGGCCAGCGAACGCATCGCCCGCATGGGCGCCCGGGTGCAGGCGGCCTGAGCCTATGTTGGGCAGTCAAAACAGGCGTTGGCCGGCGTGAACAAATCCAGAGCAGCTATCAAATCAGAAGCGTTATTGGCCCTGCGCGAAGGCCTGGTCATCGCCACCCACGGCCGCCATTGCGTGGTGGAGGCGTCTGGCGGCCAGCACGTCATCTGCCACCCGCGCGGCAAGAAACTGACGGTGGTGGTCGGCGACCGCGTGCAATGGCTGCCCTCGCAGGACGAAGGCACCATCGAGCGCATCACCGAGCGGCGCAACCTGCTGTACCGGCAGGACGAATTGCGCACCAAATCCTTTGCCGCCAACCTGGACCAGGTGCTGATCCTGGTGGCGGCCGAGCCCGACTTCTCCGAGCAGCAGCTGGCGCGCGCGCTGATCGCCTGCGAGGCCGAGCACATCGACCCGCTGATCGTGCTGAACAAGGCCGACCTGGCAGGCGCCTTCGCCCAGGCCTGGGAGCGCCTGGCCCCCTACCGTGCCATGGGCTACCCGGTGCTGCCGCTGGCCGCCAAGCCGCGCGAAGGCCCTCCGGGCGCGCACCAGGCCAGCCTGCACGCCCTGACCGAACACCTGCAAGGCCGCGTCACGCTGATCCTGGGGCCATCGGGCGCCGGCAAAAGCACCCTGATCAACCGCCTGGTGCCCGGCGCGGGGGCCCAGACCGGCGAAATCTCCCAAGCCCTGGGCAGCGGCCGCCACACCACCACCAGCACGCGCTGGTACTGGATGGATGCGCAGCACCAAAGCGCGCTGATCGACTCCCCCGGTTTCCAGGAATTCGGCCTGCACCACATCGACCCGATGCAGCTCGGCGCCTACATGCCCGACTTCAAGCCGCACGTGGCCGGCTGCAAGTTCTACAACTGCAGCCATTTGCACGAACCTGGCTGCGGGGTGATTTTGGCCGCCCAGGCTGGCGAAATCAGCCCAAGCCGCTACCAAATTTACAGCAATTTGTTTCCCGAACTGCGCAGCGCGGGCTGAAGCCCACCCGCGCTGCCGGCGCGTCTTCGGCTAAAATCTGGTTGATTCAACCAACTTCCTGGGGCCCGCCATGTCCACCGCCGCCGTTGGCCTGTTCGAGGCCAAGACCCACCTGTCCGAATACGTCGCCCGCGCCGAGCGGGGCGAGGAAGTCATCATTACCCGCCACAACAAGCCGGTGGCCAAGATCGTGCCGCTGCATGCCAAGCCGGAGGTGGCGGCCAAAGACATCCCGCCGTTCATCCAGAAGACCTACGACATGGGGGTGCCGCTGGTGGACCTGACCAAGGCCAATCAGCTCGTGGGCGAGATGGAAGATCAGCATTTTCTGGAGCTCACCCGTCGTCTGGAGGCTGAGATCGTCGCCAAAAAGAAAAACAGCCCAGAGTGAAGCTGCCAGACACCAACGTGCTGCTGTTCGCCGTCAACAAGAACAGCCCGTTTCACGCGGTCGCGCGCCAATCGCTGGACGATTCGGTTGCTGGCGCGCACGGCGTGGGCATGGCGTGGCTGGCCCTGGTTGGGTTTGTCCGCTTGGCCACCCGCTCGGTCATCATGAGCGAGCCGCTGGATCCGGCTCAGGCGCTGGCCTTCGTGCGTGGTTGGCTGGATCATCCGGCCGTGCGTGTGCTCGACCCGGGGCCGCGCCACCTGGACATCGTCTCGCGCCTGCTCCTCGAAGCCGGCACCGCCGGCAACCTGACCAACGACGCCCACATTGCCGCCCTGGCCATCGAACACCAGGCCGAGGTGCTGACCTTTGACAAAGACTTTGCCAAATTCACCGGCCTGCGCTATCAATTGCTGAGCTGACCACGATTTATCCACGCCGGCATCCGGCCAAAAACCTTATGAAAACCGCCACCCCCCCCATGTCCGTCGCGGACATCCGCAAGAGTTTTCTCGATTTTTTTGAAAGCAAGGGCCACACCGTGGTGCCTTCCAGCCCGCTGGTGCCGGGCAACGACCCCACGCTGATGTTCACCAACAGCGGCATGGTGCAGTTCAAGGACGTGTTCCTGGGCGCCGACAAGCGCCCCTACGTGCGCGCGGTCAGCGTGCAGGCCTGCCTGCGCGCCGGCGGCAAGCACAACGACCTGGAGAACGTCGGCTACACCGCCCGCCACCACACCTTCTTCGAGATGCTGGGCAACTTCTCGTTCGGCGACTATTTCAAGGAACACGCCATCGAGCTGGCCTGGAACCTGCTGACCAAGGATTACGGCCTGCCCAAGGACAAGCTGCTGGTCACGGTGTTCCACACCGACGACGAGGCGGCGGGCCACTGGAAGAAGATCGCGGGTCTCGGCGACGACCGCATCATCCGCATTCCGACCTCGGACAATTTCTGGGCGATGGGCGATACCGGCCCCTGCGGCCCGTGCTCGGAGATCTTCTACGATCACGGCGAGAGCATCCCCGGCGGTCCGCCGGGCAGCCCCGACCAGGACGGCGACAGGTTCATCGAGATCTGGAACCTGGTCTTCATGCAGTTCGAGCAGGTGACCAAGGAGGAGCGCGTCGCGCTGCCCAAGCCCTCGATCGACACCGGCATGGGCCTGGAGCGGCTGGCGACGGTCCTGCAGCACAAGCACAACAACTACGACATCGACCTGTTCCGCGCGCTGATCGAGGCGGTGGCGCACGCGACCGGCGTCGATCCCGACGGCCCGCAGGCGGCCTCGCACAAGGTGATCGCCGACCACCTGCGCGCCACCTCGTTCCTGATCGCCGACGGCGTGCTGCCGTCCAACGAAGGCCGCGGCTACGTGCTGCGCCGGATCATGCGCCGCGCCATGCGCCATGCGCACATCCTCGGCGCGCAGGACCCGGTGGTCTACAAGCTGGTGCCGACGCTGGTGCACGAGATGGGCGACGCCTATCCCGAGCTGGGCCGCGCGCAGGCGCTGATCACCGAGACGCTGAAGCTGGAAGAGACGCGCTTCAAGAAGACGCTCGGCACCGGCCTCAAGCTGCTGGAAGACGAGACCAGGGGGCTGAGCGCCGGCGGCACGCTGAAGGGCGAGGTCGCCTTCAAGCTCTACGATACGTTCGGCTTCCCGCTCGACCTCACGCAGGACGTGCTGCGCGCGCGCAACATCGCGGTCGACACCGACGGCTTCGAGAAGTCGATGGAAGAGCAGCGCGCCAAGGCGCGCGCGGCGTGGGCGGGCTCCGGCGAGACGGCGGATCAGGCGATCTGGTTCGACGTGCGCCAGAAGGCCGGCGCCACCGAGTTCCTGGGCTACGACACGGAGCGCGCCGAGGGCCAAATCAAGGCGATCCTGCTCGACGGCAAGGAAGTCTCCTCGCTCAAGGCCAACCAGACCGGCTGGATCATCACCAACCAGACGCCGTTCTATGCCGAGTCCGGCGGCCAGCAGGGCGATCAGGGCCGGCTGGTCAGCGGCGCCAACCAGGGCGACGTGCTCGACGTGCAGAAGATGGTGGGCGATCTCCATGTCCATCACACCAAGGTCGTGAAGGGCGAACTGAAGGTCGGCGACGATCTCGTGATGACGGTCGATCCGATCCGCCGCGCCCAGCTGCGCGCGCATCACTCGGCGACCCATCTGCTGCACGAGGCGCTGCGCCGCCATCTCGGCGAGCATGTGACGCAGAAGGGCTCGCTGGTCGCGCCCGACCGTCTGCGCTTCGACATCAGCCACACCAAGGCGGTGTCGGCCGAGGAGCTGAAGCGCATCGAGGACGAGGTCAACGACCGCATCCGCCACAACTCGGCGGTCCTGACGCGGCTGATGACGCCGGAGGAGGCGATTGCGGCCGGCGCCATGGCGCTGTTCGGCGAGAAGTACGGCGAGGAAGTGCGCGTGCTGTCGATGGGCAGCGACGAGGGTGGCGACAAGTACTCGGTCGAACTCTGCGGTGGCACCCATGCGCGGCGCACCGGCGATATCGGCCTGTTCAAGATCGTGGGCGAGGGCGCGGTGTCTGCGGGCGTCCGGCGCATCGAGGCGCTGGCCGGTCATGCGGCCGAGGCCCATGTCCGTCACCAGGCCGAGCTGCTGGCCGAGGCGGCGGCGACGTTGAAGGTGCGGGCGGAGGATCTGCCGGCGCGGCTGGCGGCTTTGGTCGAGGGCCAGCGCAAGATCGAGCGCGAACTGGCCGAGGCACGCAAGGCCTTGGCCCTGGCGGGCGGCGGCGGTTCGGGCGGCGGCACTGCGGCCGACGAGGTGCGCGATGTTGGCGGCGTCAAGTTGATCGGCCGCGTGCTGAACGGCGTGCCCGGCAAGGACCTCAAGGGCATGGCCGACGAGTTCAAGAAGAAGCTGGGCTCGGGCGTCGTGGCGCTGATCGGCGTCGAGGACGGCAAGGCGTCGGCGGTGGTCGGCGTGACCGAGGACCTGTCGAAGAACCTGAGTGCGGTCGAGCTGGTGAAGGCCGGCGTCGCCGCACTCGGCGGCAAGGGCGGCGGCGGCCGTCCCGACATGGCGCAGGGCGGCGGCCCCGACGCCACGAAGGCGCCGGATGCGCTGAAGGCCATCGAGGCCGCGCTGGCGGGGGTCAAGTGAGGCGCGCGCTCGTCGCTCTTGCGGCGGTTCTCCTGCTGGGGGCCTGTGCGCCGAAGACCTTCACCAAGGAAGGCAAGCAGGACGCCACCATGGCCGAGCAGTATGCCCGCGACGAAGGGCAGTGCCGGGCGCAGGCCAAGAACGTCGCCGGCCAGGAGCGCAACATCGAGGACCAGCGCCGCGCCGTGTTCTCCGGCGAGCGCGACCGCTTCGGCCAGCAGGACCTCTACCGGACGATGGACAACCAGGGCTACCAGAACAACTTCGACCGGCTGGTGGCGCGCTGCATGGAAGCGCGCGGCTGGACGCCGAAGAAGACCGGCCCGATCCAGATGCCCAAGCTGAGCTGGTAGCACCGTGCCGAACGGGGTGGGGCCGCAAGGGCTGGGGCCGGGGGACTATGTCCTGCTGTTCGTCGCCTGCGGCATGGCGACGATTCCGCTCTCCGTCATGGTGCTCAAGCTGTTCACTGGCCCGTCGTGGAGCGAGCGGCTCGACAAGGCGCTGTCCTGGTCGATGACCGGCTGGATCCTGGGCGTCATGATCTTCTATGCCGGCATGGTCCTGCTCGAACGCCAGCGCCCCTGCGAGATGCAGCGCACCAACCAGATCACGCAAGCGTGCAAGGACTATTTCGACTCCCTGCCGCGTTAGGCTGGAGCGGCGCGCTCGCCGAGCCTAGGCTCTGGCCGTTTCGTGCCGTGATGTTTTTGGAGGTCGACATGCCTCGCGGGCTCTCGACGGCCATGGTTCTTCTCCTGCTCTCGCAGGCGGGATGCGCGACCAAGGAAGAGCGCGAGGCGGTGTTCGACAATCGCCTGCGCGAGATGGCGGGCACGCCCGAGGCCGCATTGTTGAACGGCATGGGGCGCATCCCCGACAACAGCTACCAGCTCGAAGATGGCAGCAAGGTCCTGCAGTGGCGCTGGGACACGTCCTACATCGATCCCGGCATGCCGCCACTCTACTACGGCCGCTTCGGCGGCTGGGGGCGGGGCTGGGGCGGCGGGATGTGGATGCCGATGGGCGGATTTCCGCCCACGCTGGTCCGCCAGGGGTGCATCGTCGAATGGACGATGGTCGGCGGGGCGGCGCAGGGCTATCGTTGGCAGGGCGCGGGCTGCGCCAAGGTCTCGCCCTGATCCGCAGGCCCGGGCGTCAGCGCTCGGTTTCGCTCTGGCCGCGTTCCTTGCGCAGACGCTCCGCCAGCGCGCTCATCAGCTCTTCGTAGGTCGGCGCGGCCGCCAGCGACGTGGCGCGGGGAAGCATATTGTAGCGCTGCTGGCCATCGGCCGTGAGATGCAGCCGATCGCCCGTCATCTCGACCAGCGCCAGCGTCTTCAGCCGCACGAGGTCGCGCTGCGAAAGCTCCCGGACGCACGAAATGCCGAGGGCGACCCGGCGCAGGGTGATTTCCTCGTTCGGACTGAGCGGAGCATCGAGACTACGTGGCATTCATCCTCCCCGTCGCCACTTCTCCACCTTTCGACCGGGGCAGCAAGACAAACAGCCAGCACAGTCGGTGCGGTTTGAAACCCCTTCGTTCGTCGTCGAACAAGGCGCCAGAAGCTTGAGCTGCAACGATTTCAGCCATGTCAGCGATTCTCGTTCGCAGCGGCAGGCCGATTTCATTTCCCACAAGGATGGTGATTTATCTGTGACCTGCCGGACACAGGGAAAAAGCTATTGTCGAAATGTCGCTGCGGAGCCTGCCCTTTGCCCCATTTTCCGCGTTGAGTCCCGAATGCGGTGGAGGATGACAATGAAGATGACGAAGATTGCCCTCGCGGTTTCAGTCTGTGCTCTGTTCGCGACGCCCGTCTGGGCGGACAAGGATAAGGACAATGGCCGCGGCCCGGGGCAAAACCAGGCTCAGGGCCAAGGACAGGGTCAAGGCCAAGGCAAAAACCAGGGGCAAGGCCAAGGTCAGGGTCAGGGTCAGGGGCAAGGTCAGGGCCAGGGGCCGGGCAAGGGCAACCGCGACATGGGGCGAGGCGACATGGGGCGTGGGCCGGGCAATCCGTCCGTCGGCGGGCCGCAAGGCAATGTTGCGCCTGCCAACATTGTCATCCACGACCGCGACCGCAGCGCCGTCTATTCCTACTACCGCACAGAGTATGCGACGGCCGGCTGCCCGCCGGGGCTCGCCAAGAAAAACAATGGTTGCCTACCGCCGGGTCAGGCGAAGAAAATGTGGGTGATGGGTCAGCCGCTGCCGGCGGCCATCGTTTTCTATCCGCTACCCGGTGTGTTGCTGGCCCAGCTCAGCCCCGCCCCCTCGGGTTACCAATACGTTCGTGTTGCCAACGACATTCTGCTGATGGCCATCGGCACGCGCATGATTGCAGGTGCCATCGCCGACCTCAGCAGTCTTTGAGGACGAGGGTGCCATGACTCGGACAATGCTTGCAGCGATGGGCGCGGCGCTGGTGGTGGCCGGCGTGGCGAGCGCGCATGTCTTTACGTCCACCTCCGAGCCGTCGACGCATGTGACGGCCGTGCAGCCGCATTCGTCGCAGCCGCCGCCGCCGGTGATCGCCAAGACATCGGCGCCGGTCGCCGTGACGAAGATCGCCGCCACCATGCAGCCGGAGCTTCAGCGGCCGCCCGTACCGTTGCGGCACGCGCCGCGACCGCCGGTGCCGATCAAGGAGGACATTGCCGGCAAACCAGGCGACGACAAGATTGACAAGCACGTCGATACGGCGGCCACCACCGCGCCGACGCCCGAGGACGACGAGGGCGCGCGCCTCGCCAAGTCGGCGATCGAGCGCGACGGCTACAAGAGCGTGAAGGTCGTCAGCAAGAGCGCCGATGGGTCGTGGCGCGGCCGTGCGCGTCGTGGACAGACCGAAGTCGGCGTGACGGTCGACGCCGCGGGCAACGTTCACGTCGACTAGGCGGCACTGATCGCGGGACTGACTGGTCGACAGGCGGGCGCGTATCGGCGTCTGTGGCGTCCGCACCGCCGGCTCGACACCGCTCCGTCTCCGCTTCTCCTGAAGGAGCCTCAACCTCGAACGACGCTGCTTGCGGATTACGCCTGCGACGCCGATGGGCTCGGATCGGTTGCAAAGGGGAAGGGTGCGTGAACAAATATCCCGATTGAACCCCGGCTTGGGTCGGTCCGATGGAGTGTGGGATGTTTGTGCGCTCTGCCTTTGGTGCTCTTGTTGCGATTTCGGTCGTCGGCGGGGCCGGCCACGCAAAGGCAGACGAGAAGGTTCTTCGGGCCATGGCTTCGTTGATTGCGGCGGCTCCGCCTTCTCAGCCGCTGCCCGGCAGCCTCGTCGACGGCAGTCTGGTGGTCGAAAATCGATCGGACAAACTGTCGTTCGTCGGCGTCTTCGCGCCTGGGCCCGGTCTGTGCATCGTTCGCTTCCACAGCCTCAAACAGCTGCCGAAAGGGTGGGCGGAATCCACCACGCTTTCGTTCGATTTCACGAAGATCAGGCAGGTGCGCTGGCTGTCGGGCACGGACGATCGCGCATCGGCATCGTCCCGGCCAAACGATGCCCCCGAAGTGCGGACTGTCGCCATCGATGCGGAAACGCCCTGGCTGTGCCGCGACAGTGTCCATCTCGAGACGGCCAAGCCGGCGTTGCAATCGACCTGCTACAAGACGTGGACGGTTGCGGTGCCGACGCCCGCAGACAGGGCCGCTGCCGCCAAGGCAATCGAGCTTGTCGAGAAGTCCTGCGTCGCCGCGAAGCGATAGCGCGGCAGCGACGGCCGTGACGCAATCGTCGGTTCCCGATGGCGTGTGTCGGCAGACCGGATCGCCGGTTGCAGCCGGCGTTCCTGTCGCCGCCAGTATCGAGGGACGTCGCCGGGCATTCGAAGCGGTGGGCACGCCCTTCGAGGAATGGCTGTGTTGCCGGAGGATTCATGCGGAACCCGCGCCGTAAGGCCATCCTCTTCGCTGCTCCGGCCTTGTCGGGCGCCGCGCTGCTGTGGCTCGGCGTGTGGTGGGAAAGCGCCCTGGGGCGCGGCGGCATCTCGGGCGTCATGACGGCGCTCGGGTTCGTGACGCTTGTCTGCTCCACTCTGTTCCTGTTGCTGAAAGTCCTGCCCACGGCCATCGGCAGGGCGCGCCTTCTGGCCGGCGTCGGCCGGATCGCACGGTGGCAGACAAGCGCCGCCGACTGGGACAGGTTCCGCGCGCTCGATGCCGAGCGGGCCGTTGCGGACCCGATGTTCCTCGCCAACGATCTCTGGATCCGCAAGCAGACGCCCCCCGAGGGCGTGGAGATCATCGTCGGCGAGAAGGCGTTGATCGTCGATGGCTCCTATCACCCGCTGCGCCCGAACGGCATCCCCGAGCTGCGCAGCATCGGCTGGCTCGACAACGCCGCCCGGCCCGGCCGGCCGCCGGACTGCCTCGAATTCCTGCTCGCCTACGCGGCGGGCCGCTACGGCGGCGTCCGCTATACCTGCCTGCGTGTGCCGGTGCCCGAGGCGGCGCGCGCACAGGGCTTGTCGGCCTATCGCCACTTCGCGCCGGTGCTTGAAAAGAAGCGCGGCAGGGGCGCCATTGCGCTGCGCAACCCGCGCCGCACGTATCAGATCACGGCGACTCTCTTCGGGCTCGGCCTTGTCGCCGCCGTCGCGGGCGCGATCATGATGGCGATTGCTCATCGCCAGGGCGAATATGCCGGCATGATCGCGGGCTTTCTGACGCTGGGCGGCTCCTTCGTCGCGATTCCCTCCGCCTTGGTCGGCGGAATGACCTTCCTGTTGCAGTGGAGGGAAGGAAAAGAGAGCCAACGTCGCGTGACGAAGAAATGATCCATGCGTAATCCGGCACGCAAGCTCGGCTATGCGCTGATCGCTCTCGGCACGGGCGCATTGCACTTCTCAGGCACCAAGGGCGACGTTCCGGCGGGGCTGGCAATCGGCGGCCTGTTGACCGCTGTCGGCGTGCTCGTCGTCGGCTGGGTCCACTTGCCCCGGCGGAGCAAGGCGGGCCCGGCAAGCAGAGCGTCCGGGAAGCGTTAAGCGCCCAATGGTTCCGCGCGGCGAGTCCGGACGGTCAGCGAGCTGGACGCCGCGGCAGTTCGATGTCGCCGGCCAGCACTTCCGCCATCGATGCTTCGAGCAGCTCGCCGATGACGTCGGCGCCCTCGGCCACGCCGTCGTCGACGGTGCCGTGTTCGATCGAGTCGACCGCGGCGAGGTGGTGGCCGTCTTCATAGACCCAGGTTGTCCAGTTCTCGTCGCTGAACACGAGCCGGATTTCGAGCGCGCGGCCGTCGTAGACGAAGCTCTTGCGCCGCGAGGCCGGGGATGTCGTCATGAGCCGACCGCTACCGCGGCGACGCAATCGATTGCATGTAGGGCACCGGCGCGTCGGCCGTCAGCGGGGCGGGAGCCTGCACGGCGGGCTGCGCCACGGCCGTGGGGCTGGCGGCGGCCGGGCGGGCGAGGCTGGCATAGCGGGTCGCCCTGAAGGCGGAATCCTGATGGATCGCCGCCGTCACCGTCGCATCGCGATGGGGGTTGGTCACGCTGTCGAGCTTCTTGGTCTGCGTCTGGCAGGCGGTCGCTGCGGTCTGCGCGTCGGCGCCGTTGCTGTTCACCTGGGCGGCCAGGCAGGCATCGCGGTCCTTGTAGGCCCTGTTGATCGCCTGGTTGGTCGGGTTCTCGATCCCGAAAGGTGCGAACTCGTAACCAGCGCAGGCCGACAGGCCGAGGGTGAGCAGGCCAGCCGCCAAGACCGAGTACCGAACCGATGCCATCGAAAGTCCTTCTGGCGAAAAGCTGAGGTCGGAAGGGCCTACAGCAAGTGGGCTCATCAATCCAACACCAAATCGGCAGGGCGCTTTCGAGGCAGGACGGCAGCGATGTCGTGACTTCTCGCCTTTTTCAGGTCCGGCTGTGGGCAAAGTGCTCGTGCTGCCGATCCGCCGGCCGCCTTCGCATGCCGCCGGCACTTACTCCGCCGCCGCCTTCACCGCCTCGGGATTGCGCCACTGGGCCAGCAGCTCCGCTTCCTTGCGCTTGGCCTTGGCGAGGTTGGCGTCCTTGATATGGCCGTACCCGCGGATCTCGTCGGGGATCGCGGCGAGCTTGATCGCGAGCGCGTGGTTCTGCGGCGTGAGGCTCTGCAGCAGTTCGTTGATCAGCGTCTCGTAGTCGGCGATCAGGCGGCGCTCGGTCTTGCGCTCCTCGGTGCGGCCGAACGGATCGAAGGCGGTGCCGCGCAGGCCCTTGAGCTTCGCCAGCAGGCGGAAGGCCGGCAGCATCCAGCTTCCGAACTCCTGCTTGATCAGGTGGCCGGTCTGCGGATCGCGCTGCGCGAAGAGCGGCGGGGCGAGATGGAACTTGAGCTTGTAGTCGCCCTCGAACTGCCGGCCGAGCTTCGCCTGGAACGCGGCCTCGCTGTAGAGCCGCGCGACCTCGTACTCGTCCTTGTAGGAGAGCAGCTTGGCGTAATAGCGCGCCACGGCTTCGGCGAGGCCCATGTTGCCGCCGCCCTTGAGCTGCTCGGCGACGCGCACCTTCTCGACCAGCGCGGCGTAGCGCTGGGCGAGGGCTGCGTTCTGGTAGCCGGTGAGATGCTTCGTCCGCGCCGCCACGATCTCTTCGAGCGTGGTCGAGAGGCGCGGGGCGAGGCGCACGACATTGTCCTTGTCCTTGGGCGCGACGAGCAGCTCGACCGCAGCACGGTCGGCGGCGGCGCGGCGGCCCCAGCGGAAGGCGGCGAGGTTCATCGGCACCGCCGCACCGTTCAGCTCGATGGCCTGTTCGATGGCAGCGTGGCCGAGCGGCACGAGGCCTTTCTGGTAGGCATAGCCCAGCACGAACATGTTGGTGGCGATCGAATCGCCCATCAGCGCCGTGGCGATGCCGGTGGCATCGAGGAACTCGACCGCAGGTTCGCTCCATGGTTCGAGCGACTTCAGGGATGGGTGCCGGATAACGCCTACCCCGGCAGGGAAGGGCGGGAGTGGCTCGCGGTTTATCGCAGGCTCCCCGCGCAACAGGTTGCCGGAGAGACAGGATCACGCTAGCGTGCCGCTATCCCATGGCCATGAGTCGTAGTTTCCACTGGTTGATCGCCGCCCTGCTTCCCATCGGGATGACATGCGCGGAACCCCGCCCCTACATCAACGACAAGAAGGCTCCCGAGGACCGGAAGGATCTGGAAACCATCCAGAACACCCTGATCCAGTCGCTTCCCAAGGCGCGCGCCGCCACGGTCTGCATCGAGATCGGCGAAGGTTTCGGCGACGCAATCGGCGAGCCGCGAGATCGGCACGCAGACATCGGTGGCAAAACATTGCGAGCCGGGACGCAGGCTTTTCGCCGCCCAATAGACGTCATGCCGCGCCTGCCACAGCCGCGTGCGCTCCTCCGGCTTGGTGGTCCACTCGAACGGCCCGCCGCCCAGTTCGCGCGCGATCTCGCCGAACCGCTCCGACTGCTCGGCGACGCCCGCCTCGCTGCCGTGAAACTCCACGAACAGCATCGGCTTTTCCGGCAAAGTCAGTTTGGAATAGGCGTTGCACGCGCGGATCTGTACCTCGTCGAGCAGTTCGATGCGCGCGACCGGAATGCCGGACTGGATCGTCATGATCGTCGCGTTGCACGCCGCCTCCACCGAAGGGAACGGACAGATGCCGCCGGCGATCGCCTCGGGGATTCCCTGCAGCCGCAACGTCAGTTCGGTGATGATCCCGAGCGTGCCCTCGGCGCCGATCAGCAGCCGCGTGAGGTCATAGCCCGACGAGGATTTCTTGGCGCGCGTCGCGGTGGTGACGATCTCGCCGTTCGGCATCACCGCCTTCAGCGACAGGACATTGTCCTTCATGGTGCCGTAGCGCACCGCATTGGTGCCGGAGGCGCGGGTGGCGGCCATGCCGCCGATGGAAGCGTCGGCGCCGGG